>NZ_SSWO01000006.1:0-488752 GCF_004803625.1 Burkholderia sp. LS-044
CCCATCCCGAACAGGACCGTGAAACGACTCTACGCCGATGATAGTGCGGATTCCCGTGTGAAAGTAGGTAATCGTCAGGCTCCCTAAGCCAGAAACCCCCGCCCGAAAGGCGGGGGTTTTTGCATTTGAGCGGCGGAAATGCACGGCACAGGCCAAGCAATACTGCGAACGGAGCCGAGGCGGCCGACGGTCGTGGATCAGGATCTGCCATCCCCGAGCAATCCGCCACCAAGCATCGTTGATATCCTCGGTACGTTCTCTGCGGACCACGCCGATCCACCTTCAGTCAGCGTCCGGTCGATGTCGATACATCCAGTGGCGATGTTTTGATGATCGACGATGCGCGACGTTCGTCGAAGATGGTCGATAAATGTCGCCTTCTGGCGAAAATTCCCTGCTTCATCTGCCGGTCTTTCGACGAACCCTGTCGGCCTGATCGGCGTGCATCCTTCTACGAACGCACCACGAAATCGTCATAAAAATCTATGCGCATAAAGTCCGTTCGCACGGCATGCGCTGCAGAGCGGGGAGCAGGCCCTTCGGGGTAATATCGCCATTCGTCCCGATTCCCAGTGCTTTCAGGCGTCCGCTGGCGGTCGGTATCCTCCGTATTCCGTCTCTCGCACAGTTCATGACTGACAGCCCTGCCCAAGGTAGTCGGACGACCGACTTCTTGCCGTATCTCGTCGCCGCAACGTTCTTCATGGAGTACCTCGACACGACCGTGATCGCGACCGCGCTGCCGCAAATGGCGCGTTCGTTCGGTGTCGGTCCGAACGCGCTGAGCCTCGGGATGACCGCCTATATGCTCGCGCTGGCGGTGTTCATCCCGATCAGCGGCTGGATCGCGGACCGCTATGGATCGCGTACGGTATTCGCGAGTGCGATCGTCGTCTTTACCGGTGCGTCGGTGCTGTGCGGGCTGTCCGAAGGTGTCGTGACGTTCACGGCTGCACGGCTGCTGCAGGGCGTCGGCGGGGCGATGATGGTGCCGGTCGGACGGATGATCGTCGTGCGCAGCACCGAGAAGGCGAAGCTGATGCGAGCGATCGCGACGATCACGTGGCCGGGCATCGTCGCGCCGGTCGTCGGGCCGCCGATCGGCGGCTTCATCACGACCTATGCGTCATGGCGCTGGATCTTCCTGCTGAACGTCCCGTTCGGTATTGCCGCGCTCGTCTGTACCTGGCTGATCGTCCGGAACACGCGGGCCGACGAGCAACGGCCGCTCGACTGGGCTGGATTCGTGCTGGCCGGTGGTGCATTGACTTGTCTGTTGATCGGTACCGAAGCGGCCGGCCAGCAGGATGTCGACTTCATGCGCGCGGGCGTCCTGGTGGGGGCGAGCGTGCTGTTCGGCGTGGCCGCGTGGTGGCATGCGCGACGCTGCGCGCATCCGCTGCTCGACTTCACCACGCTGAAGGTGCCGACCTTCTCGGTGACGGTGATCTCCGGCTCGATCACGCGGATGGCGATCAACGCCGTGCCATACCTGCTGCCGCTGTTGTTCCAGATCGGCTTCGGGTTGTCGCCGTTCCAGTCCGGCCTGTTGCTGCTCGCGAGTGCGCTCGGTAATCTGGGGATGAAGGCGGGAACGTCGTGGATTCTCGACCGATATGGTTTCCGGCGCGTTGCGCTCGTCGACGTGACAATTGTCGGCATCTTCACGATTGCGTGCGGCTGGCTGACCGCGTCGACGCCGCTGGCAATCACGCTGCTCGTCGTATTCGTCTATGGACTCACGCGGTCGATGCAGTTCACGACGCTCGCGACACTCGCCTATGCGGATATCCCGGCGCATCAGACGAGTGCAGCCAGCACGCTGTGGAGTGCCGCACAGCAGATGACGATCGGGATGGGGATCGCGTTCGGTGCATTGTCGCTGCGGCTCGCGGCGTTGGTGCGCGGCGATGCCGCCGGCATGCATTACGTGCTCGACGATTTCCGCTGGGCGTTCGTCGCGGCCGGCGTGCTCGCGCTGCTGACGTTGCCGGGTTATGCGCGGCTGGCATCCGATGCAGGCGACCGGCTGCGGGCGAGTGTGGCGCGAGGGTAGGTCGAGCGGCGCATCCAATTTGCACCGCGACAGGTGAGCGCGACTGTTTTTCGTCGCTCACCCGAAACGTCGATCCGTTGTGGTGGTTGCGATGGCCTGACTGTCAGCGCAGTCGGCCCTTTGTCCCTGCTGCGGGCGTGGGGGCAGTAGCGTAGCGGGGTGCTCCCCGCGTGAACCAGAAATCATCCGCGTGACGAACGTCGGGACGACACCACGCTCGTCCTCGCTGCCGTCACTGCGCGTCATGAAAGATGATGCCGACCGTGTGGCGGTGGCCACTGCGAATCCGGCTCACGCCGTGGCGCAGGTTGACGCGATAGACGCCGCGCGTCCCCTGCACGGGTCTGCCATGCACGGCGAAGATCACCGCGTCGCCTTGCATCAGCGGCACCACTTCCGCCCGTGATTGCATGCGTGGCCGCTGTTCCGTCAACACGAATTCCCCGCCCGTGAAATCGCGGCCCGGCGCCGACAGCAGGATCGCGACCTGCAGCGGAAACACGTGCTCGCCATAAAGATCCTGATGGAGACAGTTGTAGTCGTCGGGACCGTATTGCAGGATCAGCGGCGTCGGTCGCGTCTGCCCCGCCGCCCGGCAGCGATCGAGGAATGTCGTGTGGTCGTTCGGATAGCGGACGTTGATTCCGAGTGCCTGGTTCCAGCGATTCGCGATGGGTGCGAGATGCGGGTAGATCGTCGTGCGAAGCTCGGCAATGACCGCGGGCAGCGGGTACGCGAAATACTTGTATTCGCCGCGGCCGAATCCGTGCCGCGCCATCACGACGCGTGAACGATAAAGCGCATCCCGTGGATAGAGCGACGCGAGCGCATCGCATTCGTTCGTCGAAATCAGGCCCGGCACACGCGCGCATCCATAGCGATCGAGCTCGGCGCCGACAATCGGCCAGTCGATGGCGTCGACGCGTTGTGCGATGTCCGGCGATTCGACGGCAGGTTGCAGATCGGCGATGTTCACGGGCGTCCCTTGGTTTGTCAGCGATGTGGCGCCGAGCCGTGCGGAATGCCCGGAAGCATTGCGTGCACGGTTGGAGCCACGAAGAAAGTTGATGAACCCAGTCTAGCGACGTTCGTGTGCAGACGCGCTCCAGATCTTGCGCTTCAATTCGGAAGCAAGAGGGAAAGGCACAGGACGCGCACGGACACATCGAAGGCGGCGACGTATCAGTGCGGAGAGGCGGAGAAGCGGAGAGGCGAAGAAGCGAAGAAGCGAGCGGCGAATCTTCCACGACAGGCGGCCGGCTCACACCGGCCACCCGTCGCAACGTGAATCAAGCCATCGACCGGAACAACCAGTAGAGCCCGCCGGCAAGCACGATCGACGCCGGCAGCGTCAGCACCCACGCGAGCACGAGGCTGCGCACCGTGCTCCATTGCAGCCCGGAGCCGTTCGCCGCCATCGTCCCCGCGACCCCCGACGACAGCACGTGTGTCGTCGACACGGGCAATCCGTACACGTCGGCGGCGCCGATCGTCAGCATCGCGACGAGTTCGGCCGATGCGCCTTGTCCGTACGTCAGATGCTGCTTGCCGATTTTCTCGCCGACGGTCACGACGATCCGCTTCCAGCCGACCATCGTGCCGAGGCCCAGCGCGATCGCGACGGCAACCTTCACCCACGTCGGAATGAATTTGGTCGCGTGGTCGAGCTGCTTGTGATAGTTGTCGATCGCCAGCTTGTCGTCGGCCGCGAACGCGGGCTGACCCGACTTCTCGATCAGGCGGATTGCTTCGGATACCAGATACATCGTGTTGCGCACGTTGTCGACGTCGCGCTGCGGCACGGCTGCCATCGAGCCCGACGTGCCGACCGCGGTCGCGAGCGACGTCGACAACTGCTGGACGGCCGGCAGCACCGCGGGCGTCAGTTCGCGATGCTGCACGTAGCGCTCGACGTCGGCACGCGGGTTTGCGGACGGCGCGACGCCGTTCGTGTACTTCCCGAACGTCGCGGCGGCCTGGTTCGCGACCGCCACGAAGGTCTGCGTCTCGGCCGGCGTGACGGCCTTGTTCAGCGCATAGGCGGTCGGCACCGTGCCGATCAGGATCAGCATGATGAGCCCCATCCCTTTCTGCCCGTCGTTCGAACCGTGCGCAAACGACACGCCCGTGCAGGTCAGGATCAGCAGGCAGCGAATCCAGAACGGCGGCGGCTGGTCTTTCGGCGGCTCCTTGTACAACTCCGGAACCCGCACGAGCGTCTTCAGCACGAGCAGCAGCAGCGCTGCGCACAGAAAGCCGACGATCGGCGAGAACAGCAGCGACTTGCCGACACCGAGCGCCTGGCCCCAGTCGACGCCGCTCGTGCCGGACGGCCCGTGCATCAGCTGGTTCATCAGCCCCACACCGATGATCGAACCGATCAGCGTATGCGAACTCGACGACGGCAACCCGAAATACCAGGTCGCGAGGTTCCACATGATGGCGGCGATCAGCAGCGCGAACACCATCGCGAAGCCCGCGCCGCTGCCGACCTGCAGGATCAGCTCGACCGGCAGCAACTGCAGGATGCCGAACGCAACGGCACCGCTCGAGACCATCACGCCGAGGAAGTTCCACATGCCGGACCAGATCACCGCGACGTTCGGCGTCAGCGAGTGCGTATAGATCACGGTGGCGACCGCGTTCGCGGTGTCGTGGAAGCCGTTGACGAATTCGAAGCCGAGCGCGATCAGCAGCGCGGCGCCGAGCAGCAGGTACGGGAACAGCTTGCCTTCGCGGATCGGCGACAGATCGTCGATCAGGTGCGTGGCGATATAGAGTGCGCCGAGCGCCAGCACCAGCAGGAAGACGGCATAGCCGACCTGTCTGGTGCGTTCGACGGAGCCCGGGTTGTTCGGTGCGGACGAAGCAGGTTGATTCATGACGCCATCTCGTGAGGGAACCGCGTCCGATCCTATCTGCGGCCAGCAGTCAGTTTGATGACAGTCGGGACCACGAACGGCGTGTCTTGCCGACGTGTAAGGCGATTGAAGGCGTGTATGCGCAACGTGACGTGCCAGCCCGCATCGTCGTCCACATAGTGAGCGCAATGGCGCTCTACGCGTTGCCGTCCGCGCTCAACGTCCATCCGTTCGGTGACGCAACAAGCGTCGTGCAGGACAGCGGCGCGACGTCGATGCGGGCCGCTGCCTTCGAATCCATCCGCTGCACATGGGCGATGGCCGCGCGGATGATCGGCGCATGCGTGATTGCGACGATGTCGCGATCTTGCCGCAGCCCGTTCAACCACGTGCCGACGCGGTGCATGGCGGCTTCGAACGATTCACCGCCGTGCGGCGACGCCGACGGGTCTGCGATCCACGCATCCAGTTCGTCCGGCAAGTCGCGTGCGAGGTCGTGCAGGCGCTGGCCTCGCCAGTTGCCGTAATCGATGTCGCGCAGTGCGTCGTCGATGTCGACATGAAGTCCGAGCGCATCGGCGGTCTGCCGCGCGCAGCATGCGGGGCTGCACAGCAGGAGCGCGCCGGCGGTACCTGCCCACCGGCCGCATAGCGCAGCGGCTTCGGCGAGCCCGCGCGCATCGAGCGGATCGTCGTCGGGAAACGCGCCGGTGCGCATCGCCCGGGTCGACGCGTGTGCGATCAGGCGCAGCGAGGTAGGCATGTTCATGTCGGTTTTCGGATGATCCGGGACGGGCGCACGTGTCCGCCTGACACCGCTTCAATACGCGAACGTTCGCGCGTACAATTCGCCCGATACGAAGCGCGGAAGCCGGTGCAAGCCCGGCGCGGTCGCGCCACTGTAACCGGTGATCGATGATCCCGGAAGCCAGACCTGCCTTCGTACCCATCCAACATTTGTCGGGGCGCGATTCCCCTGAGGTGCATCCATGAGCGAAGCAGTGCTGAAGCCGGCGGTCGTGCCGGCGCCCATTCCCGTCCGTGAACTGTTGCCGTGGGCCGTGTTCGTCGGCCTGATCCTGTTGCTCGCGCTTTATTTCGTCGGCGCGGAACAAGGTGCGACGTCGCTCGTGCCGGGCATGTACGTCCACGAATTCGTCCACGACGGCCGCCACCTGCTCGGCTTCCCCTGCCACTGACGCGGAGTTCACGATGGTCGGAAAGCTGCTCATGCGCGGGATGCTCGCAGGCATCGCCGCAGGCCTCCTCACGTTCGGTTTCGCGAAGGTCGTCGGCGAACCGCAAGTCGATCAGGCAATCTCCTTTGAAGAAAAAACCGACGCCGCCAAGGGCGACGCACCGGAACCGGAGCTGGTCAGCCGCCACACGCAGGCCGGCCTCGGCTTGCTGACGGGCGTCGTGACCTATGGCGCGGCATTCGGCGGGCTGTTCTCGCTGGTCTTCGCGTATGCCTACGGGCGAGGCAGCCGCCTCCCGGCCCGTCCGCTGGCTGCGTGGCTCGCGCTGGCGGCGTTCATCGCGCTCGTGATCGTGCCGAACCTCAAGTACCCGGCCAATCCGCCGTCGGTCGGCGACCCCGACACGATCGGCTATCGCACGGGCCTGTTCTTCCTGATGATCGCGATTTCCGTCGCGACGATGGTGTTCTCGGTCAGCGTGCGCCGCCATCTGCTGGCGAAGCTCGGTCAGTGGAACGCGTCGATCGTTGCCGGGCTCGTGTTCGTCGCGATCATCGCGGCCGTGCAGATCGGGTTGCCGTCTGTCAGCGAGTTGCCGGCCGATTTCCCGGCGGCCTTGCTGTGGAAGTTCCGCGTGGCGGCCATCGGCATGCAGGTGATCATGTGGACGACGATCGGCCTGCTGTTCGGCGCATGGGTCGAGCGCGGCGAGCGCATCGCCATGCGCGCCGCCTGACGCGCACGGCAACGGGGCACGCCTAGCGCAGCATGCGTGGCGCGCTCCCCGTCGATTCGCGCGCCAGCGCGACGAACGCGGCCAGATAGTCGATCGATGCGTCCGCTTCGCGGATGCCGAGGAAGATCTGCTTCGCGATCCCCTTCTTGCCGAGCTTGACCGGCACGACCGGCATCCGGTCGGCGTATTCGTCGGCAAGCCATCTCGGCAGCGCGGCCACGCCGCGCTCGCTCGCCACCATCTGCAGCATGATGTCGGTCGTCTCGATCGACTTGTGCCGCCTCGGCACGATGCCGGCCGGCGTCAGGAACTGGTTGTAGATGTCGAGCCGGTCGGTTTCGACCGGGTAGGTGATCAGGATCTCGTCGGTCAGCTGTTCGGGCGTCACGTAATCGGCGTTCGCGAACCGGTGCGAATCGGCGACCACCAGCACCTGCTCGTAGTCGAACACGGGGTCGAAGCGCAGGCCCGGCTTGTTCAGCGGATCGGGCGTCACGAGCACGTCGATGTCATAGCCGAACAGGGCGCCGATGCCGCCGAACTGGAAGCGCTGCTTCACGTCCACGTCGACGTCGGGCCAGCGCGACAGGTACGGCGACACGACCTTCAGCAGCCACTGGTAGCACGGGTGGCACTCCATCCCGATGCGCAGCGTGCCGCGCTCGCCCTTCGCGTACTGCTTCATCCGCTCCTCGGCGAGCTCGAACTGCGGCAGCAGCCGGTTGGCCAGCTTCAGCAGATACTGCCCGCCCTGGGTGAGCCGCAGGCCGCGGCCCTCCCGATCCCAGATCGGCGTGCCGAGCTGCTGCTCGATTTTCCGGACGGTGTGGCTGAGTGCCGATTGCGTGAGGTGCAGCGCGTGGGCGGCTGCGGTCAGTGAGCCCTGGCGCTCGACTTCACGGATCACGACGAGATGGAATCGTTCCAGCATGGATATCGCTCGTGCAACGGATACATGAAAAAATTTAATGGATGAATGAAATAATGCCATTTTATTTCATGGGATGAAATCCCTATGATGGCTGCCGGATCTTCACTTCTTCTGGACGGCAGCTCATGGTCACGACACACAACCTCGGTTTCCCGCGCATCGGTGCGAAGCGCGAACTCAAGTTCGGTCTCGAACGCTACTGGAAGGGCGAATCGTCGCGCGACGAGCTGAAGGCGCTCGGCGCCGAGCTGCGCAAGCGTCACTGGAACGACCAGCGCGACCTGGCCCTGGCCCCGATCGGCGACTTCGCGTTCTACGATCAGGTGCTCGACATGAGCTTCACGCTCGGCAACCTGCCGAAGCGCGTGCAGGGTTTCCACGGCGATGTGCTGGACAACTATTTCCGCGTCGCGCGCGGCCGTTCGGCGCAGTCGGCGGACGAGCATGCGGCGTGCTGCGGTGGTGTCTCCGCCGGTGAAATGACGAAGTGGTTCGATACGAACTACCACTACATCGTGCCGGAATTCCACGCGGACACGAACTTCTCGCTCGACCCGTCGCGCCTGCTCCAGCAACTGGCGGAAGCGCAGGCGCAGGGCGTGGCCGCGAAGCCGGTCATCCTCGGCCCCGTCACGTACCTGTGGCTCGGCAAGGCGAAGGACGATTCCGACCGCCTCGCGCTGCTGCCGAAGCTGCTGCCCGTGTACGGCGCGCTGCTCGACACGCTGACCGCGCAGGGCGTCGAATGGGTGCAGATCGACGAACCGATTCTCGTCACCGAACTCGACGCCGAGTGGCGTCAGGCATTGCGCACCGCCTATGCGGCGCTGGAAACGCGCCGCATCAAGCTGCTGCTCGCCACCTACTTCGGCCAGCTTCAGGACAACCTGGCGCTCGCGAGTTCGCTGCCGGTCGACGGGCTGCATGTCGATGCGATCAACGCACGCGACGAAGTCGACGCGCTGGTGCGTGAACTGCCGGCCGGGCGCGTGCTGTCGGTTGGCGCGATCAACGGCCGCAACATCTGGAAGACGGACCTGAACGCGACGCTCGACTGGCTCGAACCGCTCGCGAAGCAACTGGGCGATCGCCTGTGGCTCGCCCCGTCGTGCTCGCTGCTGCACGTGCCGGTCGATCTCGCGAGCGAGGAGAAGCTCGATGCGGAAATCCGCTCGTGGCTCGCGTTCGCGCTGCAGAAGCTCGACGAGCTGAAGGTGCTCGCGACCGCGCTGAACGAAGGCCGCGACAAGGTGGCCGATGCACTGGCCGCGAACGCTGCCGCGATCCATTCGCGCCGCCACTCGCCGCGCGTGCACAACCCGGCGGTGAAGGCCGCGATCGCCCGCATCGACGCGAAGCTGGGCAACCGCATGAGCCCCTACACGCAGCGTGCGTCGGAGCAGTCGGCACGCCTGAAGCTGCCGGCGTTCCCGACGACGACGATCGGCTCGTTCCCGCAGACCGGCGAAATCCGTCACGCGCGCAGCCAGTTCAAGGCCGGTGCGCTGGACGATGCGGGCTACCGGGCCGCGATGCAGGCTGAAATCGAACGCAGCGTGCGCGAGCAGGAAGCACTGGAACTCGACGTGCTGGTGCACGGCGAAGCCGAGCGCAACGACATGGTCGAATACTTCGGCGAGCAGCTCGACGGCTACGCGTTCAGCCAGTTCGGCTGGGTGCAGTCGTACGGTTCGCGTTGCGTGAAGCCGCCGATCCTGTTCGGCGACATCAGTCGCCCGAAGGCGATGACGGTCGAATGGATCACGTATGCGCAGTCGCTGACGAACAAGCCGATGAAGGGCATGCTGACCGGCCCCGTGACGATCCTGAACTGGTCGTTCGTGCGCGACGACCAGCCGCGCTCGGTGTCGTGCTACCAGCTCGCGCTGGCGATCCGCGAGGAAGTGCTCGATCTCGAGAAGGCCGGCGTGCGCGTGATCCAGATCGACGAGGCCGCCCTGCGCGAAGGGCTGCCGCTGCGCCGCGCGCAATGGGGCGCGTACCTGAAGTGGGCGGTCGAGTCGTTCCGCATCACCGCGAACGGCGTGCAGGACGACACGCAGATCCATACGCACATGTGCTATTCGGAGTTCAACGACATCATCGCGTCGATCGCCGACATGGATGCGGACGTGATCACGATCGAGACCTCGCGCTCGGACATGGAGCTGCTCGACGCGTTCGACGACTTCAAGTATCCGAACGAGATCGGGCCGGGCGTGTACGACATTCACTCGCCAAACATCCCGACGCAGGAACATATCGTCGGCCTGATGAGGAAGGCGGCGGAACGGATTCCGGCGGAGCGTCTGTGGGTCAATCCGGACTGCGGGCTGAAGACGCGCCAGTGGGCGGAAGTGATTCCGGCGCTGACGAACATGGTCGCTGCCGCGAAGACGCTGCGCAGCCAGGCGCAATAACGCAGCGAGCGCTGCACGCCGCCGTTGCGGTCGAAGATCGGACGGCAAAAAAAACGGCCCGCGGAAGCGGGCCGTTTTGCGTCATGCGAGCACTTGCGTTATGCCGTGCGTGCGCCGCGCGGCAGCGGCTCGTTCGTCTTGCCGGGCGCGCCGGCATCGTCGATGCTGACGCGGCGCGAGATCAACCACACGCACAGCGACGACAGGAGCGCGGCGCTCGTGTACTGGAGCGCGAGCGGCCACCATTGCGGCGCGGTGTTCTGCGCGATGATGGTCGCGACGAGCGGCGTGAGGCCGCCGGCGAGCGCGCCGCACACCTGGTACGCGATCGAGATCGCCGTGTAGCGGATGCGTGCGACGAAGATGCCGCTGACGAAGCCCGCGACCACCGAGTAGTAGCCCGACTCCGCGAGCGTCGCGAGGCCGACGCCGACCGTGATCGACAGCGGCGTGCCCATGTGCACGAGCGGCAGCATCACGAACGGGACGATCGCGGCCCATGCGCCGGTGATCAGCAGCACGCGCGTGGTGCCGAAGCGCTGCGCGAGGAACGCGGCCGCGAGCTGCACGACGAACTGCAGCACCGCGACGATCGTCATGCAATGCAGCACCATCGACCGGTCGAGCGACAGGAACTGCGTCGCGTAGCTGATCATGAAGATGTTGCTGAAATACACGCCGGCGATGCCGTACACGTTCGCGCCGATCGCGAGCAGCAGCAGCGGCCAGTACTTGAGCGCTTCGCGCAGCGGTTTTTGCGCGATGTTGCCGCTCTTCCTGACTTCCTCGAACTCGGGCGATTCGGACACGCTCGCGCGGATCACGAAGCCGACGATCAGTAGCACGGAACTCGCGAGGAACGGCACGCGCCAGCCCCAGCTCATCATGTCTTCCTTCGACAGCGTGCTGATCGCGCCGAACGCGAGCATCGACAGGATCAGGCCGCTCGCGCTGCCGAGCTGCGCGAACGACGCGAAGAACGTGCGTTTGCCTTCCGGCGCATGCTCGCCGGCGAGCAGCACCGCGCCGCCCCATTCGCCGCCGACCGCGATGCCTTGCAGCACCCGCATCAGCACGAGCAGGACCGGTGCAATCACACCGGCTTGCGCGTGGGTCGGCAGCAGGCCGATCGCGACCGTCGACACCGCCATCAGCATCAGCGTCGCGAGCAGCGAGCGCTTGCGGCCGAAGCGGTCGCCGAGATAGCCGAACATCACGCCGCCGAGCGGCCGTGCGAAGAAGCCCACCGCGAACGAGCCGAACGATGCGAGGAGGCTGATGAAGCGGTTTTCGCCGGGAAAGAACAGCGGCCCGAACACGATGGCGGCGGCGGTCGCGTAGCTATAGAAGTCGTACCACTCGATCGTGGTGCCGACGAACGACGCGAGCGCCGCCCGCTTGGGTTGCTTGACGGAAGTCCCCATCTTGATATGTGCTCCTCTGGAATCCTTTGATTTTGGAATAGGGGGGGGCGGGAATCAGTCGCGATACGCGACGCCCGGCAGCACGCACAGCAGCTCGTAAGCGAGGTTCGCGCCGAGCAGCGCCGTGGTGCCGAACGGGTCGTACGGCGGCGCGACTTCGACGAGATCGCAACCGACGATGTTCAGCCCCTTCGCGCCGCGGATGATCTCGAGCGCCTGCGGCACCGTGAGGCCCGCGATTTCCGGCGTGCCGGTGCCCGGCGCGTAGGCCGGGTCGATGCCGTCGATGTCGAAGCTGATGTAGACGGGCGTATCGCCGACGCGCGCGCGCACTTCTTCCATCAGCGGCGCGAGCGACTTGTTCCAGCATTCCTCGGCCTGGACGACGCGGAAGCCCTGCTCGCGGCACCAGTCGAAATCCTCGGCGGCGTAGCCGGTGCCGCGCAGGCCGATCTGCGTGACCTTGTCGCCGTGCAGCAGGCCTTCCTCGACCGCGCGGCGGAACGGCGTGCCGTGCGCGATCTTTTCGCCCATCATCGTGTCGTTCACGTCGGCGTGTGCATCGACGTGGATCAATGCAACCTTGCCGTGCTTGCGGTGGATCGCGCGCAGGATCGGCAGCGCGATCGTGTGGTCGCCGCCCAGCGTGATCGGCTTGCAGTCATGCTCGAGGATCGCGTCGTACGCGGCTTCGATGCGCGCGATGGAATCGTGCAGGTTGTACGGATTGATCGCGACGTCGCCGATGTCGGCGATCTGCAGCGAATCGAACGGCGCGGCGCGCGTGGCCATGTTGTACGGGCGCAGCAGCACGGATTCGGTGCGGATCTGGCGCGGGCCGAAGCGTGCGCCGGTGCGGTTGGAGGTGCCGAGGTCGAACGGCACGCCGACGAAGCAGGCGTCGAGGCCTTCGGCGCTCGCCACGTGCGGCAGGCGCATCATCGTCGCGATGCCGCCGCAGCGCGGCATTTCATTGCCGCCGAGCGGCTGGAAATGGGTGTGGTCGTTCATGGGCTGTCTCTTCCGATGTGGGGTTGCCGTATCATGCGACGCGGCCTGGCGCACAGTTTTACGCGCTCCGCCGGGAAAGAAGAATGCGAAGATATCGACGTAAACATCGATTTTCATCGATGTATGGAAGGGGATGAACGTGCTGGGGAATCTGTCGACCCTCGATCTGCGGTTGATCCGCGTGTTTCTCGCGGTCACGGACGCGGGCGGCGTGTCGGCCGCGCAGGCCGTGCTGAACGTCGGGCAGTCGACGATCAGCGCGCAGCTTTCGTCGCTGGAGACGCGGCTCGGCTACCGGCTCTGCGAGCGCGGCCGCAGCGGTTTCCGGCTCACGCCGAAGGGCGAGCGGTTCCACGCGATGAGCCGCAAGCTGCTCGCGGCGCTCGACGAATTCGGGATGGCCGCGCGGCACATGGACCGCCAGCTGGTCGGTACGCTGCACATCGGCCTGATCGGCCATACGCCGGTGAGCCAGAACGCGCGGATCGCCGAGGCGATCGCCGCGTTCCGCACGCGCGACGAGGCCGTGCGCTTCTCGATCTCCGTGCGCGCGCCGGGCGATCTCGAGGAGAAGCTACTGAGCGACGAGATCCAGATCGCGGTCGGCTACTTCTGGCACCGGGTGCCGTCGCTGCACTACACGCCGCTGTTCATCGAGCGCCAGGTCGCGTACTGCGGGCGCGGCCATCCGCTGTTCGACGGCGCCGGCGCGCTGACGCCGGCCGATGTCGCGGGCTTCGAATGGGCGTGGCGCTCGTATCCGCTGCCCGAAGCACAGATGTCGACGACGCCCGACCGTGTGACCGCGACGGCCGACAACATGGAGGCCGTCGCGCTGCTGATCCTGTCCGGCCACCACCTCGGCTACCTGCCGCAGCATTTCGCGGCGCCCTACGTCGCGCAGGGGCTGCTCGCGCCGCTCAATCCGGAGCAACTGCGCTACGACGTCACGTTCCACATGGTCGTCGCCCGCAACGGGCGCGGCAATCCGCTCGTGGAAGCGTTTCTCGAGGATCTGGAACGCGCGCACCAGCCGACCGACATCGCGTAGGCGGCCGGCATCGACAATGTGAACGAGTGTTGCGGCGGCGCGGCCCGACGCGGCCCACATCGACGGGCGTCGAAGTGATGAAACGGGTGTCGG
Source organism: Burkholderia sp. LS-044 (assembly GCF_004803625.1). NCBI lineage: Bacteria > Pseudomonadati > Pseudomonadota > Betaproteobacteria > Burkholderiales > Burkholderiaceae > Burkholderia > Burkholderia sp. LS-044. The sequence goes on from NZ_SSWO01000006.1 coordinate 13,783, forward strand.
GCCCGGCTTGCGTGAACCGTGCACGCGCCGGCATCACGGCACCGGCAGCCCCGCGTCGTGCTTGACCTCGCGCAGCGACAGCGCCGATTCGATCGACGTCACGCCCGGCAGCATCCGCAGCGATTCGCGCAGGAACGTGCCGTAATCGTCGAGATCGCGCGCCACGACCTGCAGCAGATAATCGGCGGTGCCCGCCACGTTGTGGCACGCCAGGATCCGCTCGATGCCGAGCACTTCCCGTTCGAAGCGGTCGGCGGTCTTGCGGTCGTGCGTCGCGAACCGCACGAGCACGAACGCAACGACGCCATAGCCGAGCGCCTGGCGCGACAGCTGCGCGCGGTATCGCTCGATGTAGCCGTCGTTTTCGAGGCGCTTCAGGCGGCGCGCGCAAGGGGTCTCGGAGAGGCCCACTGTGTCGGCGAGGCGGGCGATCGGCAGGCGGCCGTCGCGCTGCACCGCGGCAAGGATGGCGCGGTCGGTCTTGTCGAGTTCGGTCATGATGGCGGATTCTTGATGCGGATTCGACGATTGTGGCGGATTCCCCTACGGATCGCCAATCCTGAGCCAAAGATGGCCAATAATCCCTCGCGCTCCAGCGGCAACATATCGCCGTAAGAGGAGAGGGGCAGACCATGATTTCCACGCATTTGCTGTTGATTTATCTCGCCGCGCTGGCGGCCATCTACGCGGTGCCGGGGCCGGACATGGCGCTCGTGCTGCAGACCAGCATCGGCCGCGGCGTGCGGCCGGGAATGGCCGCTGCCGCGGGCCTGTCGCTCGCGCGCACCGCGCACGTGACGTTGTCCGCCTGCGGTGTCGCGGCGCTGATCCGCAGCGCGCCGTGGCTGTACGAAGTGATCCGCTACGGCGGCGCGCTGTATCTCGCGTATGTCGCGATCCAGGTGTTCCGTTCGCCCGTGTTCGCGCTCGGCGACGGCGACGCGGCGGCCACGGCGGGCGAGTTGCGGCAGTCGTTCGTGAAGGGCCTGCTCACCAACCTGCTGAACCCGAAGGCACTGTTGTTCTGCTCGGTGCTGCTGCCGCAGTTCGTGCGTCCCGAGGCCGGGCCGGTGGTGTTGCAGATGTTCGAACTGGGCGCGCTGCTGGTGGCGGCCGGCGTGTGCTTCGACCTCGCGTGCGTGTTCGGCGCGTCGCGGATCGCCGCGTGGATGCGTGCGCATCCGCTCGCGCAGACGGTGCAGCGCTGGACGTTTTCGGCGGCGCTGATCGGCTTTGCGCTGCGCCTGTCGATGGACTGAGTGCCGCCGCGGCGTCGCGCCGGCGCAGGTCGCGCGGCGCGTCGCCGCATCCGACGAGGGCCGCGCGCAACGCCGGCCCGCGCGTGCGCCCCCCGCAGAAGGGCGTGCGCGCAAATCGTCTGACTGATCTAAACTCCCTGTTACTTCGCGCTGTCGCGAACCCGAACGACCGAACGGAACCGTCTCCCGCCGGCCCTGTCCGATTTCCTGGCTGTTCCGTGCAACGCGGTACCAAGGAGGGTCTGAACATGGCAAGGCATCTTCACGCCGACCGTGAACCCCGAATCGTCGCCGAGTCCAAGTGCCTCGGGCCGTGCGATCCGGCAGAACGCATCCACGTCACGATCATGTTGCGGCGGCAGGAAGAAGGACAACTCGATACGCTGCTTCACCAGCTCGCCACCGGCGACGCGCAAGCGAAACCGGTGTCGCGCGAAACCTTCGCGCAACGTTTTTCCGCCAATCCCGACGACATTCGCAAGGCCGAGGACTTCGCGCGTCGCCATCAGCTGACGGTCGATCGCGTCGATCCGGTCGAAAGCGTCGTCGTGGTGTCCGGCACGATCCAGCAGTTCGAAGCCGCGTTCGGCGTCAAGCTCGAGCGCTTCGAGCATCGGTCGATCGGCCAGTATCGCGGCCGCTCCGGCCCGATCGCGCTGCCCGACGATCTCGGCGACGCCGTCACGGCCGTGCTCGGCCTCGACAGCCGTCCGCAGGCGCGGCCGCACTTCCGGCTGCGGCCGCCTTTCACGCCCGCGCGCGGCGGCGCGGCGGGCGTCACGTTCACCCCGGTCCAGCTCGCATCGCTGTACGGCTTCCCGGCCGGCGACGGCGCCGGGCAGTGCATCGCGATCATCGAGCTCGGCGGCGGCTATCGCGCGGCGGACATCCAGCAGTATTTCCGCGGGCTCGGCATCACGAAGCCGCCGACGCTCGTCGACGTCAACGTCGGCACCGGCCGCAACACGCCGACCGGCGATCCGAGCGGCCCGGACGGTGAAGTCGCGCTCGACATCGAGATCGCCGGCGCGATCGCGCCCGCCGCGAAGATCGCCGTCTATTTCGCCCCGAACAGCGACGCGGGCTTCATCCAGGCCGTCAACGCGGCCGTCAGCGACAGGACCCACAAGCCGTCGGTGATCTCGATCAGCTGGGGCGGCCCGGAGGCGATCTGGCAGGCGCAGTCCGCGCAGGCGTTCAACCGCGTGCTGCAGGCGGCGGCCGCGCAGGGCATCACGGTGTGCGCGGCCTCCGGCGACAGCGGCTCGGGCGACGGGTTGCAGGACGGCGCCGATCATGTCGACTTCCCCGCATCGAGCCCGTATGTGCTCGGCTGCGGCGGCACGCAGCTCGACGCGCTGCCCGGGCAGGGCATTCGCAGCGAGGTCACGTGGAACGACGAGGCGGCCGGCGGCGGCGCGGGCGGGGGCGGCGTCAGCACGCTGTTCGACCTGCCGGTGTGGCAGCAGGGGCTTGCCGCGACGCTGGCCGACGGCAGCCGCGTGCCGCTCGCGAAGCGCGGCGTGCCGGACGTCGCCGGCGATGCATCGCCGCAGACCGGCTACGAAGTGTCGATCGCGGGCACGGCCACGGTGATGGGCGGCACGAGTGCGGTTGCGCCGCTGTGGGCCGCGCTGATCGCGCGGATCAACGCGGCGGCTAGTGCGGCGGGCGGTGCGTCCGCCGGCTGGGTCAATCCGGTGCTCTACAGGAATCCCGGTGCGCTGCGCGACATCACGCACGGCTCGAACGGGACCTACGCGGCCGCGCAGGGCTGGGATGCCTGCACGGGCCTCGGCAGCCCGAACGGCGCGCAGCTCGCCGCGATCCTGACGCGCAAGCCGTCGAGCTGACGGCCGCGGTACACGTCTTTCCGCATGGCGCGGGCTGCCTGCCCGCGCCTTTTTCTCACCTCCAGGAGCAGCACGATGGGCATCGATTCCGCATCTTCCGGCGGCGTGTATCCGCTGCATCACGGCGACCACAATTCGCATGGCGTGCCGCCGACCGTCAACCCGGTCGCGTTGAGCCACGGCCGTGACCAGCCGTTCTTCGATCCGGTCGCGTACGGCAACGGCCCCGACGATTCGGTGACCGACACCACCGAGGCGGCCGCGATCACGCATCACACGATCCTGATCGACGGGAAGCGCATCGCCTACACGGCGACGGCCGGCCATCTCGTGACGGTCGACCCGAGCAGTTCGCTGCCGGCCGCGAAGCTCTTCTACGTCGCGTTCACGGCCGACGGCGCGAAGGAAGAAACGCGGCCCGTGACGTTCTTCTACAACGGCGGGCCCGGCTCGTCGTCGGTGTTCGTGCTGCTGGGCTCGTTCGCGCCGAAGCGCATCAAGACGTCGATGCCGGGGTTCACGCCGCCCGCGCCGTACCAGATGGAAGACAACCCGGACAGCATGATCGACCACAGCGACCTGGTGTTCATCAACCCGGTCGGCACCGGGTATTCGGCGGCCGTCGCGCCGAACAAGAACCGCAACTTCTGGGGCGTCGACCAGGATGCGGATTCGCTGAAGCAGTTCATCAAGCGCTACCTGACGAAGAACAACCGCTGGAATTCGCCGAAATACCTGTTCGGCGAATCGTACGGCACCGCACGCAGCTGCGTGCTCGCATACAAGCTGCACGAGGACGGTGTCGACCTGAACGGCGTCACGCTGCAATCGTCGATCCTCGACTACCGGCAGGCCGGCAACCCGGTCGGCGCGCTGCCGACCGCGGCGGCCGATGCGTGGTATCACAAGAAGCTCGGCGTCACGCCGGCGCCGACCGATCTCGGCGCGTTCGTCGAGGAAGTCGCGCAGTTCGCGCGCACCGACTACCTGAACGCGTTGCGCACGGTCCCGCATGCGAACCCGGCCGCCGTGCAGAAGCTGTCGCAATACACGGGCATCGATACGGCGACGCTGCAATCGTGGAGCCTCGACATCGCCGGCTACGACGCGCGCGGCAATTCGCTGTTCCTGACGACGCTGCTGCATGCGCAGGGGCTCGCGCTCGGCTCGTACGACGGCCGCGTGACCGGGATCTCGTCGGGCATCGCCGGCAAGATCGACCCGAACTCGGGCGGCAACGATCCGACGATGACGGCCGTGACGGGCGTCTATACGGCGATGTGGAACAGCTACCTGAACGAGCAGCTGAAGTTCACGTCGAATTCCGCGTTCACCGACCTGAACGACCAGGCGTTCCAGAACTGGGATTTCAGCCACATCGATCCGACCGGCGCGCAGCAGGGTATCGATGCGCAGGGGAACGTGATCCTCTATACGGCCGGCGATCTCGCCGCGGTGATGGCGCTGAACGTCGACCTGAAGGTGCTGTCGGCGAACGGTTTCTACGATTTCGTCACGCCGTTCTACCAGACCGTGATCGACCTGCAGCAGATGCCGCTCGAGGACCAGAAGGTGCGGCAGAACCTGTCCGCGCGTTTTTATCCGTCGGGGCACATGGTGTATCTCGACGGCGGCTCGCGTACCGCGCTCAAGCGCGATCTCGCGGCGATGTACGACGCGACGGTGAGCGATACGGGGGCGCGGATGCGGATTCGCGCGCTGCAGGCGTCGAAGACGGGCGGGCACGCATAGGGTTGCCCGCCGCCGGGTGGCCGCGCGTAGCCGTCACGGCCGCGCGCGGCGGTTGGGCTCCGACGCTGCCGGCCGGTCGCCGGGCCCCGCAGCGCAGGATGGCGACGCGGCAGTCGTTCTGCCGCGGTCGCGATTTACGCGGCCGGCCAGTCGAACGGCGTGTACGGCAGCGCGCGCTTGTGGCGCGAAGCGTCGAAGAAGCGCAGCACCGTTTCGTACACGCGGTCTTCGACCGGCTTGCCTTCGAGGAAATCGTCGATCTCGTCGTAGGTCACGCCGTACGCGTGCTCGTCGGGCCGCAGCGGGCGCAGCTCCTCGAGGTCGGCCGTCGGCACCTTCATCACGATCAGCTCCTCGCCGCCGAGCGCACGCGCGACCGCGCGGACGCGCCGCTTGCTCAGGCCCGCGAGCGGCAGGATGTCCGCGCCGCCGTCGCCGAACTTCGTGAAGAAACCCATCAGCGATTCGGCCGCATGGTCGGTACCGATCACGATGCCGCGCCGTGCGCCGGCCACCGCATACTGCGCGATCATGCGCTCGCGCGCCTTGATGTTGCCGTGCACGAAATCCTGCTGCGCCGGCGTGTCGAATGCGTGGCCGGAGGCGACCAGCGAGCGGAGCATCGCGTCGGCGGCCGGCTTCACGTCGACCGTCAGCACCTCGTCCGCGCGCACGAACGCGAGCGCGCGCTGGGCATCGGCTTCGTCGTTCTGCACGCCGTTCGGCAAGCGCATCGCGATGAAGCGCGCATCGTAGTCGTCGGCGCGCAGGCGCTCGACCGCCAGTTGCGCGAGCCGGCCGGCCGTCGACGAATCGACGCCGCCGCTGATGCCGAGCACGTAGGTCCGCAGGCCGGTCGAACGAAGATATTGCGCGAGGAAATCGATGCGGCGGTCGATCTCGGCCTCGGCGTCGAAGTGCGGGGCAACGTTCAGTTCGGCAATGATCGCGCGCTGGCGGCTGGCGTAATCGGCGGATGTCATGAAGGAAGTTCCGGAACGAAATGCAAGGCGCCCATCATAAGCGCAATCGCGGCGCGGTGCCGCGCCGGGCGTGCGTTCCGGCGGTTTTGCGTTGCATCGGCGAGACGGGCTGCATCGCCGTGGTGCACGGTGCGCCGGGCGGGTGCAGGGTGCCGCGTGACGGGCATCCCTGCGTCCGGCGCCGACGCGGGCACCGGCCCGGCGGCGCGCGTCAGCGCCGCGCGAGCACGACGCCCACCAGCGCGAGCGCGAAGCCGGCGAGCTGGATCGCCGCGAGCGTTTCGCCGAACAGCCAGTAGCCCTGCAGCGCGGCCAGCGGCGGCGCGAGGAACAGCAGCGACGTCGCGCGCGCGGCGTTGCCGCGGCGCAGCATCCACATCAGCATCGTGACCGCGCCGCCGGACAGGAACACGACGCCCCACACCAGCGACACCCACAGCGCCGGCGCGCCGAGCCAGCGGGTTTCGTGAAGCAGCGCGACGAAGACGGCCGCGACGATCGCCGCGCCGAAATTCTGCACGGCAACCGCCGTGCGCAGGTCGCTGTGCGCGAGCTTGCCCTTCTGGTACAGCGAGCCGGCGGTGATCGACCCGACCGCGAGCACCGAGACGGCGACGACGAGCCACGCAGGCGCGGCGCCCGGCGCCGGCGCGACACCGCCCGTCACCTTCGGCGCCAGCACGAGCGCGACGCCGGCGAGCCCGAGCGCCATCCCGAGCCAGCCGCGTGCGGGCAGGCGCTCGTTGAACAGCGGCACGGCGAGCACGGCGGTGGCGAGCGGCTGAAGCGCGCCGAGCAGTGCCATGACACCTGCGTTCAGCCCTTGCGCAACGGCCCAGTAGCTCGCGCCGAGATAGACGCCCTGCAGCAGCGCGCCCGCGATCAGGTGGCGCGGCCATTCGCGCCGGGCCGGCCACGGCGCGCGCGCGACGAGCGCCACCGCGCCGAACAGCGCGGCCGTGCCCGCGAAACGCGCGAGCAGGAACAGGTTGGGATCGGCGTAGGGCTTGATGGCCCGCGCAACGATGAAGCCGGTGGACCAGAGTGCGACGAAAGCGGCGGCGACGAGCGAGGTCAGCATGCATGGCGGGCCGCGATGCGGCCGGACAGAATCGTGAAGTCGGCCAGTATCGGGGGAAGCGATGCCGGCGTCTTGTCGAATCCTGCACTCATGCTGCGTGCTGAATGTGCACCACGTGCGGCCATCGGTGCGGGCCGGGCGGTGCCGCGGGAACAGGATGGGCGCCGCCCGGCATGCGCAGCGGGCGGGCGTGAAGCAGCGGAGATCAGTCGATCGAGAACGTGTCGAGCGGCTGATTGGCGCGGGCGTCGGTCGCGAAGCGCGCGGCGAGCTGTTCGTAGAGCCGGCGGGCCTCGTCGAGCGTCAGGTCGATCCAGTACGGATCGCCGGCCGCGTCGTTGAGTCGTTCGGGCGGAAACTGGATTTCGATCACACTGCCTTTGCGATACATGGCGTGAGCCCCTTTGCTTGGTCTGTCGTTCTGCGAAGCGCAAAGTGTAGCAACCGGCGCCGCGCCGATTCGCGCGCGTCGGGCAATACAGAATTTCGCTTTCGGGAAACGCGGCCCGCCCGGCGTCCCGCCGCCGTCAAATGCCGGTCAAACGGCCGTAATACAATGGGCGGCTTACCCATTACCAGTCGCCTCGGGCGCACACGCGATGCTGGCGGAACAACGTCATCAATTCATCCTGTCGGAGCTCGGACGGTCGGGCGCATTGTCGGTCGCGGAACTCGTCCGCTCGCTCGACGTGTCGCGCGAGACCGTGCGGCGCGACCTGAACGCACTGGCCGCACGCGGCCTGCTCGTGATGACGCACGGCGGCGCGCTGGCCGCGGATCGCCGTGAGCCGAGCCTGTCGGAGCGCGAAGCCGCGAATGCCGAAGCGAAGCGCACGATCGGGCGGCGCGCGGCTGAGTTCGTGCCCGACGATGGCTCGGTGCTGATCGATTCGGGCAGCACGCCGCATGCGGTTGCGCTCGCGCTCGCCGACCGGCACCGGCTGTCGATCTACACGAACGACTGGCGCACCGCGTTCGTGCTCGCGCGACGCAACGGCAATCGCGTGACGCTGCTCGGCGGCGAGCTGTCCGACGACGAGGACGCCACCTTCGGGCTCGACACGATCCAGCAGCTCGCGCAGTACCACGTCGATTTCGCGTTCATCGGCGCCGGCGGCATCACGCCCGACGGCGAATTCACCGACTACTCGCGGCTCGCGGCCGAGGTGCGCAGCCGGATGATCGCGGCGGCCGGCACGGCGATGATCGTCGCCGATCATTCGAAATTCGGCCGCGTGACGCCGGTGCGGATCAACGGCACGGCCGCCGCCCGCTATCTCGTCACCGAGCGCGCGCCCGACAAGGCCGTGCGCCGCGCGCTGACCGCGCGCGGGATCGAGTTGCTCGTGTGCGACTGACGCGCGCCGGACATACAAGGTTCATCGAACCGTCATTCCGCGGGAAGAACCGCCGTCAAGACTGACTCATTCACCTCGACCGGCCGCCAGGCCAGGGAGCAACGAATGACCGTCAGCGTGCGCAGCTATCTTTCCCCCACTCTGGTCCTGCTGGCCTTCGACTGGCCCGATGCGGCGTCGCGCGCCGATTTCCTCGGTTTCGCGATCCGGCGCACGCCGGGCTTCTGGTCGGCCGACGGCAAGACGCGCGCGCCGGACAGCTGGCTGCCGAACCGCCTGACGTTCGACGGCCCGGCCGCGCACACGCAGGGCGACGCGCCGACCGACCAGGCGCCGATCCAGAAATTCATGTGGTGGGACGCACGCATCGATCCGCAGGATCGCGGTGCATCGTTTCGCTACGACGTCTATCCGGTCGTCGGCACGCCGGCGAATCTGCAGGTACTCGACGCGCAAGGCGGCGTGCGCGACGTCGTGCTGCCCGCCCATGTCGAGGACGGCATCGGCACGTGGTTCAACCGCGCGGTGGTCAGTTCGCAGGCGTTCGCGAAGCAGGTGGCGGCGCTGGGCCTCGCGCCGAATGCGGCGCCGAGCGACGCGCAGGCGCTGAAGCTGCGCACCTGGCTCGCGAACGACATGGAGCAGGTGTTCGCGGAGATGCTCGATCCGGCATCGCGCGCGGCGTCGGCCGTCTATCACCTGACCGACACGCTGTGGGCGCTGCCCGCGTTCGAAGCGTTCGGGCGCACCCACGGCGAAGCGTCGCTCGCGATCGTCTACGACGCGCACACGACGGCGCGCAAGGGCAAGCCGCCGCTACCGTCGCCGAACCAGCCGGCCGTCGACGCGCTGCAGGGGCTCGCGACGCTCGCGCCGCGCGACCGGACGCACATCATGCACGACAAGTTCATCGTGACCGATGCGGCGTCGAACCCGGCGCCCGTGCGCGTGCTGACCGGCTCCGCGAACTTCACGACCGAGGGGCTCACGGAGCAGGCGAACGTGCTGCACGCGTTCGATTCGCCCGAGCTTGCCGCGCTCTACAACGCGCGTGCGCATGCGCTGGCCGGGAATCCGCCGATCGCGGCGACCGCGCGGCTGTCGCCGGGCTGGTCGGAACCGATGACGATCGGCAGCGCACAGGTGCGGCTCGCGTTTTCGCCGGAACCGGCGGGGCAGCGCACCGAGATCGACACGATCGTCGCCGCGATCGCGGCCGCGAAGCATTCGGTGTCGTTCTGCCTGTTCATGCCGACCGACGCGGCGCTGCGCGACGCGTGCTTCGCGGCCGGCGACCGCGGGCTGATGATGTTCGGGCTGGTGAACAGGATCAACGCCGGCAGCGCGACGAAGGCCGATGCCGCGCGGCAGGCCGGCCAGACGCTCGATGCGGCGACGCTCGCGAACCTCGAGCTGTATCACCGCAGCCGCGACAACCGCGACGTGATCGATGCCGCGTATTTCTCGCCGGCCACCGTGCCGCAGGGTTTCGAGCCCGAGCTGCGCCTCTTCCCGGGCGAGCCGGCGCCGGCCTTTCCGCCGGTCGTGATCCATCACAAGTTCATCGTGATCGATGCGGAAGGCGCGAATCCGGTCGTCTATACGGGCTCGGCGAACATGAGCCGCAATTCCGAGCAGTACAACGACGAGAACCTGCTCGAGATCCGCGACAAGCGGATCGCGGCGATCTATCTCGCGGAATTCCTGCGGCTTTACGAGCACTATCGTGCACGGGCGCTGGCGATCGATGCGAAGCAGCCGCACGGCACGGGCACGGGCGCGCATGCGCGGCTCGCGCTTGCGCCCGATTCGAGCTGGGCGAAGAAGTACTACGTGGCGGGAAGCCCGGAAGAGAAGGCGCGGATCGCACTGGCGTCGGCCGCGCCGACGGACTGACCTGAGAGAAGGCGACGGGCGCGGATGTCGCGCGCCCGGTATGAGGCCGGCCGGGAAACCGGCCGCCGCCGTCGCTTATGCGGCGACGTAGCGCAGCACGGCGTCGGCGATCGTGTCGCGATGCCGGGCGCGCAGGCGCGGCGCCGACGGGTCGCGTCCGAACGCGGCGCCGAACGTGTAGCGGTTCGACACGCGGTGGAAGCAGAACGAGCTGATCAGCAGGTGCAGGTCGAATGCGTCGATGTCCTTGCGGAACGCGCCGCTCGCCGCGCCGCGCTCGACCAGTTCCTCGAGCGTCTTGATGATGCTGACGTTGCGGTTCTTGAACGACTTGAGCTGTTCGAGATACTTCGCGCCGTGGATGTTCTCGATCGACACGAGGCGGACGAAGTCGCGATGCTTGTCGTGATAGTCGAACGTGAATTCGACGAGGCGGCGCATGCCTTCGCGCGGCTCCATGTCGCCGACGTGCAGCTCCTGCTCGAGTGCGCGGATGTCGCCGTACACCTTCTCCAGCACGGCCTCGTACAGGCCTTCCTTGCTTTCGAAGTAGTAGTAGAGCATCCGCTTCGTCGTGTTGGTACGCTCGGCGATTGCGTCGACGCGCGCGCCGGCGAGCCCCATCGCGGAGAATTCCTGCGTGGCGACATCGAGGATGTTGCGCTTGGTTTGCTCGGGATCGTATTTGCGCCGCGCATCGGACGGAAGCGTGCGGGTATCGGACGTGGCGGCCTTGCTTCCTGCTTTCATGTGACTTTATTGTGGCTTCGGCGGCGTGGAAAAGGCATTCTAGCATGCGGGAAATCCCCGCCCGGCCGACCTTCCGCTCTAATCGGCAGGGCGGTTCCGGCCGCCGCGGCCGCTCAGCGGCGGCAGGACGCGAGCGCGTCGCGGGCCTGGTACGCCGTGTACGTGAGCTGCGCGGCCGCGAGGCCCGCCAGCCCGAACGTGCGCGTGAGCCCGAACGCGTTGAAGCCTTCCGGCACCGGCCGGCCTTCGGCCAGTGCGGCCGCGAGCGCTTCGCCGGCGACTGTGGTCGGCGCCATCCCGTGGCCGCCGAACGCGATCGCGTGCCACACGCCGTCCGCGTCGCGGCCGATCTGCGGCATCTTGTGCCGCGCGTAGCTCATCAGCCCGCCCCACGCGTAGTCGACCTTCACGTCTTCCAGTTGCGGATACACGCGCAGCAGGTCGCGCCGCAGCAGGCGGGCGATCGCATCGGGGCCGCGGTCGAGCACGGAGATCCGGCCGCCCCACAGGATGCGCGTGTCCTTCAGCGGGCGGTAATAGTCGAATGCGAAACGCGTGTCGTAGATCGCGTACGGTGCGTCGATCGCGTCGGGCAGGCGCGTGCCGAGCGGCTCGGTCGCGATCACGTAGGTCGCGATCGGCAGCACCGCGCGCTCGATGCGCGGCGACACGCCGCGTGCATAGCCGCCGCCGGCGAACACGACGTCCTTCGCGCGCACCGTGCCCTGTGCGGTGCGTACGACGTACCCGGCGCCTTCGCGCGCGATGCCGAGCGCGGCCGAGCGTTCGTACACGCGCGCGCCGCCGCGCGATGCGGCCGCCGCGACGCCGAGCACGTACTTGAGCGGATGGAAGTGGAACGCGTTCGGCTCGAACAGGCCCCCGTAATAGCGCTGCGTCTTCAGCCGCTTGCGCAGCGCGTCCGTCGAAACGGGTTCCCAGTCGACGCCGAGTTCGTCCTTCATCAGCGTGCGCACGCTGTCGAGCCTCGAAGGATCGTCGAACCAGTTCGCGAGCATCACGCCCTGGTCGACGATGTCGCAGTCGATGCCGTAGCGCGATATCCGCGCGCGGATCAGGTCGACTGCCTCGACGGTGAGCCGGTACAGCCGGCGCCCCTCGTCGCGGCCGAGCGTGCGCAGCAGGTCGGCGTTGTCGAGGCTGTAGCCGCCGAAGACGAAGCCGCCATTGCGGCCCGATGCGCCGAAGCCGACCCGTTCGCTGTCGAGCACGACGACGTCATGCACGCCGCGCTCGACGAGGCCGAGCGCCGTGCACAGGCCGGCGAGGCCGCCGCCGACGATGCAGACCTGCGTGTCGAGCGTGCCGGTCAGTTGCGGGTAGGGCTGGCGGGTAACGGTGGCTTCGTAGAAGTTCTGCATGCGATTTCGTTGACTCGTAACGGCGGAAAAACAGGCGGCGCGCGTCGATCTTGCCTGAACGCGCGCGCCGCGTCGAATGGGGGCGCGGGGCACCGGCCGTCGCGACTGGGCGGCGGCCGGTGCGAAGTGGGCGGGTGCGGGCCGATGCGGGCCGACTCGCGCGGTCAGGTGCCCGGCGTCGGGTTGGCCGGACGGGCGATGTAGCCTGCGTAGCCGGTTTCGGCCTGCGGCGCGGTTTCGGGTGTCGCGTTGCGTTCGATCCACGGCGCGATTTCCATGTCTTCGTAGCGCACGAGGCGGCATTTGCGCACGAGTGCGTAGCCGAGCCAGATCGCGAGGAAGAACGGCAGGCCGATGTAGGTCGCAGCGACGCCCACCCAGTCGATCTTGTCGGAGAGGAACGCCTGATAATCCTGGCCGAGCGCGACGACCGCGCACAACGCGAATGCGAACAGCGGGCCGAACGGGAACCACTTCGACCGGTACGGCAGCTGGTCGAGCCGGTAGCCCTGCTTCAGGAACCCCTTGCGGAACCGGTAGTGGCTGACCGCGATGCCGAGCCACGTGATGAAGCCGGCCATGCCCGACGTGTTCAGCAGCCACAGGTAGACCGTCTTGTCGCCATACAGCGACGTGAGGAAACACAGCGCGCCGACGGCCGTCGTCGCGTACAGCGCGTTGCGCGGCACGCCGCCGCGCGACAGCTTCGCGAAGATCTTCGGCGCGCGGCCTTCGACCGCGAGGTTGTAGAGCATCCGCGTGGACGCGTACATGCCCGAGTTGCCGGCCGACAGCACGGCCGTCAGGATCACCGCGTTCATCACGCCGGCCGCGAATGCGAGGCCCGCGTGGCGGAACACGAGCGTGAACGGGCTCACGCCGATGTCGGTCACGTCGCTCTTCAGCAGGTTCGGGTCGGTATAGGGAATCAGCACGCCGATCACGAAGATCGCGAACACGTAGAACAGCAGGATGCGCCAGAAGATCTGCTTCACCGCGCGCGGGATCGTCGTGCGCGGGTTTTCCGATTCGCCGGCCGCGACGCCGATCATTTCGGTGCCCTGGAACGAGAAGCCCGCGATCATCGCGACGCCGAGCATCGTCGCCCAGCCGCCGGCGAACGGCGCGTCGCCGATCGTGAAGTTGCCCCAGCCCGCGCTCGGGCCGCCCTGCATGATCCCGAAGATCATCAGCAGGCCGACGCCGACGAACGCGAGCACCGTCAGCACCTTGATCAGCGCGAACCAGTATTCGGCTTCGCCGAAGCCGCGCACCGACAGCGCGTTGAGCGCGAAGATCAACGTGAGGAACAGCGCGCTCCACCAGACGCCCGGCACGTGCGGGAACCAGTAATGCATCACGAGCTGCGCGGCGACGAGTTCCACCGCCAGCGTCACGGCCCAGCTGTACCAGTAGTTCCAGCCGAGCGCGAAGCCGAAGCCTTCGTCGACGAACTTCGCGCCGTAGGTCGCGAACGAGCCCGACACCGGCATGAACGCGGCCATTTCGCCGAGGCTCGTCATCAGGAAATAGACCATCAGGCCGATCACCATGTACGCGAGCATCGCGCCGCCGGGGCCGGCCTGCGAGATCGACGCGCCGGACGCGACGAACAGGCCCGTGCCGATCGAGCCGCCGATCGCGATCATCCGCAGATGGCGTGCCTGCAGCGCACGGTGGAGGGACGGCTTCGCGGGCGGCGAGCCGGACGGACGGGGTGAATCGGGGCGGGCATCTGAATGCATGGCGGGCGCTGGGCGCTGTCTCCGGGATTATTTTTCGGTGACGAAGCGCGACGCGTTGCCGGCTGCGGGCCGGGCAGCGGTGATGCGGTGCGAAAGCGCGCCGGTGAGCCGGGGCGCGATGCGTGTCGCCTTCGTCAGGCGTCCGGCTGCCGTTGTGGCGGCCGGCGGCGCGCCGGGTGCGGTGCACCTCGACGTCGCAACGATTGTGTGTGCCCGATGCACGGCCGGCAAACGATATTTCCGCACAGGGTGATGCAGGATTGTCATCAACTTGCGTCGTGTTGCGACGCGTCCTCGTGCCCGTCTGCGGGCTTTGGAAACGTCTCATATCGGCGCGCAAGCGCATCGGATCGGCGTGCCGAGGTGTTGCGTTTTCGGAATGAAGTCGTGAGTTAATATCAATAGCGGCCCGACTTGTGGCCACCGACAATGTGTTTCATGGATCGTGCCTTGCGAGGCGGGAGCGCGCCGTCCGGCCGGGCTTCCGGCGGCGGCGCGGCGCGATGCGCCGTGCGGCGCACCGGGCCTGCCGCGCGGCGCATCCGCTTGCACAGGGCGCGCGAACGCGCTCCAATCGAATCACGCGGGCGGCGCTGCCGCCGCACCGATCAATCTGTCCCTGAAGAGGAAGTGATGCAATTCAACGACATTCTTGCCGCGCTCGATATCGATCTCGCCCAGTGGAAAGGCAATGCGCTGACCGCGCGTTCGCCGCTCGACGGCGCGACGCTCGCGACGCTGGCCGTCGACACGCCCGCCGACGCCGAGCGCAAGATCGACGCCGCGCACGACGCATTCCTCAAGTGGCGCACGGTGCCGGCGCCGGTGCGCGGCGAATTCGTGCGCGTGTTCGGCAACGTGCTCCGTGAGCACAAGGCCGAACTGGGCCGCCTCGTCACGCTCGAAGCCGGCAAGATCACGTCGGAAGGCCTCGGCGAAGTGCAGGAAATGATCGACATCTGCGATTTCGCGGTCGGCCTGTCGCGCCAGCTCTACGGCCTGACGATCGCATCCGAGCGCCCGGGCCACCGGATGATGGAAACGTGGCACCCGATCGGCGTGTGCGGCGTGATCTCGGCGTTCAACTTCCCGGTCGCGGTGTGGGCCTGGAACGCGGCGCTCGCGTTCGTGTGCGGCGATTCGGTCGTGTGGAAGCCGTCCGAGAAGACGCCGCTCACCGCGATCGCGTGCCACGTGCTGCTCGAGAAGGCGCTCCGCGAGTTCGAGAAGACGCATCCGGGCGTCGCGCCGAAGGGCCTGAGCCAGCTGGTGCTCGGCATGCGCGATGTCGGCGAGGTGCTGACGGCGTCGAAGAAGGTGCCGGTCGTCAGCGCGACGGGCAGCGTGCGGATGGGCCAGGAAGTCGCGAAGGTGCTGAGCCAGCGTCTCGCGCGCGGCATCCTCGAACTCGGCGGCAACAACGGGATGATCGTCGCGCCGAGCGCGGACCTGGATCTCGTGGTGCGCGCGGTCACGTTCGCGGCGGTCGGCACGGCCGGCCAGCGCTGCACGACGCTGCGCCGCCTGATCGTGCATCGCAGTCTGGTCGAGCAACTGCTGCCGCGCATCGAGAAGGCCTACACGTCGGTGAAGGTCGGCAACCCGCTTGAAGAAGGCACGCTGGTCGGCCCGCTGGTCGATCGCGCATCGTTCGATGCGATGCAGAAGGCGCTGGGCGACGCACGCGAACAGGGCGGCGAGGTGAAGGGCGGTGAGCGCGTCGACGTCGGTCACGCGGATGCGTACTACGTGCGTCCGGCCATCGTGCGGATGCCGAAGCAATCGGCCGTGGTCGAGCGCGAGACGTTCGCACCGATCCTGTACGTGATGGTCTACGACAACTTCGACGACGCGATCGAACTGCACAACGCGGTGCCGCAAGGCCTGTCGTCGGCGATCTTCACGAACGACATGCGCGAGGCCGAGCAGTTCATGTCGGCAGCGGGCAGCGATTGCGGGATCGTCAACGTGAACATCGGCACGAGCGGCGCGGAAATCGGCGGCGCGTTCGGCGGCGAGAAGGAAACGGGCGGCGGCCGCGAGTCGGGTTCGGATGCGTGGAAGGCGTATATGCGCCGCGCGACGAATACGATCAACTACAGCCGGCAGCTGCCGCTGGCGCAGGGGGTGAAGTTCGACGTGTGATGTCGCGCGGTGCATGTTGCCCCGCTTGACGATGAAACGGGCCGGTTGCCGCGTTGCGGTACCGGCCCGTTGTGTTTGGCGCGGCGCAATGCGGTATCGTGCGCGTTGGCGTCGTTCGGCGCCGGTGCTTTTTCGATGACATGCCGGGAGCGGCGCGCGTGCGTGCCGGCCCGGGTTGACGGTGCCGAGATCGTGAACGGAAATGAATGTCTTGCGCGCCTCGCGGGGGTGTCGCCCGTCGGCATGCAGGTTTATGCGTCTTCCTGTTTGCGTCGCTATTGCGACGCGAAAGGGGTGTCGCACGCGGCCATAGATGCGCTGCTGGCTCATCTCGACGCCGTGGCAGATGCCCGAAGCCTGCCGGAGTGGGAGCGGCAAGGCGCATTGCTCGAACTGAACGGCAGGGGCGAACCCGTTCCGGTAGCCATCGAGTCGGCGCTGCCGGATGGCGAGTTGCAGACATTCGCGGCGCTGGTCGAAGCTGTCGTCGAGGTCGGAATCGTCGATCTGTACGGCGCGGGCACCGATCTTCCGCTGGTGTTTCTTCGCAAGACGATCGCCGTTCTGGAGCAGAGCGGGATTCCGCTGCCGCTACCGCCGCGCGTGACTGGGTAATGAGTCGTGCAGTGTGGTAACGGCCGGACGTGAATGCCGTGCGCACGAAGCCGAGAGCTAGTGGAGCGAAATGGAAAACACCAAGGGCAAGGTCAGGGTCGTCATTCCGGTCAAGCGGAAAGGCATGCGGGAAATGGAAGACTTCTACAGCCGCGCGCTCGGGTTCGCGATCACGGAAGAGGGTGACGTCCTGTTGGGTGGCGACGGTGGATGTGTCGGTCGGTTTGTCTATCGGGAAGGAAAAGGCGTACGCAGTCAGGAGGCAATCCTGGATATCGAGATCGAAAAGGATTTCGGCGCGTACTGTCGCCACGTCAAGGCATGCGGTGGACGGTTCGACATGGTGGCACGGATGATTGCCGGCTACGCGGCGCATCTGCGCGATCCGAGCGACAACCTGATCACGATTGCCTGTTACGAAGACGACGCCGCGAGCGACGAGATCGTCTACGGCTGGAAAGAGACGGTCACGATCGATTGACACGATCACGACGGGGATACGAATGGACACGCTCGCGGATCTGATACGGAGCGAATCGCTCTTCTACGCGGATTGCATCGCGTTGAGCCGCACGCGCGTGATCGGCTACACGATTGCCGGTGCGCGACTAGCACTGGACGATACGATCGGCGTCGAAGAATCCGATGTCACCGACGCATTCGAACGATTCTCGGTCGAGATCGACGGCGCGACCTATGCGGGCGGCGAGGGCGCGTCGCACGGGTCATACGGATTCTTCTACAAGCGCACGGGAAACGATGTCGACTGGGTCGTGATGTCGACGACGTCGGACCCGTTCGTCGCCGCCCGGCACACGGACAGCGGCATCGCATTCGTGACCCAGGCCGGCGATGCATGGGTGGTATCCGCGGACGATGTCGCGAACTTGCGCATCGTCCGCGGACAGCCTGTCCGGCAGGTCAGCGCGAATCCACACGACGCATAGCCTGCATCACTGCTCCGCCGCCGGCATGTTCTGCACGACCAGCATCTGCGGGCTCGACAGGGTGATGCCCGCCGCGCGCAACTGCTTGAGGATCTCGAACAGCAGATCGCTCTTCGTCGAGCTCGCGATCCGCGGGCTCGACACGTAGCCCGTCACGCTCAGCGTGATCCCGTCCGGCGTGAGCTGGCTGAACGTGACCGACGGCGCCGGCTTCTCGAGGATCGCCTGGTGCTCGCGGTACGCGTCGAGCAGCAGGTCGCGCACCTGCTCGGGATCGGTGTTCAGCGGGAACGTCAGCACCAGCGTCGCGACGCCCTGCGTGCTGTTGCCCATCGTCACGTTGCGCACGTTCTGCGAGATCAGCTGCGAGTTCGGCACGATCACGGTCGAGCGGTCGCTGAGCTGGATCTCGGTCGCGCGGACGTTGATGCGGCGGATGTCGCCTTCGACGCCCGCGATGCTGACCATGTCGCCGACCTTCACCGGGCGCTCGGTCAGCAGGATCAGCCCCGACACGAAGTTCTTCACGATCTCCTGCAGGCCGAAGCCGATACCCACCGACAACGCGCTGACGATCCACGCGAGGTTGTTCCACCGCACGCCGAGCAGCCCGAGCGTCATCAGCACCAGCAGTACGTAGCCGACGTTGGTGAACAGCGTGATCAGCGATACGCGCATCCCGGTATCCATGCCGAGCGCGGGCATGAACTCGCTGTCGAGCCAGCGTCGCAGCGAGCGCAACAGGTAGAAGCCGATCGCGAACCCGATTACGGCGTTCAGGATCCGGTCGGGCATGATGTTCAGGCTCTGCAGCCGCTGGCTGCCGATCATCGCGACCGCGCTGTCGAGCAGGTCGCCCGGGGTCGTGCCGAAGCCGCCCGTCACCAGCGCGATGGCCGCGATCAGCATCAGCAGGCTCGTACCGAAGCCGGACAGCACCGTGCGCGCCTGGTCGAGGTGGCGGTCCTCGAGCGCGAACAGGTGCTTGATCTGCTGCCCCGTCGACAGGCTCGACGAGAACAGGCTTTCGCTCGCGTCGCGCGTCAACTGGATCAGGATGTAGGTCGTGCACAGCACGATCTCGAACCACACGAGTTCGTACGTGATGAAGCGCGCGACCGTGACGTAACCGATCAGGAGTGCGATCAGCGATGCGACGATCGCCAGCGTGACGCAGGCATGGATCAGCCCCGCGAGCGTCGAGCGCTGCTCGGGTGCCTCGCCTGCCGCCGCGAGCGCGGCGCGCGCGCGGTTGGCGCGCAACAGCGACGCGCCGACCGTCAGCGTGACGACGAGCGACACGATGCCGCGACCGAACAGCGTGACCGACAGGCTGGTGTCGACGATCCGGTTGATCGATTCGAGCGTGCCGGACACGAGCAGCAGCGCGGCCAGGATGCCGGGGAACGGCTTCATCGCGAGCGCGACGGGATCGGCGAGCGCGGGGAGGCGCCACGACGGATGCTTCGTGCAGAGCAGTGCGCGGCCGAGCCCGGCGATCAGTGCGCAGGTCGCGGCGAGCTTCGCGAACTGGTCCCACAGATCGGTCAGCCCCGGCGTGAGGTCGTAACGGCGCGCGACGGCGAGGTAAAGGATCTGAACGGCAACGGCGGTGGCCAGCAGGGTCGACAGCGCGATGGACAGCGCCAGCGCGCTGCGGCGCAAGCGGGTGGCCGGCAGGCGGTTCACGCAGAACCAGGCGAGCCCGCGCTCGAGGAGCCGGCGGCCGCCGAGCCAGGCCGCGATCGCGGCAATCAGCAGCAGCGCGGTGATCGCCTTTTGTCCGGGCACCCACGACGAGCGCAGCATGTCGTGGATTTCTTCGTCGAAGTCTCCGAGCCGCTGGGTATCGTCCGGCGAAAGATGGAACAGCGGCAGCCAGAACTGCGCGCTGAAAATGCCGCCCGAACGGAACGCGAGCTGGTTCTTCAGCAGGCTGCGATGCAGCTTCGCGAACTGTTCGGCGAGGTTCGTGAGGTTGGTCTTCTGGTCGGCGGCCTGCTTCAGCGCCGCATCGAGCTGCGTCTTGCGCGCGTCGAGCGTGGCCCGTTGCTTCGCGACGGCTGCCGTTTCCGGCGCGGCGCCCTCGGCGGGCGGCGGCCCGAGCACGTCGAGCTGTGCCTGAATCTGCGCGCGTTGCGGCGTGAGATCGCTTTGCAGTTTCACGACGTCGGCACTCAGCTCCTGCGCCGAGTCGTCGAGCGCGTCCAGCTCCTTGCTGCTCGACGCGGTCGAAGTCTGCTGCTTGATGCGGTCGAGCTCGACCTGCATCTGCTTGAGCTGCGCGACGGCGTCGTTCAGCGAGATGGCGGGCACGGGCGCGCCGACGCCGCTTGCGCCCGGGGCGGAAGCGGCCTCCGGAAACGCCGACGCGGTGGCGATCGCAGCGAACTGCAGCAACGCGATCAGCGCGATCCGGCGAGCGTACGTGGATAGTCGTTGTATGGACATGGAATGCTTACGATTTGCCGACAAGGCCGGGCGCCGAAAGGTGCCCGGAAGCCGGTGGTTGGCCCGGTAGCATGTTACCGGGGTGTGGAACGCGTGGTTGTACTGATTGCGTGCCCCGTTTGTGGAGATTCCGGCGGCGTGCGGTCGAGCGAAACGGCGCATCAGGCCCGGACGGTGGGGCCGGCGCCGCCGCGATGCGTCGCCGGGTCGCCGTTCCTGCGCGTTTTCCGTACCCGACAGACGGTTACGAAAGTTACACGTTGGTCCGCCCAAAAATGGGGCACCCGAATCGGTTCGACGTACGGCGTGCAGCCGGCCCGTCGTCGCGCTCCGGATATCGGGGCCGGGGTGCGCTCGCGTCGGACGGACGTGCCGGTACAATGCAGCGATTCGCCCGACGGCGGCTCGAAGGTCGCCGGACAACTACACGACACGAACAGGAGACGCGCCCACGATGGCCTCAACGGACAGCCTTTCGCAGGCACCTGCCCAATCCCCACCCGTCGACCCCGGCTCCATCTCGGCCCGCCTCGACCGCCTGCCGCCCACGCGTACCGTCTGGAAGCTCGTCGTCCTGCTGAGCCTCGGCTTCTTCTTCGAGCTCTACGACCTGCTCTACAGCGGCTACGTCGCGCCCGGCCTCGTGAAAAGCGGCATCCTCTCCGCGACGACGCATGGCCTGTTCGGCACCACGGGCGTCGCGAGCTTCATCGCCGCGCTGTTCTCGGGCCTCTTCATCGGCACGATCGCATGCGGCTTCCTCGCCGACCGCTTCGGCCGCCGCGCGATCTTCACGTGGTCGCTGCTGTGGTACACGGCCGCGAACGTCGTGATGGCGTTCCAGGACACTGCGGCTGGGCTGAACTTCTGGCGCTTCGTCGTCGGTCTCGGCCTCGGCGTCGAAATGGTGACGATCGGCACGTACATCTCCGAGCTCGTACCGAAGCAGATCCGCGGGCGCGCATTCGCGTGCGAGCAGGCGGTCGGGTTCGTCGCGGTGCCGGTGGTCGCGTTCCTCGCCTACCTGCTCGTGCCGCACGCACCGTTCGGCCTCGATGGCTGGCGCTGGGTCGTGCTGATCGGCGCGCACGGCGCGCTGTTCGTGTGGTGGATTCGCCGCGAACTGCCGGAAAGCCCGCGCTGGCTCGCGCAGCAGGGCCGGGTCGACGAAGCCGACCGCATCATGCGCGCGCTCGAGGCGAAGGTCGAAGCCGAATACGGACGGCCGCTGCCGCCGCCGGCGCCCGCCGAGCCCGTGCCGCCGCGCGGCAGCTTCCGCGACATGTGGGTGCAGCCGTATCGCAACCGCACGATCATGATGACGATCTTCAACGTGTTCCAGACGGTCGGCTTCTACGGCTTCGCGAACTGGGTGCCGACGCTGCTGATCAAGCAGGGCATCACGATCACGTCGAGCCTGATGTATTCGAGCGTGATCGCGCTCGCCGCACCGGTCGGCCCGCTGATCGGCCTCGTGATCGCCGACCGCTTCGAGCGCAAGTCGGTGATCGTCGCGATGGCGGCGGCGATCGTCGTCTGCGGGCTGCTGTTCAGCCAGACGACGGTCGGCGCATTCCTGATCGTGCTCGGCATCGGCCTCACGCTCGCCAGCAACATCATGTCGTACAGCTTCCACGCGTATCAGGCCGAACTGTTCCCGACGTCGATCCGCGCACGGGCCGTCGGCTTCGTCTATTCGTGGAGCCGCTTCTCGGCGATCTTCTCGTCGTTCGTGATCGCGGCCGTGCTGAAGGGCTTCGGCACCTTCGGCGTGTTCGCGTTCATCGCGGGCGCGATGGTGATCGTGATGGCCGCGATCGGGTTCATGGGGCCGCGCACGAAGGGCATCGCGCTCGAAGCCATCTCGAAGTGACCGGCGATCGTGCACGCGTGTCGCACGGTTCGTGCTGCATGCGTGCCATGCGATGGCATCGCACTGCGCGGCCGGTGCGTACGGCTCGTCGGGAATGATCCGGTTT
This sequence comes from Burkholderia sp. LS-044, assembly GCF_004803625.1. Taxonomy (NCBI): domain Bacteria; kingdom Pseudomonadati; phylum Pseudomonadota; class Betaproteobacteria; order Burkholderiales; family Burkholderiaceae; genus Burkholderia; species Burkholderia sp. LS-044. Next base: position 35,979 of record NZ_SSWO01000006.1, read on the forward strand.
CCGAATCGATTCGGCGAAGCCCTCGCACCGCGGCGAAAAAGCAGCGCCCCTTGTCGGACTCGAATGTCCAATCAGCAAGGTTGCCATGCATCGAAAGATGCAGGCGGCAACGAGTTGAAACAAAGCGTGACGAAGCGCAAATTCGCCGTGAAACCGCGACTTGCGTCGCTGAAGATTCCTGTTCGGACGCGTAGAATGAAGGGCCTGACGACTCATTAGCCGCCATCGGACCGTACGCGTTGCATCGGCGAACGGCTCCGCCGCGAAGAGGCGTCGGCGCCGGGCGCACACGATGCGCCGGACGTGTCGATGGCTCGCGCGGAAGATGCGCCGCCGCAACAGCAGCATGCGGCGGCCGGATCGGCCGATGGCTTCGAACGTATGATGCTTTTCAGCCTGACGCGGCGCATGTCGAAGTCGCGTTGCCGTACCCGCACAGTCGCCGCGTATGTGTCGCTCGCTGTTGCCCTGATCGTTCCCGTGCTTGCCGGGCAGCCTGCGTTTGCCGCGTCCGACGCTTCGTCGTCCGTTGCTCCGTCATCCTCATCAGTTGCGCCGCCCGCGTCGGCGGCGTCTCATGCGCATCGTGGCTCGCCTGCGCATGCGTCGTCGGGGGCGTCGGCCGTACAGCCCGCGTCTGCAGCGTCGCACGAGCGTCATGCGGAGCCTGCCAGCGTATCGGCATCGGGTGCATCGACTGCTTCCGGCACTTCCGCTGCCTCAGCCGCTTCAGCTGCCTCAGCTGCCTCAGCTGCCTCAGCCGCTTCCGCCGCCGCGCCCGCTTCCGCCGCTTCCGCCGCTTCCGCCGCCGCCGCGAGCGAGGCCGAAGCACCCGCGCCGACACCGCCACGCCGTCATCCGCCGCTATCGGCCGAAGAGGCGAAAAATGCGACGGCGCGCGCGGTCGACATGCGCAAGCGCTTCACGCAGGAAGTCACGCGGCGCCTGAACGTGCCCGCAAGCGAGCAGCGCGCCTATGGCCAGCGGCTCCAGGAGGCGCTCGCCGATGCGGATCTCGGCGACCTCGCCGGCGAATACATCGCGATGGTCGACCGCGCGCCGAACGTGCAGGCGCTCTTCATCTACTTCCGTGCAACGTCGGCCAACGCGTGGCTGATGATCGGCGCATCGCCGGTCGGCACCGGGTTGCCGGGCAAGTACGACCATTTCCTGACGCCGCTCGGCGTGTTCCATCACTCGCCCGACAACATGGATTTCCGCGCGGAAGGCACGACGAACGAGAACGGCATTCGCGGCTACGGCCGTCGCGACATGCGCATCTACGACTTCGGCTGGGTGGACGGCGAGCGCGGCTGGGGCAAGGGCGGCGTGTCGCCGATGCGCTTCCAGATGCATGCGACCGATCCCGACCGGCTCGAAGCGCTGCTCGGCATCCGGCACTCGAAGGGCTGCGTGCGGATTCCCGCGTCGCTGAACACGTTCTTCGATCGTCACGGCCTGCTCGACGACGATTACCAGGCGCGTGTCGAGGCCGGCAAGTCGCTGTGGGTGTTGCGTCGCGACCGCGACATCACGCCGATTGCGGGCCGTTATCTGGTCGTGGTCGACAGCGCGCGCAAGACCCGCCCGGCCTGGTCGCCGATGCCGGGGCGCAACGCGTGGTCGAAGGTGCCGAAGGGCGGCGACACGGCGGATTGACCGCCGGTCCGCGAGGCTGACGGCTGCTGGCGATGCCGGGATGAGAATAAATCCGTTTTATTGATACATAAGAAAAGCAAACTTTTATTATCCAATCCGGGTTCGTATAGTCGAGGCCAGTTTCGCGGAACCCTGCCGCGCCTGGACCACCACCGATCACACGACCCGCATGAAAACTCTCTACAAGCTCGCCCCGCTCGCGATGCTCGGCGCCTTCGCGACGCATGCCTGTGCGCAAAGCAGCATCACGCTGTACGGTCTCATCTCGGCCGGTGTCGGGTTCGCGACCAACCAGGGCGGCAAGAACGCCTGGCAGGCGCTGTCCGGCACGAACCAGAACCCGCGCTGGGGGCTGAAGGGCAAGGAGGATCTCGGGCAGGGGCTGTCCGCGATCTTCCAGCTGGAGAACGGCTTCAACGTGATGACGGGCACGGCCGCGCAGAACGGCCGCGAGTTCGGGCGGATGGCCTACGTCGGCCTTGCCGACCGCACCTACGGCTCGCTGACGTTCGGCCGCCAGTACGATGCGATCCACGACTACATCGGGCCGGTGATCATCGCGAGCAACGGCGTAAACATCGGCGACAACGACAACGGCTACAACGACATCCGCGTGCAGAATTCGGTGAAGTACGTGAGCCCGGTGTACCACGGCCTGAAATTCACCGCGCTGTACGGCTTCAGCAATGCGACGGGCTTCGCGAACAACAGCGCCTACAGCTTCGGGCTCGGCTACGAGCAGGGCCCGCTGCGCTGGAGCGCGGTCTACGCGCAGTACAACCACCCTTACAGCGCGACGAACCAGGACGGCGCGATCGCGAACGACTACGCGTCGCCGCTGCTGATCTTCAGCAAGAGCGCGATGACGCCCGCGGCTTACGCCAGCCGGCAGCGGATCGCGGGCACCGGCGGTTTCTACACGATCGGCCGCGCGCAGTTCGCCGCGATGTTTACCGACGTGCGCTACGATTACCTCGACAATTCGCACCTGCACCTGCAGAACCTCGGCGTGAACATCGTCTACACGATGACGCCGCAGCTCTTTCTCGGCGCCGCGTATGCGTTCACGAACGGCAAGTACGACGTGATCGACAAGCGGCCGAAATGGCACCAGGTGAACCTGCAGGCCGATTACTACCTGTCGAAACGCACCGACGTCGCGCTGACGGTGATCGCGCAGCAGGCGGCCGGCGACGCGGACCATGCGCAGATCTTCGCGTATGCGCGCTCGACCGGCACGCGCCAGATGATGGCGACGCTCGGCGTCCGGCACGTTTTCTGAGCGCCCGACCATGACCCATCCGATCGCATCCCGCCGCACCTTCCTGAAACTGTCCGCCGCGCTGGCCGGCACCGCGCTGCTGCCCGAAACGGGCGCGTTCGCCGCCGGCGGCGATGCCGCGCGCCGCACGGTGATCATCGATACCGACCCGGGGCAGGACGACGCCATCGCGATCCTGTTCGCGCTGGGCGCGCAGGACCGCCTCGACGTGCGCGCGCTGACCGCCGTCGCGGGCAACGTGCCGCTCGACCTGACCGAACGCAATGCGCGGATCATCCGCGACTGGGCCGGCCGCACGAAGACGCTGCCGGTCTACGCGGGCTGCCCGCGGCCGCTCGTGCGCGAGCTCGTGACGGCCGCGAACGTGCACGGCAAGACGGGGCTCGAAGGCGTCGAGCTGCCCGTGCCGCGCGCGCCGCTTGCCGCCGGCCACGCGGTGTCGTATCTCGTCGATACGCTGAGCCGCGCGGCGCCGAACAGCGTGACGCTGTGCGCGCTCGGTCCGCTGACGAACATCGCGACCGCGCTGGTCGAGGCGCCGCAGATTCGCGGTGCGCTGCGCGAGATCGTGCTGATGGGCGGCGCGTTCTTCGAGCGCGGCAACATCACGCCGGCCGCCGAGTTCAACATCTATGTCGATCCGCAGGCGGCCGAAGTCGTGTTCGGCAGCGGCGTGCCGATCGTCGTGCTGCCGCGCGATGTCGCGGTGAAGGCGCCGATCACGCCGGCGCGCGTCGCGCCGTTCCGTGCGCTCGGCAACCGCTGCGGCGCGATCGTCGCGGACATCATGGATGCCGAACTCGCGTACAACAAGAAGCGGCGCGGCGCTGAAGACGCGCCGATGTACGACCCGACCGCGGTCGGCTACCTCGTCGATCCGACGCTGTTCGGCGGGCGCAAGGTGAACGTGATGGTCGAGACGACCGGGCAGTGGACGCTCGGCGAGACCGTCGTCGACTGGAACGGGCGCAGCGGCCGCGCGGCGAACGCGACGTGGATCAACGAGGTCGACGCGGACCGCTTCTATGCGACGCTCGTCGAGCGTATCGCGAAGCTGCCCTGAGCGCGGGCGCTCGTGCGGCGAACGGCGAACCGCACTCGGTCGACGCCATCAGATGTGCTTCGCAATCCACTCGCGGCACGTACGGACATGCGGGCCGCGATCGTCGCCGGCGAGCGAGATCAGCGAGATCGCCCGCGTGACGCGCGGCTTGTCGACGCGCAACGCAACGAGTTCGGGATCGTGCAGATGCATCGTATAGAGGCTCGGCAGCACGGCGGTCGCGAGGCCGTTGCGCGCGAGCGCGTAGAGCGGCTCGGTGTATTCCATCCGGTACGTGACGTTCAGGCGCAGCTTCTCGGCGCCGCCGGTGCGATGCAGCGATTCGCTGACGCTGCCCCGCACGAACACCGCGAGCTCGCGATCGACGAGCTTCGCCCACGTGACGCTCTTCGCGCGGGCGAGCGGATCGTCGTGCCGCACGACGATCACGATCTCGTCCTCGAACAGCTGCCGGTAGTGCAGCGTGCCGTCGTCGCTGTCGGGTTCGCGTACGCCGATGCCGAGATCCGCGACGCTGTCGCGCACGGCCTCGACGAGTGCGCTGTTGGGCAGGTCGGTGAGCGTGAAGCGCAGCGTCGGGTGGGCGTCGCGCAGTGCGTTGAGCGCGGGCAGCAGGCGGCCGGCGACCGACGGGATGAACGCGATGCGCACGGTCTGGATGCGTTCGCCGATGAGCCGCGTCATGTCGTCGAAGGTGCCGCGCGCCTGGTTGAGCAGGCGTTCGGCGAGCGGCAGCACGGCTTCGCCAGCGGTGGTGAGCGTGAGCCGGTGCGCGGAACGCGCGAACAGGCGCCCGCCGAGCAGGAACTCGATCTGGCGGATCGACGCGGTGAGCGCGGGTTGCGTGAGCGACAGCGCCTGCGCGGCCTGCGTGAAGCTGCGTGCGTGGGCGAGCACGACGAAGTGCTGGACCTGCCGCAGCGTGAGCGCGGGCAGCAGCGACGAGCGGTCGGACGACATCGGGCAATAACGGTCGGGATACGGTACGCGGCAGTATAAGACCGCGCTGCGTGCATCGACACAGGACAATATTCGGAATCACAGGAGAACCACCATGTCAGCGACTGACACGATGCCGGCGCGTGCGCCGGCCAACTGGCTCGAACGCCGCTTCGCGCTCGCCGCGCGCGGCACGAGCGTGCGCACCGAGACGATCGCGGGCGTCACGTCGTTTCTCGCGGCCGCGTACCTGCTCGTCGTGATCCCGTCGCTGCTCGCGACGGGCGGCATGGAGCGCGGCGCGGCGACGACCGCGACGATCGTCGTGTTCGTGCTGTTCACGACGCTGATGGGGCTCTACGCGAACCTGCCGTTCCTGGTCGGCCCCGGCATCGGCGGCTCGGTGATCATCGGCGTGACGCTCGCGACGACGGAGCATGTGGGCTGGCAGACGGGCCTCGGCATTGCATGCGTGTCCGGCATCCTGTTCTTCCTGCTGACGATTCTCGGCGCGCGCGGCGTCGTGATGAAGCTGATACCGGTGCAGATCAAGCTCGGGCTCGGCGCGTCGATCGGGCTGTTCGTAACGATGCTCGGGCTGCGCAATGCGGGGATGGTCGTCGCGAACGCGAAGACCAACGCGTTCGCGCTCGGCGATTTCTCGCGGCCGGGTGCGCTCGTCGCGCTGATCGGCCTGGCGGTCGCGATCGTGCTGCAGGCACGCAAGGTGCCCGGCGCGATCCTGATCGCGATCCTCGTCGCGGCAGCGGCGGGCGTGCCGCTCGGCGTCACGCATCTGCCCGCGTCGTTCGTGTCGCTGCCGCACAGCATCGCGCCGATCGCGTTCAAGCTCGACATCGGCAGCGCGTTGAGCCTCGCGGCCGCGCCGTACCTGTTCGCATTCTTCGCGGCGGAATTCTTCTCGACGCTCGGCACCGCGCTCGCGGTCGGCGCGAAAGCGAACCTGCTCGACGAACAGGGCAACCTGCCGAACATCAACCGGCCGTTCCTCGTCGATTCGCTCGCGGCGACGATCGGGCCCGTGTTCGGCATTCCCGCGCTGACCGCGCTGATCGAATCGGCGGCAGGCGTCGAGGCCGGCGGCCGCAGCGGGCTGTCGTCGCTGGCCGCGGCCGTGCTGTTCGCCGCGATGCTGCTGTTCGTGCCGGTCGCGCTCGCGATCCCGAAAGAGGCGACCGCGCCGGCGCTGATCCTGATCGGGCTGTCGATGTTCGCAACGATCCGCCATACGCATTTCGACGACTTCACCGATGCGCTGCCCGTGATGTCGATGGTGCTGCTCACGCTGATGTCGAACAGCTTCGGCACCGGCATCGCGGGCGGGCTGCTGTGCTACGTGCTCGTCAAGCTGCTGGCCGGCCGCCGGCGCGACGTGTCGTGGGGGCTCGTCGTGCTCGCGCTGCCGCTCGGCTATTACTTCTGGACCGTCGTGAAGCCGCACTGAGAGACGGCTTTCGCGACGTATCGGCACTACCCAAAACGAGACTGCAATGAAGGCAACACCAGGTAACGTCCCGGCCGCGCGCACGGGCATCGAGATCACGCCGGCCCATCGGGCCTTCTTCCACGCGCTGCCGAAGGTCGAGCTGCATTGCCACCTGCTCGGCGCGGTGCGGCACGACACGTTCGTCGCGCTCGCGGAACGCAGCGGCGCGCCGATCGAGCGCGCCGAGATCGACGCGTTCTATGCGCGCGGCGAGAAGCCGGTCGGCGTGCTGCACGTGCTGCGCGCGCTCGACAAGTATCTGCTCACGCGGCCCGACGACCTGCGGCGCATCGCTTACGAGTATCTGGAGGATGCGGCCGCGCACAACGTGCGGCATGCGGAATATTTCTGGAATCCGACGGGCACGGTACGGGTGTCGGGGATCGCGTATGCGGACGCGCAGGCCGCGATCGTGACGGCGATCCGCGACGCCGCGCGCGACTTCGGAATCGGCGCGCGCCTGATCCCGAGCATCGACCGCGAGCAGGATCCGGACGAGGCCGTGGCGATCGTCGAATGGATGAAGGCGCATCGCGCGGACGAAGTGGCGGGGCTCGGGATCGACTATCGCGAGAACGACCGGCCGCCGGAGCTGTTCTGGAAGGCTTACCGCAATGCGCGCGCGGCCGGTTTCCGCACGACCGCGCATGCGGGCGAGTTCGGGATGCCGTGGCGCAACGTCGAGACCGCCGTGGATCTGCTGCAGGTCGATCGCGTCGATCACGGCTATACGATCGTCGACAACCCCGAGCTGTGCGCGCGCTACGCGGAACGCGGGATCGTCTTCACCGTCGTGCCGACGAATTCGTACTACCTGCGCACGCTGCCGCCGGAGCAATGGGCGGAACGGCATCCGATGCGCAAGATGCCGGGCCTCGGGCTGAAGATCCATCCGAACACCGACGATCCGACGCTGCACAAGGTCAACCCGTCGGAGGCGTGGGAGCTGATGTTCAGCCATTTCGGCTTTACGGTCGCCGATCTCAAGCAATTCATGTTGAACGGGATCGACGGCGCGTGGGTCGACGATGCGACGAAGGCCGCGTGGCGCGCGACGTGGGCGCCGGAGTTCGACACGCTGGCCGCGACGCTCGCAGCCGGTTGAGCGCATTGCCTGCCGCATCGGCCGGCCGGTACTTCGTTCAGGTGGAAATGCAGCCTTGCGGGCTGGCGCACGTCGGTTGCGTTCGCTATATTGGCGTCCGGCGGCACCCGGTCGTGCCGCTGCCGCCGTGCGCGCCCGCGCCGGCATTCCGACAACAATTCGAATCCTGAGAGGCCCGCCGTGCGTATTCCTGTTTTCTGTCTGATGTTGTTCGTCTCGATGTCCGCGCGAGCCGGCAGTGCCTGCGACGGGCTGCTCGGCGATTACGCGCCGGCCGCCGGCAAACCGGCGACGCTGCGCGTCGAGAAAGTGGGCGGCAAGATCGTGCTGCGCGGGCGCGACGCCGGCCAATGGAGTGTCGAAACGGCACCGACGCAAGAGGCCGAGCTGGAAACCGACGGCCCTGACAAGGCGCCGCCGGGCGCCTGTGTGCTCGAGGTGCCGGGCGGCGAGCTGATCAAGATGCCGATCGGCTCGCCGTATCAGGTCACGTCGATCACGGGCAACAGCTTCACCACGAAGCATTCGACCACGGGCGTCCTGCTGCGCACGGTGCAGGGCTTCCAGGTCGACGGCACCGAGCTGTATCGGGTCGCGCGCCGCGGCGATTCGCCGCCGGCCGCGGCACGCTGACGGCGTGCGAGCCGACGTACCGCGATACACGACGACACGACGACGAGGGCGACCCTTCCGATGGGCAATCGAGCATGGCTCTATCTCCAGGCCGGTGACGGCGACGACGCGCGAACGATCGAGTTCGCGGAATCCAACAATCACTTTCCGCTGCTGTGGCGCGTGCTGCTGGCCGACGGCGGCGCGGGCGACGCGATAACGGATCAGCGCGTGTTCGGCGACGCAGGCACGCCGAACCTCGCCAGCGATGCGCGCGCGGCGCATGCGCGACTCAGCCGGCTCGCGTCGTTCGTCGTCGCGTATCCGCTGCCCGGCGACGATCCGGCGCTCGCGCGCCAGTTCGATGCGCTCGTGCGTCACCTCGGCGAGTCGATCGATGCGTTCGGCGATGCGCATGGCGCACCGCGGCTGTCCGCGAATCTCGACGAACTGTCATGGCTCGACGGCGGCGATCCGGACGAATACATCCGCGAGGAGCGCGACAACTGCACGCGCCTGTGGTGGCGGGTCGCGAACTGCATGGATTTCCGAGACGTGCGCGGCGTGCGCGACGTGCTCGAGATCGATACGCCCGCCGACTGGCGCGACTGGGCGTGGGGCTTCGGGTTCGGCGGCGTGTCGCATCACTATTTCCAGCGACAGGAGCCGCCGCGCGGCGTGGCGTTTGCCGAGATGTTCGACGCCGGCGAAGTGCACGGCAACTGGCTCGGCTACGGCACGTTCAGCTTTCGCGCGCGCAACGGCCTGTGGGGCGTGCGGCGGGAAGTCGACGACGCGTGGCGCGTGATCGTGCCGCCCGCGTGGACGAACCTGTGGACGAGCGGCGCGCGCGATCGCCGGTTGCTGTGGGCCGCGCGCGACGGGAAGGTCGGCCTGCTGTTCGCCGATGGCGATGGCGACGGTGGTGGCGACGAGATGCGGATCGTGCGCGAACCGGCGTTCGACGCCGTGTGGGATTTCAGCGGCGACGTCGCGTGCGTGCGCGTCGGCGAGCGGTTCGGGCTCGTGGGCACGGACGGCACGTGGGTGCTCGAACCGTCGCTCGACGATTTCGGCGAATTCACCGGCGGGGTTGCGTCCGCGAGCCTGGACGGCCGCTGGGGCTTCGTCGACACGCACGGTGCGTGGGTGATTCCGCCGCGCTTCGACGATGCACACGAATTCGTGAACGGCGCCGTCGCGGCGGTATCCGAAGGCGAGCAGTGGGGGTTGATCGGGCGCGACGGGCAATGGCGCGCGCCGCCCGAGTGGGCCGCACTCGAATGGTCGTCCGAATGCGGTGCCTTCCTCGCGTGGCGCAACGGCCATGTCGGCCTGGTCGATGCGAAAGGCCGGGTCGTCGTCGAGCCGCTTTACGCGGAAATCGCCACGCTGACCGACGACGAACGGACGGACATGCTGTCCGAGCTTGGCGCGATCCGCCATGTCGTGCGGCGCGACGACGGGCGTTGCGCGATCGTCGACGGGCAGGGCCACGTGCTGACGCCGTTCGATTTCGTCAACATGGGGGCGCTGCCGTGGTTGCCCGATGACGAAGCCGTGCCGGGCGAACTGTTCACGCGTTACGCGATCGGCGTGCTGCCGGGCGAGCCGGCGAAGTTTGCGATCTGCGATCTCGAGACGGGCGCGACGGTCGTGCAGGGGCGCTACGACGACATGGCCGGCCTGTTCTGGGGCGCCGATCACGGCTGGCTGGCCTGCGTGCAGGACGAGAGCGGTGACGACGTGCGGGCGACGGTGTTTCGCGCGGACGGCACCGTGCTGCATCCGGCGCGTTACACGCGGCTCGGCGACGATGCGCTGTTCGACGACGATCCCGACGCCGCTGCCGGGCACACGACGTTGATGCCGTGGTACGTCCGTCGTGCCGAGGTCGCGCAGAACTGGAGCGTGGGCGAACCGGTCGCCGCGTTGCGCGACGACGGCGTACCCGTATGGCTGTACGCGGACGGGCACGCGACGACGACGCGGCGGTAGCCGGGGCCGCTGTCGTCCATGCCGGCGTCGCGTGCCGGCACGACGATCAGCGGAAGAACCTCAGCCAGTCGAACAGGCCGGGGTGCGGACGCCGTTTCGGCGCCGGCGCCGGTGCGCTGCGCGGCCGGAAGTCGGGCGAGAACTGCGCACGCGGATCGATCGCGCGCGTACGCAGTGCCGCATCGTAGAACGCCCCGACGATCGGCAACGCGCTGTGCGCGCCCGCGCCCCAGTAGTCGCTGCGCAGCGTCACGTTGCCGTCGTCGAAGCCGACCCACGCACCGGCCACCAGTTGCGGATGCATCAGGATGAACCAGCCGTCCGTGTTGTCCTGCGTCGTGCCGGTCTTGCCCGCAACGTCGATGCGGATCCCGTAGCGCGAACGGATGTCCTCGCCGGTCCCGTAATCGACGACGCCGCGCATCACGTCGACCAGCGTCTGCGCGGCGACCACCGGCAACGCGCGTTCGGGCGGTGCGCTGTTGAATGCGGCGAGCACCTTGCCGTCGCGATCCTCGATGCGCGTGATCATCTGCGGCGCGACGTATACGCCGCGATTCGCGATCGTCCCGTAGGCGGACACCATTTCCTTCAGCGTGACGGGGCTCGTGCCGAGCGCGAGCGACGGCACCGCGTCGAGCGGGCTTTCGCGCACGCCCATCGCGCGCGCGAGCTGCGCGACCCTGGCCGCGCCTTCGCGCTGCATCACCTGCGCGGTGATGCGGTTGCGCGACAGCGCGAGCGCGTCGCGCAGCGTCATCGGCGCGTCGGTCGGCGGCTCGGCATCGGTCGGACGCCACACCGCGTGCGTGCCGATCGGGATCGCGACGGAGCGATCGACGAACGTGTCGCCCGGCCGCATGCCGTCCGCGAACGCGGCGCCATAGACGAACGGCTTGAACGTCGAACCCGGCTGGCGCCGTGCCTGCACCACGTGATCGAACGGCTCGCTGCCGAAGTCGGGGCTGCCGACCCATGCGCGAATCGCGCCGTTGCGCGGGTCGATCGCGACGAAGCCGGCCTGCACCTGCGTCTTGCGTTCGCACAACGCATGCATGAACGCGCGATTCGCGCCGAGCTGCTTCAGCGCGGCAACATCGGCGAGCCCAGCGGCGCGCGCGTCGCGATAGTCGGGCGTCTGCCGGATGAAGCCGCGGAACAGGTCGTTGCGCAGCCCGCAGCCGGACGGGCCGCGCCATGCGCTGTCGGCGACTGCCTGCAGGCGATCGGTTTGCTGCGTCAGCGCTTGCGTCGCCATGTCCTGCAGTTGCGCATCGAGCGTCGTGCGCACGACGAGGCCGTCCGAGTAGAGGTCGTAGTTGTTGCGGTCGGCCCAGGCGATCAGCCACTTGCGCAGCTGCACCGCGAAGTGCGGAGCCGGGCCCGGCTGAGCGGTCTGCGGCTCGAAGTCGACGCGCAGCGGCCGGCGCTGCAATTGCGCGAGCTGCCGCGGCGACAGCATGCCCATCGCGGCCATCCGCGCGAGCACGATGTTGCGGCGCTGGACCGCGCGTTCCGGATTCAGCACCGGGTTGTAGTAGCTGTTGCCCTTCAGCATCCCGACGAGCGTCGCGCTTTCGACGATGTCGAGCTGGTCGGCCGATTTGCCGAAGTAGGTACGCGCGGCCATCTCGACGCCGTACGCGTTGTACAGGAACGGCACGGTGTTCAGGTAGGTCTCGAGAATCTCGTCCTTGCTGTACACCGTCTCGATCTTGAACGCGGTGATCAGCTCCTTCACCTTGCGCGTGAGCGTCGGTGCGCGGCCGACTTCGTCCGGGTACAGGTTGCGCGCGAGTTGCTGCGTGATCGTCGAGCCGCCCTGGCGGCTGCCCGAGAACGTATGCAGCCCGGCCGCGAGCGTGCGGCGCCAGTCGATGCCGTGATGCGCGTAGAAGCGGTGGTCCTCGGTCGCGATCAGCGCGTCGACCATGTGCGGCGAGATCTGCTTGAGCGGCACCCATTCGCGGTTGACGGGCCGGAATTCGGCGATGACCTGGCCGTCGGCCGACAGCACGCGCGCGGGGCGGTCGATGCGGGCCTTGCGGATGTCGCCGATGCTCGGCGTGAACGGCACGAACGCGAGCAGCACCAGCAGGCCGACCAGCGGGATCGCGGCGAGCGTCAGCGCGACGCCGCGGCGCGTCGGATGGCGCAGGCGATGCCATGCGCCGGCGCACAGCGCACGGATGCGCGCGCGGCTGGCGGCGGCCAGCGGTGCGACGCGGGCGCGGCAACGGAGCCACGCGTCTCGAAGAAGCGGCACGAAGCGGTTCAAGGCGGCAGGAGCGCGGATGGAGGAGGCGCGATCCTAGCAAACGACCCACGGGCGACGCCCGCTAAAACGGCCGTTTGCTTGCAGGATTTACAGACGATTACGTTTGTTGCCCGTCGACAACCTTTTGCGGCACCTGCCGCCGCGATTCCGCTGACGATACGACGTCCGCGAGCCGCTGCGCGGCCGCTTCCATCTGCGCGCGGCCGAACCCGCCGAAGCCCAGCACGAGCCCCGGGCGGGCCGTGCCCGGCGCGAACATCGGCGACACCGCGCGCACCGCGACGCCGGCTTGCGCGGCGCGTTCGACCACGTCGAGATCGTCGATGCCGTCCGCGAGCCACAGCACGACGTGCATCCCCTGATCGCCCGGCTGCACCCACGCGCGTTCGCGCGGCAGCCGCGCGCCGAGCGTGTCGATCAGCAGCGCGCGCTGCTCCGCATACACGCCGCGCACGCGGCGGATGTGACGGTCGAGATGGCCTTCCGCGATGAACGCGGCCAGCACGTGCTGGTCGGCGGTCGGCACATGGCGATCCATCAGTGCGCGCGCGCCGCAGAACGCGGGCACGAGATCGTCGGGGGCGATCACGTAGCCGAGCCGCAGCGACGGAAACAGGATCTTGCTGAACGTGCCGAGGTAGATCACGCGATCGGGGTCGAGACCCTGCAGCGACGGGAACGGATAGCCTTCGTAGCGCAGCTCGCTGTCGTAGTCGTCCTCGACCACCCACGCGTGGCGTGCACGCGCCCACGCGAGCAGCGCATTGCGCCGCGCCATGCTGAGCGGCATGCCGAGCGGATACTGGTGCGACGGCGTGACGAACGCCGCGCGCGCATCGGGCGCGAGGCGGATGCCGGCGTCGACGTCGAGGCCGTCGGCGTCGACCGGCACGCGCACCATCGCGTCGTGTCGCCCGGTGCTCTCGAGCAGCGCGGTGATGCCGCGATAGGCCGGGTTCTCGACCCAGGCCCGGTCGCCCGCGCCGAGCAGCAGCTGGCTCGCGAGGTGCAGCCCCTGCTGCGTGCCGCTCGTGATCACGACCTGGCCGGCCTCGCAGCGTACCGAGCGCGAACGGCGCACGTAGTCGGCGATCGCTTCGCGCAGCGGCAGCGCGCCTTGCGGATCGGCATAGCCGGACGGCGCGCCGGCGCCGCGCGCGCGCAGGCGGTTGCCGAGCCGGCGCCAGATGTCGTCGGGCGCGGTGAGGCCGATCGGCACCGAGATCGCGAACGGCATCGCCGGCAGCGGACGGAATTCGCGGGCGATCCGCGCGAAGGCGGCGGCCGGCTCGGGCAGCCCGGCGTGGGCCGCGCGCCGTCGTGGCGCGGGCGGCGCGGGTTCGGGGCCGGGCGGCGGTTCCGCGAGCGCGTTCGCGACCCGCGTGCCCGCGCCGCCGCGCGATTCGAGAAAGCCTTCGGCGATGAGCTGCGCATACGCATCGACGACGGTGCCGCGGGCAACCTGCAGCGACGTGGCGAGCAGCCGCGTGGACGGGAGCGCGTCGCCCGGCCGGACGTCGCCGCGACGCACGGCTTCGCGCAGCGCCTGCGCGAGCTGGCGGCTCAGGTCGCCGGCCGCGCGGTCGAGCGCGCCGAGCGACGGGATTTCGACGATCCGGGTCGTTCTTGCCATGATTCTGGTCTGCTGAAATTGTTCCAAACCGGCTCTACAGCATAAACCAGTTTGAAGTCACAATCGGCGGGTGACGGGCTCGCGCCCGCGCCGTTTCCAACCCCGCATGACCGTGGAGCCGACATGTACGTCCCCGCCGAATTCAACGAGCCCGACCCCGACGCGATGCGCGAACTGATCGTGCAGCATCCGTTCGGCAGCCTGATCACGCACGGCAGGAACGGACTCGACGCGAACCACATTCCGTTCGAGCTGCTGCCCGGCGACGGCGGTCTCGGCGAGCTGCACGCGCACGTCTCGCGCGCGAATCCGGTCTGGCAGGACGTCGCGAACGGCGACGAGGTGCTCGCGATCTTCCGCGCGGGCGACGCCTACATCTCGCCGACCTGGTATCCGAGCAAGCACGTGGCGCACCGGCAGGTGCCGACCTGGAACTACGTGGTCGTGCACGCGCACGGCCGCATCACGGTGCGCGACGACGAGAAGTTCGTGCGCGGCGTGGTCGCGCGGCTGACGCGCACGCACGAGGCGCCGCAGCCGGTGCCGTGGAAGATGGGCGACGCGCCGAAGGACTACATCGACAGGATGCTGGCGTCGATCGTCGGGCTGCAGATCGAGATCACGCGGCTCGTCGGCAAGCGCAAGCTCGGGCAGAACAAGGACGAAGCCGATATCCGCGGCGCGGGCGAAGCGCTGGTCGCGGAGGGCAGCCTCGCGATCGGGGAGGCGATGCTCGCGGCGGCCGACGCGAAACGCGCGTGATGCGCGCGACGCGCAAGCGGCGTGCACGCCGTGACCCCGGCGGCGCGCGCGGGCGCGTGCCACGCCCGCGCACCGGCTCCGTCATTGCGTGCGCGTCGCGCCCTTCGTGCCTTCTCCCGCCTGCGCGAGCGCATCGCGAATCGCGGCCTCGGTCTTGTCGTACGCGCCTTCGCCATAGCGCGTATAGACGACCTTTCCGCTCGCGTCGATCAGGTACAGCGCGGGCCAGTACTGGTTGCCGTACGCGCGCCACGTGTCGTAGCGGTTGTCCTGCGCGACCGGGTACCGGATGCCGAAGCGCCTGATCGCATCGGCGACGTTGCCCGCGTCGCGCTCGAACGGATACTCGGGCGTATGCACGCCGACCACCACGAGCCCCTGGTCGCGATACTTGCGATCCCATTCCTTCACGTACGGAATCGTATGAATGCAGTTGATGCACGAGTACGTCCAGAAATCGACGAGCACGACCTTGCCGCGCAACTGGCCGAGCGTCAGCGGCGCGCTGTTGTGCCAGCGGTCGATGCCCGTGAAATCGGGTGCCGCCGTCCCGGCCTGCGAGGCCGGCATGCTCGCATCGTCGCGGGTGCCGGCGAACGCGGCGAGCCCGGCCGTGGCGGCGAGGGCGATGACGAGGGCGGCGGTCTTGAGTCGGGGCAGCATGGCGTTCTCCTGAGCGGGAGGCCGCCGCTCGGAGGCGGCGGCCGGACGGGTTTCGACAGGCCCCATTAGGCGGCGCCGACGTATCTGCGATGTGTCCGGCAAGCCGCGCGTGTGCAATGTTGTGTGTCCTCACGGCGGCGCGATACATTGGGATACAAACGCGCGCCCGCCGTGCGGTATAAAAGCGGACATCGCCTGCCTCGACTCATCGATACCTCGATACCGAAACGACCCATGGACAAGATCGACCACGTGCTGATCGTCGACGACGATCGCGCGATCCGCGAACTGATCGCGGATTATCTGGAGAAGAACGGCATGCGCGTATCGCTGGCCGCGAACGGCCGCGAGATGCGCAACGTGCTGGACGACGGCGCACCCGACCTGATCGTGCTCGACCTGATGATGCCGGGCGAGGACGGCCTCACGCTGTGCCGCGACCTGCGCGCGGGCAAGTTCCGCACGGTGCCCGTGCTGATGCTGACCGCGCGCGGCGAGGAAACCGACCGCATCATCGGCCTCGAGATGGGCGCCGACGACTACCTCGCCAAGCCGTTCGCGGTGCGCGAACTGCTCGCGCGGATCCGCTCGGTGCTGCGGCGCGCACGCATGCTGCCGCCCGGCATGCAGGTGACGGAAACGGCCGCGATGCTCGCGTTCGGCGAATGGCGTCTCGACACGACCGGACGCCACCTGCTCGATACCGACGGCACGCTGGTCGCGCTGAGCGGCGCCGAATACCGGCTGCTGCGCGTGTTCCTCGACAACCCGCAGCGCGTGCTGACGCGCGACCAGTTGCTCAATCTCACGCAGGGGCGGCAGTCCGACCCGTTCGACCGGTCGATCGACCTGCTCGTGAGCCGGCTGCGCCAGCGCCTGCGCGACGGCGCGCGCGAGCCGCGCTACATCAAGACGCTGCGCAACGAGGGCTACGTGTTCTCGTCGGCCGTGACCGCCGTCGACGGTGCGCCATGAGCGCGCGCACGTTGACGTCGTGGCACTGGCCGCGCTCGCTGTTCGCGCGGCTCGCGTTGATCCTGTGCGTGGGCCTCGCGCTCGCGCAGACGCTATCGTTCTGGCTCACGGTGACCGAGCGCGACCAGGCGACCACCAACCTGATGATGGGCTACATCGAGCGCGAGGTCGCAAGCTCCGTCGCGCTGCTCGACCACCTGCCACCGGCCGAGCGGGCCGCCTGGCTGCCGCGCCTTGCGCGGCGCAGCTATGCGTTCATCCTCGGGCCCGGCGAGACCGGCACGCCGCCGGAAGCGCGGCTGTCGGCGCGCGTCGAGCGGTCGATTTCCGACGGCATCGGCGGCGACTACCCGCTGACCGCGAACGCGATCCCCGGCGACCGCGAACATCTGCAGGTGCATCTGCGCCTGACCGACGGGTCGCCGCTCACGATCGACATCCATCCGATGTCGACGGTGCCGCTGTCGGGCTGGCTGCCGGTCGTGCTCTTGCTGCAGCTCGCGGTGCTGGCCGCGTGCTGCTGGCTCGCGGTGCGGCTCGCGACGCGGCCGCTCAAGCAGCTCGCGCAGGCCGCCGATGCGCTCGGCCCCGACCTGAAGGGCGAGCGGCTGAACGAGGGCGGGCCGTCGGAAGTCGCGCGCGCCGCCCGGGCGTTCAACGCGATGCAGGACCGCATCGCGCAGTACATGGCCGAGCGCATGCAGATCCTCGCGTCGATCTCGCACGACCTGCAGACGCCGATCACGCGAATGCGCTTGCGCGTCGACGTGATGGACGACGACACGCAGGGCGCGAAGCTGCGCCAGGACCTGCTCGAGATGGAGCATCTGGTGAAGGAGGGCGTGGCGTATGCGCGGACGCTGCACGGCACCGAGGAGGCCGCGCGCCGCATCGATCTCGATGCGCTGCTCGACAGCATCGTGTGCGATTACACGGATGCGGGGCAGGACGTCGCGCTGCACAGCCGCGCGCCGCTCGCGCTCGTCACGCGGCCGAAGGCGCTGCGCCGCATCGTCGGCAACCTCGTCGACAACGCGCTGAAGTTCGCGGGCGCGGCCGAGATCGACGTGCACGCCGCGCCGGACGGCGGCGCGGTGATCGCCGTGCTCGACCGCGGGCCCGGCATTCCGCACGATCAGCTCGACGCGGTGTTCGAGCCGTTCCGGCGCGTGGAGACGTCGCGCAACCGGGAGACGGGCGGCACGGGGCTCGGCCTCGCGATCGCGCGGCAACTCGCGCTTGCGATGGGCGGCACGCTCACGCTGAACAACCGCGCGGACGGCGGCGGGCTGGAGGCGCGGCTCACGCTGCGCAATGCGGGGTGAGGGGGGGCGGCGCGTGGCCGTGTGGTTTCAGGTTCGTGCCGAAGCCGTAGCGGAAACTGACGCCGAAGCCGAAGCCGAAGCCGAAGCCGAAGCCGAAGCCGAAGCCGAAGCCGAAGCCGAAGCCGAAGCCGAAGCCGAAGCCGAAGCCGAAGCCGAAGCCGAAGCCGAAGCCGAAGCCGAAGCCGAAGCCGACGCGCGCGACGTTACACGCGCCGCAGATGCGCGTCGACGAGCGGCGCGAGCGTCGCCGCATGCACGGCCGCGAGATCGTGCCGCCCGCCCGGCACGACGTGCAGCTGCGCGTCGGGCAGCCGTTCGAGCAGGCGCCGGCCGGCCGCGACGGGGCTGAGCGGATCGTCGTCGCCCCACAGCAGCAGCGTCGGCTGCGCGATGCGGCCGATTTCCCGCGACAGGTCGGCACGGAACGTCAGGAACCAGTCGGGAAGCTGCGGGTTGGCTTGCGCGAACCCGGCCCGCCAGTCCTGCGCGCCGAGCCCTGCCATGTCGAGCCCGCCGGACGTGACCGTCAGTACGAGGTGCGTGACCAGGCCGGGCTTGTCGAGCGCCGCGCGCATCGCGATCACGCCACCCATCGATTGCGCGATCACGGCGGTCGGCCGGTCGATCGTTTCCAGGACATGACGCACGAGGCTGTCGAAATCGTCGACGGCCGGATCGCGCGGCGTGTCGCCGAAACCCGGATAGCCGACGATCCGGCGCTCGGCCGGATGCGTCAGGCTGCCGGCGAGCGGTTGCCAGAAGGCGGTGCTGCCCGATGCACCGGGCAGGAAGAGCAGTTGCGACGGAACGGGCATGGTGGCGCGGTTTTCCTGTGAATGAAGTAACAGCGTGCGGCGGGCGGCGCGTGTCAGCACCGGCCGGTGCGCAGCGCGACGGTCCAGTCGTCGCGCCCGCGCGATGCCGCGGTGGCGGCCGCCGTGTGCCAGTCGTATTCGACCGCATGAAATTCGACGTTCCAGCCGGCCGCCGTGCGCGACACCATCGCGTAGCGCGCATGCGGCGAACCCGTCTCGATGCGGTGCGGGTGCGGCAGGTCGTCCGCGTACGCCTGCAGCCCGACGCTGCCCGGGTTGACGACCAGCCGGCCGTCGTCGAGTCTGGCCGTACGCGGGACGTGCGTGTGGCCGCACAGGATCAGCGACGCCGGTTCGTCGCCCGCGCGTTTCGCGATTTCCGCGGGCGTCGCCGCGCGGCAGCCGTCGGGCGTGACGGTTTCGAGGAAATAGGCGAGGTCGCTGCCGGGCGTGCCGTGCACCATCAACACGTCGCCGTCGAGCGTCGCGCGCTCGGGCAGCGCGGCGATCCATTCGAGATGGTCGGCGCGCAGCGTGTCGTGCGCCCAGCGATCCGACAGCCGCATCGACTCGCGATCGCCGCCGAGCAGTTGCCGTTCGTGATTGCCCCTGATGGTCGGCAGGTCGAGCGCGATCAGGCGGTCGGCCGTTTCGGGCGGATGGAGCGCCCCCGACAGGATGTCGCCGAGATTGACGATCACGTCGGCGCCGCGGCGGCGGACGTCGTCGAGCACCGCGTCGAGCGCGGCGAGGTTGCCGTGGATGTCGGACAGCGCGGCGATTTTCATGGCGGATCGTCGGGGAAGGGAACGGCGATTGTCGCCAATTCGGCGCAGGCCGTCCAATGGCGTGCGCGTGCGCGTGCGCGTGCGCGTGTACGTGCGCGTGCGGTGCCGCAGGCCGCGAGCGGTTGGGCGTGAAGCCGCGGGTGGCGCGTCAGTCGGTTGCGAGGCGCGCGTACATCGCGAAATCGCCCGGTGTGCCGCGCACCATCCTGTACGCGCGCAACAGCCCTTCGTAGCGGTAGCCGCACTTCTGCAGCACGCGCGCGGAGCCCGCGTTGCCGGTCAGCACCACGCCCTGCATGCGCATGAAGCCGCCGTCCGCGAAGGCCCACGCGGTGACGGCCGCGCACAGCGCGCTCGCGACCCCGCGCCCCCAGTGCGACGGTGCGAGATCGTATGCGATCTCGGCCGAGCGGTTCGCGGTGGAGACGGTATGCAGGCCGATCGTCCCGGCGAGCGCGCCCGATGCGTCGTCGATCACGGCGAGACGCCGGATCGAATCGGGGTCGGTCGATTCGATGGCGTCGAACAGCGGCAGCAGATCGTCGGGCGAGCGCAGGTTCCAGCTCGTGTGGCGGAAGACGTCGGGGATCGACAGGTACGCGTACCACGCGTCGAGGTCGGCGCGTTCGAGCTGGCGGAGCGACAGGCCTGGAAAGCCGGAGCGGGGCGGTGCGGCGATTTTCATCGGCGTCCGCTCCTACGCCGCATGACGCCGGTACAGCGCCAGCGACCCGGCGAGCGCGAGCAGCATCGCGCCGCACGTGCGTTCGAGCCACAGCGCGCCCGCGCGCTTCAGCAGCCGCACCGCGCGTGCGCCGAGCAGCGCGTAGCCGAACATCACCGCGCCGTCGAGCAGCGCGAAGGTGACCGCGAGCGCGACGTATTGCGGCGCGAGCGGCGCGGACGGATCGAGGAACTGCGGCAGGAACGCGGAGAAGAACAGGTAGCCCTTCGGGTTCGTCACCGCCGTGAGGAAACTCTTCGCGAAGATCGACGCGTTGTGCCCGGATACCGCTTCACCGTGCGCGGCGGCGACGTCGAGCGAACCCTTCGACATCAGCAGCCGGATGCCGACGTACGCGAGGTAAGCGGCGCCGAGCCACTTCACGACCGAGAACCAGAACGCCGACGCCATCAGCAGCGCGCCGAGGCCGAGCGCGACCGCGACGATCAGCACGAAATCGGACAGCATCGCGCCCGCGAAGCCGTAGGCCGCGCGTCGCACGCCGTAGCGCGAGCCGTTGGTCAGCGCGAGCAGCACGGTCGGGCCGGGTGTCGCGATGCCGACGAAGGCGACGGCGGCGAAGACCAGCAGGGTCGTTTCATGCATGACGGAACTCCCGAGGGAAGGGGCGCGCTCGATTATCGGCTGCGCCCGCCCGGGCTGTACAGGGACGGCGCGCCGCGCACACGGCCGCCCGGTCGACTATCTCGATTTTGGCAATAAACATTTTTCATTATTCCGCTTCAGATTGAAACCGGTTCCATCTACCATGGCGGCCGCAGCGGGCATGCCCGCCGCGTCGTCGCGCGCGGACGATGCCGGCCTCGCACCGCCGGCGGATCTCGCCGCCCGCGCGCTACTCGCAACTGACAGCCAGAACAACGGGTTCACCGCCCGGAGACACGACAATCATGAACAAGCAACTGATCGCAGCCCCGCTGCTGCTCTCGCTCGCGGGCGTCGCCGCCGCGCAAAGCTCCGTCACGCTGTACGGCATCGTCGACGCGGGCGTGACCTATCGCAGCAACGAACGGGTCGGCTCCGCGGGCGCGTACACCGGCCATTCGAACGTCGGGCTCACGACCGGCAACCTGTCCGGCAGCCGCTGGGGCATCAAGGGTTCCGAGGATCTGGGCGGCGGGATGCGCGCGCTGTTCGTCCTCGAGAACGGCTTCGACATCACGAACGGCACGTCGGGCCAGGGCGGCCGCCAGTTCGGCCGCCAGGCGTTCGTCGGCCTCGGCAGCGACCGCTACGGCACGGTCACGCTCGGCCGCCAGTACACGTCGCTCGACGACTTCGTGAGCCCGGTCGGCCCGTCGTCGTTCATCGGCGGCTTCGGCGCGCACCCGGGCGATATCGACGACCTCGACCAGACGGCGCGCGTCAACAGCTCGATCAAGTACACGACCGCCAACTACTCGGGCTTCACGTTCGGCGCGCTGTACGGTTTCGGCAGCCAGCCGGGCAGCATGAAGCAGCGCAACACGTGGAGCGTCGGCGCGGCGTACGCGGCGGGCCCGCTGCGCGTCGGCGTCGGCTACGAGCGATCGGACAACAGCAAGACGGGCGCGACCGACCCGACGGCCGGCAAGTGGCAGAGCACCGACGACGGGCTGTTCAACTCGTCGATCAACGAAGGCTATGCGAGCGCGCAGTCGCAGCAGATCATCGCGACCGGCGCGACCTACGATTTCGGCCCGGCCGTCGTCGGGGTGAACTACAGCAACGTGCAGTACCGCAGCGGCGACCAGTCGCGGTTCACGGGCCACGCGACGTTCAACGTCGCGGGCGTGTTCACGCGCTGGAACGTGCGCCCGCAGACGCAACTGTTCGCGGGCTACAGCTACACGCGCGGCAGCGATGTCGACGGCGTGGACGACCGCGCGCAGTATCACAACGTCACGCTTGGCGCCACCTACGACCTGTCGAAGCGCACCAGCGTGTACCTGCTCGGCGCGTACCAGCACGCATCGGGCATGACGCTCGACGCGCTCGGCCGGCCGGTGGCCGCGACCGCGTCGGTGTCCGACAAGGCGAACGGCCACTCGTCCGATTCGCGGTCGCAGGCCATCGTCAGCCTCGGCCTGCGCCAGAAGTTCTGACGCGCCGCGATCGTTGCGCCCGCAACGTTGCCCGCAGCCGATGCGGGCGACGTTGCAGGCATGCCCCTATACTGTCGCCCCCGTTTTTCGAGGAGACGACATGATCCGAACGCATTCCGCGAGTTGCCTGTGCGGAACCGTCACCGTGACGTTGCGCGGCGAGCCGGCGGCGCGCGCGAACTGCCATTGCGAGACCTGCCGCGATTTCTACGGCACACCGGTGCTGTCCGCGACCGCGTGGCCGCCGGAGCAGGTGGCCGTCGAGGGCGACCATGCGACGTTCCCGCATCCGGCGAAGTCGATGTCGCGCACGTATTGCGCGTCCTGCGGCGAGATCGTGTGCGGCACCAACCGGTTCGGCATGCGCGTCGTACCGAACAGCCTGGCCGCGCGTGCGCACGGCGGGCAACTGCCCGGCGACCTGCAGCCGACGATGCACCTGTTCTACCGGCACCGCGTGATCGACGTCGTGGACGCGCTGCCGAAATTCCTCGACGGCTGGGACGGCCCGACCCTCGACGACGCGAACTGAACGATCGCGGCTGCGTGCCGGCATGGCCGGCGCGCGGTTCTTTCCGCCGTATCCGCTTTCTCCTTCCTTCCTCCCGCCGCATGCCGCCGCGCTGAATCGCACCGACGCGATCGAGCCGGACAATATTTTTTCCCTTTCATTTCAATTTCGATTTGTAATCATCGAACCCATTTCCGGGGGAATGAAAAAGGCAATGCGGGTAATTCAGAAAAAATGACGTATTTGCATTGAACAATCCGGAAGAAAATGCCGGGGAAAAGCGCCGAAACCGTGCGGCCCGCAAGCCGTTGCGGCGTGATGGGCGGGTTTGACCATCGTTGACGGAAAAGCGCCGGACGGCAAAAAGAATGGCGTGAATAATTCGGGATGAAGGCGAATGCGCTTTAGCCGGAATCACCAATATTTCATGCGCCGCGATTTACAGTGTCGACAATTGAACGTTCGGGAGCATTATTCATGTCAATGAAACAAATTCGGGCGGCATTGCTGGGAATGTGCATGGCGATGCTGGCGCCGGCGAGTCACGCGCAGGTGTCGTACTCGACCGACTGGCTCGCGAACACGTACGGCACGCTGGCCCAGCACGTGGGCAACGCCGCGCGCTCGATGTGGGTCGCCCCCGAGGGCGTGATCTACACGGCGTCGCGCTGGGACGAGAACGCGGGCGGTGTCGCGCTCTACCAGAACGGCCAGCCGATGGGCACGATCGGCATCCACGACGAATTCCAGGGTGGCGCGATCACCGGCAACGCGACGTCGATCTTCGTCGCGCTCGGCTACAACCGCAACTTCGGCAGCGGCTCGGTGGGCCGCTACAACCGCGGCACGAACCAGCGCGACCTGCGCATCCCGGTCAGCACGTGGACGGGCCTGCCGAATCCGGACGTGATCACCGGCCTCGCGACCGCCGGCAACCTGCTGTATGCGAGCGATTTCTACGGCAACCGCGTGCGCGTCTATACGACCGACGGTGTCTGGCAGCGCGACATCGGCGTGACCGGGCCCGGTGCGCTGGCGCTCGATGCGGCGGGCAACCTGTGGGTGGCGCGCATGAGCGCGGGCGTGGTCGTGCAGTACAGCGCGACCGGCACGCTGATGAACACGATCCAGATGGCGGCCGGCGCACGGCCGTCGGCGCTGTATTTCGACGCGTCGACGGGGCAGTTGCTGGTGGGCGACCAGGGCCCGGACATGAACATCAAGCTCTACAGCCTCGCCGGGTCGCCGCAGCAGGTCGGCACGTTCGGCGTGCAGGGCGGTTATCTCGACACGACATCGGGCATCAAGGGGCAGGTCGGCGACAAGCGCTTCACGCGCGTGGTCGGCATCGGCAAGGATGCCGGCGGCAACCTGTACGTGCTCAACAATGCGTGGGGCGGGGGCTGGGATCTCGGGCGCAACGGCAGCACCGACCTGCATTCATACGGCCCGACGGGCGCGCTGCAATGGAAGCTGCAGGCGCTGAACTTCGAGGCGATCGCCGCGCCCGACCCGGCGACCGACGGCGCGTTCTTCTATAGCGGCAACAACGTGTACACGGGCTCGGCGGGCGGCACGTTCGTCGCGAACACGGTCGATCCGTTCAGCTACCCGAAGGACCCGCGCCTCGACATGAACGACTACCAGCGCGGCCAGCACTTCGGCCAGCTCGTGACGGTCGGCGGCAACCGGATCCTCGTCGCGTCGGGCCAGAACCCCGGCAACTTCAACTTCTACTACTTCACGCCGACGACCGGCTACATCGCGAATCCGGCCGGCTCGCTGCCGGGCAAGCCGTTTAACACGACGCTGCAGGTCACGGCCGGTTTCGACATCGACGGCAACGGCGACGTGTGGGCCGGGTTGAACGGCTCCAACGTGATTACCCGCTACCCGATGACGGGCTTCGACGCGACCGGCAAGCCGTCGTGGGGCAAGCCGACGACGACGGCCGTGCCGGGCACCGTGGCGCCGGTCACGCGCATCATCTACCAGGCGGACAGCGACACGATGATCCTCGCGCAGGGCCTCGCCGGCAACTGGGACTGGACCGCGATGAACGGGCATATCGAGGTCTATCACGGCTGGAAGAACGGCAACACGAGCGCGCCGAACCCGGTGATCAACCTGACGAGCGCGAACCCGAAATCGATCGCGGCGGCCGGCCACTACCTGTTCGTCGGCTACGTGCACACCGTGCCGAACGTCGACGTGTTCGATCTCAACACGGGCGCCCTCGTCACGACGCTGACCAACTCGAACACGTCGGCGATGGATGTCGGCAACGACGTCGACTCGATGTACGGGATCCGCGCGTACCTGCGCTCGACCGGCGAATACGTGATCACGAAGGACAACTACAACGGCACCAGCATGATCGTGTATCGCTGGCGTCCGTGAACGCGCGGGCCGAGCAGGCCGCGCGGTCTGCTCGGCCGGCTCGGCCGGCTCGGCGCCCGCGTCACGGCGCGCCGAGCACGCGGCCGTTCACGCTGAGCCCGTACATCGAATCGGGCGAATCGTGGAATTTCGCGCGCGTGTCGTGCACCGAGCCCGTGAAGCGCGGGTCCTGCGGACGTTCGTGGCTGTCCATGAAGGTCGCGACGTCCCACGCTTCCTGATCGGTCAGCGTGCCGCCGAGCCCGAGCGGCATGTTGGCCTTGATGAAGCCGGCCGCATTGCGGATGTCGCCCATCCCCGCGCCCCAGTTGAACGAACGCGCGCCCCACAGCGCCGGGAAGACCGCCTTGCCGCCGCTCGACTGCCCCTGGCCGTCCGCACCGTGGCACAGCGCGCAGTGCTGCGTGTAGACGGCGGCGCCGCGCGCATAGTCGGCTTTCTGCGCGGGCGGCGGCAGTTTCAGGAAACCCTGCCCCGGCAGCTTCGTGCCGACCGGCGCGCCCTTCGCGAGCCAGTACGAATAGGTTTCGAGCGCGACGAGAATCGGGTCGCCGGCCGGCGGCGCCTTGCCGTTCATGCTGTAGCGGAAGCATCCCTGCAGGCGCTCGGCGAACGTGTTCACGTGGCCGTTCTTGCTGCGGTACGCCGGATACAGCAGGTACGCGGCCCACATCGGGCTCGAATCGGGCCGCCGGCCCGCGTCGAGGTGGCAGCTCGCGCAGGTCAGCTTGTTGCCGACGTACTTGCCCGCGAACTCGGGCGTGTGCAGGAAGATCTGCTCGCCGAGCTTCACGGTCTTGCCGAACTCGTCGGCGGGGATCGCGGATTCGGCGGGCGGCGCGAACGGCCTGGCTGCCGCCGCAACGGCGGAAGGCGCGGATGCGGAAGCGTTGGCCGGTGGTGCATCCTGCGGTGCGGCCGCGAACGCGAGCGCGGGCAACCAGGCCGCGCCGAGCAGTGCCGCGCGGGTGCGGCGGATCAGCGTCGTGCGGTCGATCATCGCTTGTCTCCCTGCGCGGCGCCGCCGCGTGCGTAGTAGGCGGCCACTGCGTCGATGTCGGCGTCGGACAGCTTGCCGGCGATCGCCGGCATCAGCGCCATCGGCCCGGGCGGGCGCGTGCCGTGTTTCCAGCCGTTCAACTGGCCGGCGATATAGGCGGCGGGCTGGCCCGCGAGCGGCGGAAACGCGCTGCCCACGCCGAGGCCGCCGGGGCCGTGACACTGGGCGCATGCGGGCAGGCCTTGCGACCAGCGTCCGCGCGTCGCGAGCCACGCGCCGGTGTTCGCCGGATCGATCGACGTGTCGTCGGCGGCGACGATGCCGGCCGGCGCGGGCAGGCTCGCGAAGTACGCGGATACCGCATCGCGCTCGTGCGGCGTCAGCAGTTTCGAGAGCGGCTGCATGACGGGATTCTGGCGGCTGCCGTCCGCGAACGCGGCAAGCTGCGCGGACAGATACGCGGCGCTCGTGCCCGCGAGGCGCGGGAAGCCGGCCGCCGCGTTGCCTTCGCCCTGGCCGCCGTGGCAGCCGATGCAGGCGGCGACGCCCGTCGTCGAACCCTGTGTCGCGAGCGTCTTGCCGAGCGTCGCGTCGTCCGCGCGCGCGTGGCTGGCCAGCAGCGTCGCCGCGGCGAGCAGCAGCGGCGCGAACCGGCGTCGCGGTGTGTGCACCGTATCGTTCACGTGTCCCCTCCTTGTTGTAGGCCGCGAGCGCGCCGCCGGGCAGCCGGCGCGGCCGCGCGGTCAGCCCGCGTCGGGCTGCTTCTCCTGCTGCGCCGGCGCGAGGTGCTGCGGCGGTGTCGCCGCATCGTATCGGCCGAAGCCGTAGCGCTGGAAGATTCCGAACGCTGCCGGCGACCGGATGAACGCGAGCCATGCGCGCGCGGCTTCCGGATGCGGCGCATCCTTCACCATCGCGCCCGCATAGATCGCAGTCGTATTCTGCTCGGCCGGAATGTCGATGTGCATCAGCGGATGCCCGACCTGTTCCTGGAACGCCGCCTCGGATTGCCACAGCACACCCGCGTCCGCGCGCCCCTGCATCAGGAACAGCGCGGTTTCCCGATGGTGGATGTGCGTGAGCTCGGTCGTGCCGGCGCGCACCTTGTCGTCGTAGACGGTACGCGCGAGCGCGTTGCCGCCGGCCTTCACGAGCGACGCGCGGATCTGCCGCGCGACGCCTTCGAATGCAGGATTGGGCATCGCAAGCTGCACGTCGGGCCGCGCGAGGTCGTTCAGCGACGCGATGCGCTTCGGATTGCCGGCGCGCACCATGATCGTCAACTGGTTCGTCACGTAGGGCACGGCCGGGCCGACGAGCGTGCCGTCCGCGATCAAGCCGTCGATCTTGCCGAGCCCCGCGAAATACGCGTCCGGCTTGACCGTCCACGTCATGTTGCCGACGGTGATCGTGCCGCCCGCCTGGATCTGCTTCACGAGCAGGCCGGGCGGGATCGTCTCCCAGTAGATGCGGCCGCGGTACTCGGGATGGTCTTCCTCGAACTTCGCGACGAGCGGCGCCATCGCGAAGAAATAGTTGCCGCCGACGAACAGCACGAGCTTCGGCGCGGTGAGGTCGCCGTGGAAATCGGCGAGCACGTCGACCTGCGGCACCGTGAATTCGAGGCCGCGATGCGTCGCGTCGTTGTTGCGGCCGTCCTGCCAGGGCGGGAAGACGTTCGCGGCGGGGCCGGCCGGCGCGGCGAGCGACAGCGCCGATGCGCAGCAGAGCCAGGCGGCCAGCACGGCGCGCAGCGTGCGCCGACGGCGGAGCAACGGTGATGGCGGTTGCATGGGGATCGATGTCATCGCGGTGCTCATTTTGCGTACGTGAAGCCGGCCTGCTGCAGTTCGGGCAGCGTGCCGACCGCGCCCGGCGTGACGATTGCCGACGGAATCACGTGGTTGGTCAGGTCGGCCGCGAGCGCATCGAGCGGCAGCTTGTCGGGATTCGCGTTCGCGCCGACGAGCCGCTCCGCCAGTTCCCAGATCGCGTTGTGGCACGACAGGAACACGACGCCGCGCTGCTGCAGCGCGGCGATGCTGTTGTCGTGCGACGAGAACGCGCCGTCGGGCGACTCGTGGTTTTGTGCGCCCTTCAATTGCGCGGCTTTCGCGTCGAGCAGCGTGTTGGCCGGAAAGGCGGCGCCGGCGAATTTCGCGAGGCCGTATTTGTCCCACGCGGCCTGGTC
Organism: Burkholderia sp. LS-044; assembly: GCF_004803625.1. NCBI lineage: Bacteria > Pseudomonadati > Pseudomonadota > Betaproteobacteria > Burkholderiales > Burkholderiaceae > Burkholderia > Burkholderia sp. LS-044. The sequence continues at coordinate 64,314 of NZ_SSWO01000006.1, forward strand.
GAACAGCGCGAGATGCGCGCTGCCGTGCGTGGCCGATACGACGAGGAAATCCGGATGGCGGTACGACCAGATCTGCGCGTTCAGCGAATTGCGCATCAGGTTCAGCCACGGGCCGCCGAGCTCGGTGTTGTCCCACACCTGCTTCGGGCCGCCGCGGTAGCCGGTCAGTTCGGCGAGCGCCGCGTGATCCCACTGGTCGGGGCGTTCGAGGATCATCGGCACCGTCTTGAAGTCGCGCCGCCGCGGCGCGGCCGCGAGGCGGCGCGTGAGGTCGGCGAGGTGCGTGGCGCCGCCGGGCAGCAGCGCGCCGGTTTCGGGCGCGGCGGCGCGAGCGGGGCGCGCGGCGGCGAGCAGCGCGGTGCCGGCCGCGAGGCCGAGTGTCTTGAGCGCGCCTCGGCGCGCGTGCCGGTCGGACATGGGGTATCTCCCGGAATCGTTTTTGTGGGGGCGTGCCGCGTTGCGGTACGGCGCTGCGGCGTCGCGAATGCGTAGCCAGTCTAGCGGCGCGCGTCCGGTACGGAAAATCGCGGTATCGGATGGGAGATATTCGGGAGGCTGATGATTGGGCGGCCGGGGTTGGGGCGATCGGTGAAACGACCATCGGTTCGGTCATTCCACTTGGCTTCGGTCGGCGAGCCCGTCGTTGAGGGGCTTCCTGCGGACGGTTCCGGTTTTGATCGGCGAATCGATCGTCCTTTTGATATGGATGGCTGATTATCTGAAACGGGCTGCACAGGATCGACTTGTATAATCGCCTCCTGCGAATGCACACATGCCTTACCGAGAGAGAGAACGTTACTCATGAATTGGGACGATGCCCGCGTTTTTCTGGCCGTTCATCGCACCGGGACGCTGCGCGAGGCCGCGGCCGTTCTCGACGTCGATCAGGCCACCGTGGGGCGACGGTTGACCGCACTCGAGAAGGCGCTCGGTGCGAAGCTGTTTCTCAAGACATCGTCAGGTTATGTCGTGACGCAGGTCGGCGAGCATTCGCTGCAGGCCGCGGAAGCGATGGAGCAGGCGGCGTGCGAATTCGAGCGTCGCGTCCAGGGCTCGGACGATCGCCTCGAAGGCGAGGTCCGGGTCACGACGACCGATTCCCTCGCGATGGATTTCGTCGTTCCCGCGATACGGGAACTGCGCCGGAAATGTCCGGCGATACACGTGATCCTGACGACGTCGGTGCAGGTGCTCAACCTGACGCGACGCGATGCGGATCTCGCGATTCGCACCGTGATGCCGGAAAATCCCGACCTCGTGCGCCGGAAGCTCGCCGAATGGGAGGTCGGGCTGTTCGCGAGCCGCGAGTATCTGGATGCGCATGGCGAGCCCGCGATCGGAGCCGCGTTCGAAGGGCACGACCTGGTCGTCTACCAGCCCGGCACGACGTCGAACCAGGGGCACGCGCTGTGCGGCGAGTCGATGGAACGCGGGCGCATCGTGGCGCAGGTGAGTTCGAGCCTGATGCTGGCGGCGTCGATCCGCTCGGGTATCGGCATCGGTGAACTCCCCGCGTATATGGCGCAAGACGACGATTCGCTCGTGCGAATCTGGCCCGACCGGACGCGAGCCGTGCCGTATCAGGTCTGGCTCGTATCGCATACCGACCTGAACCGGACGGCGCGCGTTCGGGCGGTCACCGCGGAGATCGCGGCTACGTTCGACCGTTATCGATAGCGGCCGGGGCCTCGTCCGTGCAGGGCCATGGGCTCAACGGGGGAGCGTGTCGCGCATCGAGAGCGTGCGCCGCGCGGCACACCAGCGCGGCACGATCGCGATGGCCGCGACGATCGCGAAGAACGGGATGGCCGTCGCCAGCACGTGGCTTCCGGTGCCGAGCAGGCCGCCGGACACGGCGGCGGCGAGCGACGCACTGCCGATCTGGAAGAAGCCGACCAGCCCCGACGCCGTTGCCGCGCGCCCGTGTTCGCTCGCGATGGCGCCCGAGACCGCGAGCGACAGCGACGATCCATTCGACAGGCTGACGAGCACCATCGGCATCACGATCGCGACGACGCCTTTGACGTGCCACGATTCGCACAGGGCGAACGCCACGCCGCCGGCAACGAAGCAGCCCACGCCGGCCACGACGATCGAGTCGTAGGACATCCGGTCGAGCATGCGGCGCGCAATCAGGTTGGCGGAAACGATGCCGGCGGTCAGCGGCAGATAGAGCCAGCCGCTTTGCCGTTCCGAAAGACCGAGGCCGGAGAAGATGAACGGCGACTGCGTCAGGTAGACGAACCACGCGCAATAGATCGCGCAGACGACGAGCGTGTAGCGGACGAAGGCCCGGTCCGCGAGCACGCCGGTGAAGCCGGCCAGCGGTGCGGCGCGATGTTGCCCCGGTGCGACCGGCGGCCGGGTTTCCTTCAGGCGCAACTGAACGAGCGCGAGCGCGACGACGCCGAATGCGGCGACGAAAATGAAATCGCTTCGCCACCCGAACCACGCAGCCAGATATCCGCCGATTGCGGGGGCGATTGCCGGAGACAGCGACACGAGCGGATACACGATGCTGTAGATCTTCGCGGATGCGTTCTTGTCGCAGGTGTCGGCGATGATCGCGCGACCGATGACGAGGCCGGACGCCGCGCCGAGCGCTTCGAGCACGCGCCATCCGAGAAAGCTCGCGAAGCCGCCGGCGCTCGCGCAGCCGATCGAGCCAAGGATGTACAGGACGATGCCGGCCGTCAGCACGGGTTTGCGCCCCCATCGATCGGAGAGGGGGCCGTAGACCAGTTGCGCACAGGCGAGCGCGATCAGGTAAGCCGATACCGTCTGCGGCATCTGCCATGCGCCGATCGAAAACGCGTGGGCCATCGACGGCATCGCGGGCAGATAGACGTCGGACGCGATCAGGCCGAAGGCGCTCAGCATGGAGACGACGAGGATGAGTGAGAGGTTGGACATGTTCGCAGGTGGTTGGAGCGGAGCGCGTGAGCGAATGGAGAGGTAGACGCGCATCGGGCCGCCGTGGAAAAAAGCCGGGGCGATCATACGGCGCGCGATGCGGTAAGGGAGCGGGCGGAATTGCATCGCACGGATGCATTTTTGCGGGCGGTGAAGCGAGTGCCGGGGAGGCGTGTGAATGGTGGCGTCGGGTGCCGCGCGGGACGGCAGTCAAGCGGAATCCGGCGCCGGTGTGGGCGGCGAGCAACGGGGTGATTCGCTGTCGTTCCTGCTTCGCCGGCGGATCGGACGATGTTCCGTCGCCGCGTCGTTGGTGGTTGCCCGGCACAACGCGCGCGGAGTCGCGGTGACCGCTTGCGAAGCGACAGGGATGCTTCACTTGGAGCAAGGGGCGAGCCGCTACGCGTCGCGAGCGGCTGCGAATGCGGGCGTGGTGCATGGGCCGCCGCGTTTGGGCCGGCCCATGCACGCATCGGGCGATCGGAACGTCAGACCATCAGAACGTCAGACCATCAGAACGACACCGTCGTCGTCAGCGTGACGAGCCGCGGCTCGCCGACCGCGACGATCAGGTTGCTGTTGCTCGACGGGTAGTAGGTCTTGTCGAGCAGGTTCTTCACGTTGAGCTGGAAGCGCGTCGGGAACTTGCCGATCGTCGTTTCGTAGGCTGCGAAGGCATCGACGGTCACATAGCCGGGCAGCGTGAAGCTGTTCGCCGTGTCGCCGGAGCGTGCGCCGACGAGACGCGCGCCGCCGCCGAAGCGCCAGCGGCCGGGCAGATTCGCGATGGCCGTGTCGTACACGGCGAACAGGCTGCCCGTGTGGCGCGCGACGTTCGTGAGCGGGGTGTTGCTGTCGCGATCGGTCGCGTTCGTATACGCATAGCTGCCGATCACGCTCAGGTGGCGCGTGATCTGCCCGGCGACGTCGAGCTCGATCCCGCGCGAGCGTGCGGTGCCGATCGTCGACGTGATGTCGCCGACCGTGACCGCGACGTTGCGCTTGTCGATCTGGTAGACCGCGAGCGTGCCGGTGATCGCGGGCTTCAGGCTGAACTTCAGCCCGGCCTCGAGCACGCGGCCGTATTCCGGCGCGAGCGGCGCGGCGACGTTCGATGCGACGTTCGGCTTGAACGAGCGGCTCACGTTCGCGTAGGCGGTCAGCGCCGGCGTGAGCGCGTAGGCGAGCCCGAACTGCGGCAGCCAGACGCTGCCGCGCGAGCGGTCGGCGAACACGAACGGCCGGCCCATCCCCGATTCCTGCTGCCAGTTTTCCCAGCGCAGCCCGCCCACCGCGGTGAGGCGGTCGGTGATCTTCACCGAGTCCTGCACGATCGTCGAATACGCATGCACGACCGAGCGCGAATCGCTTTGCTTCGCGTTGGGCGTGCCGCCCGCCGCGAGCAGGCCGTACACGGGATCGTAGAGATTGAAGCCCGTCGTCGCCTTGCCGCGGATCGTGTCGCCGCGGAAGCTGCGCTGCCGTTCGTATTCGCCGCCGATGTAGATCGCGTGGTTCATCCCGGCGAGCGTCACGTTGCCGAGCAGGCCGAGCGTCGCGATCTGGTCGGAGTCGTTGCGGCCGAGGTTCGCATCGGACGAGCGCGTCATCGCACCGGTCTTGCTGTTGAACGCGGTGGCGCGGGTGATGGTTTGGTCGTAGCGGTCGCGGCCCCAGCCGTAGGTCGCGCGCACGCGCCATGCATCGGAGAAGCGATGCTCGATGCGCGTCCGCAGCGTTTCCTGGATGCCGCTGCTTTGCGACCATGCTTCTTCGTAGCGGCGATAGCGCAACGCATCGTCGAGCTGGCCGTTCACGAGCACGGTGCCGCGATCGAACGGCATCGTGTAGTCGACGTACTGATAGCTGACGTCGATCGACGTGTTCGCGTCGTGCCACGACAGCGCGGGTGCGATCAGCGCGTTGCGCTCGCGGCCGAAGCTGCGCCAGTAGCGGCTCGTGTCGTATTCGCCGGTCAGCCGGAACGCGAGCGTGCCGCCCGCGACCTGGCCCGGCTTGCCGAGCGGCCCCGTGAGATCGAACTGCGCGTTGCTGCCGCCGTGGCTCGTGCGCGATGCGGAGATCGAGCCGCCGAACGTGTCTTCCGGCTTGCGCGTGACGAGGTTGATCACGCCGCCGGGATCCTGCATCCCGTACAGCAGCGAAGCGGGGCCTTTCAGCACCTCGACGCGGTCGATCGTCGCGAGATAGCTGTGCAGCACCGGCGTGCGCACGCCGTCGACCAGCACGGAGCCGTCGTTGTTCGACCCGAAGCCGCGCTTGATGAACGCGTCGCGCGTGCCGCCGAGCGTGTTGGTTTGCGTCACGCCGCTGATGTTGCCGAGCACGTCGTCGAGCGAACGCGCCTGCTGGTCCTGCATCACGCTGCTGCTGACCACCGCGACCGATTGCGGAATCTCCTTCAGCGGACGGTCGCTGCCGCCCGCGATGCTGCTGGTGCGCGGCTGGTAGCCGATGGTCGGGTCGACGGTCGACGATGCGTTGACGTTGATGGCGGGGAGTTCTTTCCCGGCCGGCGTTGCGGGTGCCGATGCAGTTGCACCGGCTTCGGTGTTGGCCGCATGCGCGCCGCTTGCGACGCAAAGGGTAATCAGGGCAGGCAGGCTCGAGCGCCACGGACGCGGGGTCCGGACGCGGCGGGGCGTTCGACGGGATGGCATGAATCGATACAGGAGGGAATGCTAAGGATCGTGTCGCGGGCCGCGGCGTTTCGTTACGGCCAAGGCGTGCATGATATATGTAATGAGAATCGTTTGCAATTGTAATGGCATGATTGTCGGGCTCGGGCGTCGGTTGCCGGGCTGGCGGCCGTCTGCTACCGTAGCGGCCAAAATCAGACGCAGTGAAATTCAACGAGAGAGCCGGGGGCCGCACCATGTCATCTTCCTGTCACGTCGCGTTCAGCGCGACGCCACGCACCGCGCACGACCACGCGGGCGATGAAGTGATCGCAGCCGTCATCCGCCATTCGAACGATTAAAGCAACGGAAGCGAATTCATCCGGCGTTGCGCCGGGCTTCAATCACTTCAACCACCACGCTAGACGGGAGACCACCCATGAAGAAGATTTCCGCGCCGTTCGCGGCGGCCGCGCTTGCGGCCTGCGCGCTGCTGGCAGGCATTCACCAGGCTGCTTGCGCGGCTTCCGATGCCGACCCGGCGATCGACGCGCACTACGGCGCCGTGATCGAGGCCTACACGCAGGACGTGGCCGCGGCGAAGTCGAAGTACGACGGCAAGCGCCTCGCGTTCGTCGGTGCCGTGATCCGGATGGGCAGCGATCCGGGCGGCACTTACTTCGGCGCGCTGACGGCCGACGGCGAGCAGTTCGATACGCATTTCGACGTGGCCGACCAGGATGCGCTGAAGCCGAAATTCCCCGGCGGCGAAATCAAGCCGTTCGTCACGTCGACGGCGTTTCGCTTCAGCTGCGTGAACGAAGGCTATATCGATGCGCCCGTGTTGCCGGGCCTGAAGCTGGCCCACTGCCGTCTCGCCAACTGACCGGCGCACGCGCATCCGGCGTTCAGAACTTCTGCTGGATGCCGGCCATCACGCCGAGCTGGTTCATCCCGGTGCCGACCGTCCCGCCCGCGGCGACCGCGTTCGCGGCCAGCGTGCTGTTGAACATGTAGCCCACCGACGTATAGACGGTCGTCCGCTTCGACAGGAAATAGTTCGCGCGACCGACGAGCAGCGTCGCGTTCGTGCCGCCTTCGCTGTTTTCCCGGCGTTGAAGGTAGCGGACGCCCTGAAGGTCGAGCGCGAGGTAGGGCGTCGCGTAGTACGTGCCGCCGGCGAACACGATATCGGCCTGCAGGTGCTCGGCCGCCGCGAGGTTGCGGCGGATCCACCCGGCGCCCAGTTTCGCGGGGCCGATCTTCACGTAGCCGGCGACGATGTCGCGCGTGTCGGTGTACGCCGGATTGTTCAGCGGCGCGAGCGCACCGCCGCCGCCGCGCATCACGTCGTGCGACGCGGCGAGCCCGAAATTGCTCGCGTCATAGGCGAGCATCGCCGTGTATTGGCGGCAAGCGACGATGTCGCCGGGCACCTGTCCGGCGCAGCCCGTCGCCGACGGCCCGGCCGGTCCGGCCGCGTCGCGGCCGAAGCTGTAGGTGGCGCCGAGCGTCACCCCGTGGAACGTGCCCTTGTAGCCGATCGCATTGTCGCTGCGCGCGTTCGGCAGATAGGAATCGAAATCCGCCATCGAGTGAATCGACGGGCCGATCACGTCCGCATTGGTCAGCACGATCATCGACATGTTCATCTGGCGGCCGAGGGTCAGCGCGCCGAACGGACTGTTCACGCCTACGTTCGCCTGTCGCCCGAACAGGCGCCCCCCGTAGTTCAGTGCGCCCGTGCCGGGCTGGAAGCCGTTCTCGAGCACGAAGAAAGCCTGGTAGCCGCCGCCGAGATCCTCCGTGCCCCTCAACCCCCAGCGTGACGGCACTTCGCCGGTCAGTGTCGGCATACCCGTGAACGATCCGCCATGTGCGGCGTTGTTGTAGTAGGACACGCCGGTATCGATGATCCCGTACAGCGTGATGCTGCTTTGTGCGCAGGCCGGTCTGGCCAGCGCCAGCGTCAGTGCCATCGCCGTCGCGAGTGCGGCACCCAGTTTCGTTTTCATGGCTGTCTCCAAACAGTATGTAGATATGCTTATCGATATTTTTATGACCCGATCCGATCCGGGGTGCCGACGGGTATCGGCAAGGCTGCGGGCGTCGTGCGTTACGACATCGCCGGGTCGCGTTGCCTGCGCGGTGCCACGGCGCGCGTACCCGCCACGGCGACGGCGATCGCCGCGCCGGCCATCGGCACGAGGAACGCGAGATACAGATGGGACACGGACCAGCCGTCGTCCAGCAGCGCACCGACCGTCATCGGCGACAGGATCGCGCCGAGGCGGCCGATGCCGACCGCGAGGCCGATGCCGGTCGTGCGGATTTCGGCGGGATACGGTGTCGGCGACAGCGCGTACATGCCGGCCACGCATGCATTGATCACGGCGCCGAGGAATACCCCGACCGTCATCCCGATCCCGAGCGAGCCGGTGTTCGCGCCGAACACGGCCATCAATACGCCGCCGAGCAGCAGCGTCGCGCCGAGCAGGTTACGGAGGCCGAACCGTGTCGACAGCAGGCTGAAGAGCGATGCGCCGGCAATGCCGCCGAGATTGAGCAGCACGCCCCCGGTGACCCCCTGCGATGCCGACAACCCGGCCTGAACCAGCAGCTTCGGTGTCCAGCTCACGACGAAGTAGAAGCTGCCCATCACGAGAAAGAATGCGATCCACAGCGCGATCGTGCGGCGCGTCAGCGGCGCGCGCAGCACGGCCGTCCAGCTCGACGCGGCGTTCGCCGAGTCGATGGAGGCAGTCGCCGCCGGGAGCATGTCGATCGGCGCGCGCTTCATTCTCGCGAGGATGCGGTTGATTTTCTGCAGCGCGTTGTCCGGACGCCGAGCCAGCAGGAAGTCGAGCGATTCCGGCAGCAATGCGAGCACCATCGGGATCGACAGCAAGGTCAGGATGCCGCCGAACGCGAACACGCTGCGCCATCCCCACGTCGACAGCAGGTAGCCGGCGATGACGCCGCCGCCGGTCGCGCCGATCGCGTAGCCGGTCGACTGCATGCCGATCGCGGCGCTGCGCCATTTGTTCGATGCGTATTCGCCGCTGATGACGGTCAGGCTCGCCAGCATGCCGCCGATGCCGAGCCCCGTGTACGCACGCGTGACGGCAAGTTGAAGCGTGCTGTGCGTGGCCGCGCAGGCGAGCATCCCGGTCGAGATCACCGCGAGGCAGAGCAGAATGATGCGGCGGCGGCCGACGCGGTCGGCGAGCGGCGCGATCAGCACCGAGCCGATGCCCATGCCCGCCAGCCCGGCGCTCAGCAGCAGGCCGATTTCCTTGCCGCTCAGTTTCCACTCGGCCGCCAGGTGCGGCGCGGCGAACGCGATGGCCAGCACGTCGAAGCCGTCGAGCATGTTCAGCACGACGCAGGCGGTGACCGCCATCGTCTGGAACGTGCTCATCGGGGATTCATCGATCGTATTGCGGATGTTTGCGCTCACGTCAAAGATCCTTGTAAATAGTATGACTAATTAAATGGGATGAAATCGAAGCCGGTGATGGCGAATGGGACGAAAGCGATTGAACGGGCCGACGGGGCATCCCGCGGAGCGCCCGTCGCGACCGGCGGGTGTTGTCGGCGGGGCGGCGCGATGCTTAAGCGGGTTCGAGCAGCAGCCGCTCGATCACGCGCCGCGCGCGATTGGGGCCCGCGTCGACGTGAATGTCGATCTGGCGGCCGCCAGGAAACCGCAGCTGGTTCCGGTACTGCGCTTCGATCACGGTCTTGTCCTCGTCGAACGTCGCCGCGGATTGCTCGATGACCGTTTGCGCGACGCGCTCGACGTCGTGTTGCGGATTGGTCGCGACGGTCCAGAAGTAGTGCGTCGTCGTTTCCGTCTCGGGCGTGATGCCGTGGAAGCCACGCATGTGAAAGCCGCCGCGTGCCGGATCGTGCAGGTCGCCGGTGCCGGCGTCCATCGCGCCGGTCCAGATCCGGATGTGCGACACGTGGAATTCGATTTCCTGCCAGCGATCGACGCGGCCCGCGAACGGCCACGCAGCGGTATAGGTTGGCGGCGGGTCGGAATCCGGCATCCGGCGAACCAGCGTCACGGTATCGCCGTCGCTGCTGACGCGGGTTTCCGCACCCATGTGCAGCGCCGCGTTGCCGCCAATCGTTTTCAGATGGACATAACCGAGGTGGCTCAGGTCCATCAGGTTGTCGTGAATCAGTTGATACGGTGCGTCGTAGTGGTAGTGGCCGCCGCCGAACCGGTATTGCGGATCGGCATGGAACGCATAGCGTGGCGGCGCGCTTGTCGGTTGAGCGTGCGCGTCGGCGCCGATCCAGATCCACACGATGGCGTCCTGTTCCCGTACCGGATACGACGACACGCACGCCTTCGCCGGAATCCGGTCCTGGCCGGGAATCTCCACGCACGTGCCGTCGCGGTCGAACAACAGGCCGTGATAGCCGCAGCGCAGGCCGCGCGATTCGAGCGAGCCGCACGACAACGGCAGCGACTTGTGGCAGCAGCGATCCTCCAGCGCGCCGACTTCCCCGGACGGCAACCGGAACAGGACGACCGGGCGGCCGAGGAGCGTGCGGGCGACGGGTTTGTCCGTCAGTTCGGATGACAGCGCGGCGACCCACCATCGGTCGACCGGGAACTGAGTAGTATTGATCGGTGCCCGGGCATGTTGCTCCATTGATCGTCTCCAGTATTGTGGTTGGCCGCCGCGAGTCGGGCGGTCCGTCTACCGATTTGCAGACCTACAGATCGAGGACCAGCAGGTCGCTTCGCGATCGCGAGCAGCACGGCATGAACTGGTCGCCGGCTGCCTGTTCCGCTTCCGTCAGATACGAGTCGCGATGATCGGGCTCGCCTTCGAGCACACGCGTCGCACAGGTGCCGCATACGCCTTGCTCGCACGACGTCAGCACGTCGACGCCGTTCGCCGCCAGCGCCGCGATGACCGTGCATTCGGCCGGCACGTCGATCACCATGCCGCTGCTCGCGATCCGAACCTGGAACGCACGGTCCGCGCCGGACGACGCAACCGCGCCGCCGAAGAACTCGTAGTGCAGCCGCGCTTCGGCCCAGTTGCGCTCGCGCGCGGCGTTCAGCACTGCGTCCATGAAGCCGCGCGGGCCGCATACGTACAGGTGCGTGCCTGCGGGCGCGGCGGCGAGCACGGCGGCGAGGTCGAAGCGTTGCTCGGGGACGCCGTCATCGACGTGGAGGCGGGCGCGATCGTGAAATCCGGCCGCGTTGATCCGCTCGACGAAGGCCATGCGATCGGTCGAGCGCGCGCAGTAATGCATGTCGAACGGCGTGCCGGACGAGAACAGCCGTTCCGCCATGCTGAGGATCGGCGTGACGCCGATCCCGCCCGCGAGCAGCAGGTGGTGCGGAGCGTCGGGGGCGAGCGGAAACTGGTTGCGCGGCATGCCGATCCGCAGGGTATCGCCTTGCCGGACTTCGTCGTGGATCGCGCGCGACCCGCCGCGGCCGTCGGCATCGCGCAGCACGGCGATCTGATAACGATCGGCATGTTCCGGGTGATTGCACAGCGAGTACTGGCGCACGAGCCCGCCCGGCAAATGCACGTCGATGTGGGCGCCGGCTTCAAAGCCCGGCAACGGCGAACCGTCGTCGCTGACGAATTCGAAACCGCAGATGTCGCGCGCTTCCTGCCACTTGCGGGCCACCCGGACCGTCAAGGTCGCGGCGCTCATGACGCCTCCTTGATCTGCGCGACCGGAATCACGGGCCGTTGCGGGCTCGCCGCGTTTTCTTCGGCGAGCAGCCGTTCGATCACCTTGCGCGACAGCACGCCGCCGGCGTCGATGTTGAGTTTGAGCAGCTTGCGGTCCGGCCACTGCTCGAGGTTGAGCTGCTGGCGTTCGAGCATCTCGAGATCCTCGGCGAAGATCTTGCCCTGGCCTTCGCGGATTTCGGCGGTCAGCGCGTGATCGTCGGGCCGGAAGTTGCGCGCCATGCCCCAGAAATACCAGATCGAGGTGTCCGTCTCGGGCGTGATGAAGTCGACCACGATCGACGACGCCTTCAACTCGGCCGGCGCGTCGTAGCCGCCGTGGCCCGCATGGGCGACGCCCACTTCGATCATCACGTGGCTCGGCGGCGTGAAGCGGCAGATCTGCCAGCGGTCGACCGGCACGTCGTCGGCGAGCCCGTTGCCGCGCAGCGCCATGCGCCAGAACGGCGGCGGCATCACGTTCTCCATGAAGCGGCTCGTGACGACTTCGTCGCCGCGGCTGATCGTCTTCGGCGGCGCTTCGTCGATTTCCTTCTGGCCGATGCTCGACGCATGCACGTACGTCTCGTGCGTGAGGTCCATCAGGTTGTCGATCATCAGCCGGTAATCGCAACGGATGTGATAGAGGCCGCCACCGTGCGCCCAGGCCGGGTCTTCGGCCCAGGCCAGCGCGGGCAGTTTGGCGGGATCGGCTTCCGTCGCATTGCCCGGCCAGACCCAGACGAATCCGTACCGCTCGATCACCGGGAAGCTGCGAATCGGCGGGAAGCCGCCGACGCGCTGGCCCGGCATGCCGGACGCCTTGCCGTCGCAGCCCATTTCCAGCCCGTGATAACCGCACACGAGCACGCCGTCGCGCACGAATCCCAACGACAGCGGCGCGCCGCGGTGCGGGCAGAAGTCCTCGAGCGCGGCGACCCGGCCGTCCGCCGCGCGGTAAAACACCATCGACTCGTTGCAGATCTTGCGGCCCAGCGGCTTGCCGTCGATTTCATCGGGCGTGCACGCCACATACCAAGCGTTCTTGAGAAACACGTTCGTCGTCTCCTTCGGGGCGGTGCCGCTGACATGCGGCAATTCTTCATTCCGTGTACTGAATGAGATTCAGTGTACGCATTGAGATTGGCCGGAGCAAGGCGAGCGGTATACTGGTTTTCCCGGGAAATGGCGCGAGGCAGCGCCATGCCGTCGGCGTGCGCAACCGGCGCGCGCCGCCTATGTCATCGACTCATTCATGGAAAAAACGAATCCCGCCGACGCGCCGGCTTTCCCGCTCGACCTGTACGACGAGCCGGGGCACCTGATCCGGCGCGCGCACCAGATTGCCGTCGCGATGTTCTACGAGAAGCTGGGCCGGGACGTGACACCGGTGCAGTACGCCGTCCTGCGGATGCTCTACGAGTGTCCGGGGCTCGATCAGGTGACGCTGGCGCAGCGGGTGGCGCTCGACACGTCGACGACGGCCGACCTCGCGGTCCGGCTCGAAGCGAAAGGATTGATCGTTCGCGAAGTGCTGCCGCGGCGTCAGCGGCGCCTGCTGCTGACACCGACGGGCGTCGAACTGCTCACACGCCTGATTCCGTCAGTGCAGGAGCTGCGTGCCGGCCTGTTCGACGGGATGGGCGAGGAAGATTCGCAGGAACTCGTACGCCTGTTGCGCAAGTTCGTTCATTTGAACAACGAGCAGAGCCGCGCGCCGCTGCGCGTCGTCGAAGATTCGTAGCGGTCGGTTACGCGCGGCGCACGATGCGACGTGCGCCGGGCCGCGCCCTCGCGTCACGGGCGTGACGCTTCCCCTTCCAGCCGCCGCACGGCTTCCGCCACTTCATTCCTGAACCGCACGAGCGCCGCCTGTTCCGGCGCCGGCGGCTGCACGGCGGCCCACAGCATGTCGACGAGCTGCGTGGCCGTCGTTTCCGTGTCGAGCTTGCGGTGCCCGAGGATCGCATCCCACAGCACGTGCTCGATCGGCCCGAACACCATCGAGCGCAGCAGGCTCAGCGGCAGGTCGGTACGTACCTGCCCGGCTGCCTGGCCGCGCGCGAGCACGTCCATCAGCGGCGCGGTGTAGCGGCGCTGCAGCGCGGTGAGTTCGTCGCTCAGCGCATGCTGCTTCGCGCGGCCTTCCGAAAGCACCAGCGCACACAGGCCCGTGCCGTTCACCAGCATCAGCCGCAGGTGGGTGCGCACGATGAACGCGAACTGCTGCCGCACCGACGCGTCCTGCGGCATCCCCTGCTCGAACGCGGCGATGTTTTCGTCGTACCAATCCGCGATGACGCGCGCGCACAGCTCGCGCTTGCCGCGGAAGTAACTGAACACCGTCGCCTCCGATACGCCCACGCGCTGCGCGATCTCGGCGGCCGTCGCATGCTCGTAACCCTTTTCGGCGAACACTTCCCGGCCGGCGCGCAGGATGTCCTGCACGCGTTGCTGGGATTTGCGCCCGGCGGGCGCGCGCGACGTGTCGGCGCGATCGGCTTTGACGGTGGCGGTCATGGTGTCGGCGGTAGCGGCTGTCATCTCGGCATGATATCTGAGTGTCACTCAAAAAACTATTGACGCCGAACCCGGCGAGGCGCGAAACTGTGCAAAATTTACGCTGTATTGGTCAATGAATCGGTGCATTCATTCGATTTGAGCGAAACTCAGAAATCAGTGGATGCCACACACTTTCTGGAGACGGAGGAGACATGATCAACCTGCCCGGTGTGCAATTCATGCTCGGTGAAGACATCGAGATGCTGCGCGACGCCGTCGCGACGTTCGCGGCGAAGGAAATCACGCCGCGCGCGGCGGAGGTCGACCGCACCGACCAGTTTCCGATGGATCTGTGGAAGAAGTTCGGCGATCTCGGCGTGCTGGGCATGACGGTGGCCGAGGAATACGGCGGCGCGAACATGGGCTATACCGCGCACATGGTCGCGATGGAGGAGATCTCGCGCGCCTCGGCGTCGATCGGCCTGTCGTACGGCGCGCACTCGAACCTGTGCGTGAACCAGATCCACCGCAACGGCACCGAGGCTCAAAAGCAGAAATACCTGCCGAAGCTCGTGTCGGGCGAACACATCGGTGCGCTCGCGATGAGCGAGCCGAATGCCGGCTCCGACGTCGTCAGCATGAAGCTGCGCGCCGACAAGCGCGGCGATCGCTACGTGCTGAACGGCACGAAGATGTGGATCACCAACGGCCCCGACTGCGACACGCTGGTCGTCTACGCGAAGACCGACCTCGAAGCCGGCCCGCGCGGCATTACCGCGTTCATCGTCGAGAAGGGGATGAAGGGCTTCTCGGTCGCGCAGAAGCTCGACAAGCTCGGCATGCGCGGCTCGCACACGGGCGAGCTGGTGTTCCAGGACGTCGAAGTGCCGGAGGAAAACATCCTCGGCCAGCTCAACGGCGGCGTGAAGGTGCTGATGAGCGGCCTCGACTACGAGCGCGCCGTGCTGTCGGGCGGCCCGACGGGCATCATGGCCGCGTGTCTCGACGCGGTGGTGCCGTACATCCACGACCGCAAGCAGTTCGGCCAGGCGATCGGCGAATTCCAGCTGATTCAGGGCAAGGTCGCCGACATGTACACCACGTTCCAGGCGTGCCGCGCGTATCTGTACGCGGTCGGCCGCCACCTCGATTCGGCCGCCAGCGACCACATCCGCCAGGTGCGCAAGGACTGCGCGGGCGTGATCCTCTATACGGCCGAGAAGGCGACGTGGATGGCCGGCGAGGCGATCCAGATCCTCGGCGGCAACGGCTACATCAACGAATACCCGGTCGGCCGCCTGTGGCGCGACGCGAAGCTGTACGAGATCGGCGCCGGCACGAGCGAGATCCGCCGGATGCTGATCGGCCGCGAGCTGTTCGCGGAAACGATGTAACGCCCCACGTCACGCGAACGGAGCCCCGTCGATGCCGATCATCGAATCGAAACTGAACCCGCGCTCGGAAGACTTCCGCGCGAATGCCGCCGCGCTCGAGGCGGTCGTCGCCGATCTGCGCGCGAAGATCGAACAGCTCGCGCAGGGCGGCGGCCAGGCCGCGCGCGACAAGCACCTGGCGCGCGGCAAGCTGCTGCCGCGCGACCGCATCGCGCAACTGCTCGATCCGGGTGCGCCGTTCCTCGAGTTCTCGCAGCTCGCGGCGAACGGCATGTACAACGACGACGCACCGGGCGCGGGCGTCATCACCGGGATCGGCCGGATCGCCGGCCGCGAGTGCGTGATCGTGTGCAACGACGCGACGGTCAAGGGTGGCACCTATTACCCGGTCACCGTGAAGAAGCACGTGCGCGCGCAGGAGATCGCCGCGGAAAACCGGCTGCCGTGCGTGTACCTCGTCGATTCCGGCGGTGCGAACCTGCCGAACCAGGACGACGTGTTTCCCGATCGCGACCACTTCGGCCGCATCTTCTTCAACCAGGCGACGATGTCGGCCGCGGGAATCGCGCAGATCGCCGTCGTGATGGGCTCGTGCACGGCGGGCGGCGCGTACGTGCCGGCGATGAGCGACGAGTCGATCATCGTGAAGGAGCAGGGCACGATTTTCCTGGGCGGCCCGCCGCTCGTGAAGGCCGCGACCGGCGAGGAAGTGAGCGCCGAGGATCTCGGCGGCGGCGACGTGCATACGCGCCTGTCGGGCGTGGCCGACCATCTCGCGCAGAACGACGCGCATGCGCTGTCGATCGCGCGCAACATCGTCGATCATCTCGCGCCGAAGATCGCGTCGCCGGTCGCGCTGCGCGAGCCGAAGCCGCCGCGCTACGACGCGAAAAGCCTGTACGGCGTGATCCCGGTCGATACGCGCAAGCCGTTCGACGTGCGCGAGGTGATCGCGCGCATCGTCGACGATTCGGAGTTCGACGAATTCAAGGCGCGCTACGGCACGACGCTCGTTACCGGTTTCGCGCACATCTGGGGCCACCCGGTCGGGATCGTCGCGAACAACGGCATCCTGTTCTCCGAATCGGCGGTGAAGGGCGCGCATTTCATCGAGCTGTGCTGCCAGCGCAAGATTCCGCTCGTGTTCCTGCAGAACATCACGGGCTTCATGGTCGGCCGCAAGTACGAGAACGAAGGCATCGCGCGGCACGGCGCGAAGATGGTGACCGCCGTGTCGAACGCGAAGGTGCCGAAGTTCACGGTGATCATCGGCGGCTCGTTCGGCGCCGGCAACTACGGGATGTGCGGCCGCGCGTTCGGCCCGCGCTTCCTGTGGATGTGGCCGAACGCGCGGATCTCGGTGATGGGCGGCGAGCAGGCCGCTTCGGTGCTCGCGACGGTGCGCCGCGACGGCATCGAGGCGAAGGGCGGTTCGTGGTCCGCCGAGGAAGAGGACGCGTTCAAGCAGCCGATTCGCGACCAGTACGAGCGCCAGGGCCATCCGTATTACGCGAGCGCGCGGCTGTGGGACGACGGCGTGATCGACCCGGCGCAGACGCGCGACGTGCTCGGGCTCGGCCTTGCCGCATCGATGAACGCGCCGATCGAAGACACGCGCTTCGGCGTGTTCCGCATGTAACGGCCGGGAGGGCTGACCGATGCGATACGAAACGATCAAGGTAAGCGAAGCCGGCCGCGTGGCGACCGTCACGCTCGCGCGCCCCGACGTGCGCAACGCGTTCAACGAGACGACGATCGCCGAGCTGACCACCGCGTTCGAATGGCTCGACGCGCATGAAGGCGTGCGCGCGATCGTGCTCGCTGCGGAAGGCGCCGCGTTCTGCGCGGGCGCGGACCTGAACTGGATGAAGAAGATGGCCGGTTACTCGGACGACGAGAACCGCGCCGATGCGCGCAAGCTCGCGCGCATGCTCGAGGCGATCCATCGCTGCGGCAAGCCGGTGATCGCCCGGGTGCACGGCGATGCCTACGCGGGCGGAGTGGGTCTGGTGGCCGCGGCCGACATCGCGATTGCCGCCGACGGCGTGAAGTTCTGCCTGTCGGAAGCGCGGCTCGGGCTGATCCCCGCGACGATCGCGCCGTACGTGGTGCGCGCGATGGGCGAGCGCGCGGCGCGCCGTTACTTCACGACGGCCGAGGTGTTCGACAGCGCGCGCGCGGCGTCGCTCGGCTTCATTCACGAAGCGGTGCCGGCCGATGCGCTCGACGAAACCGTCGCGAAGCTGGCCGCGACGCTCGTCGCGAACGGCCCCGACGCGGTGCGCGCGTGCAAGCGGCTCGTCGCCGACGTGGCCGGCCGCGCGCTCGACGCGACGCTGATCGAGCAGACCGCCGACTGGATCGCGCGAACCCGGGCCGGCGCGGAAGCGCGCGAAGGGATTGCGTCCTTTCTCGAGAAACGCACGCCTTCGTGGCGTGAATGACGGCGTGCCCCTAACTTTCCGGACGACACCGAAGCCATGTTCGACAAGATTCTGATCGCCAACCGCGGCGAAATCGCGTGCCGCGTCGCCGCGACGTGCAAACGTCTCGGGATCGCGAGCGTCGCCGTCTATTCCGACGCGGACGCGAACGCGAAACACGTGGCCGCGTGCGACGAAGCCGTGCACATCGGCGGCTCGGCCGCCGCGGACAGCTACCTGCGCATCGAGCGCATCATCGAAGCCGCGCGTGCAACCGGCGCGCAGGCGATCCACCCCGGCTACGGATTCCTGTCGGAGAACGAAGATTTCGCGCATGCGTGCGAAGCGGCCGGCATCGTCTTCATCGGGCCGCCGGTCGACGCGATCGCGGCAATGGGCTCGAAGGCGGCCGCGAAGGCGCTGATGCACGCGGCCGCCGTGCCGCTCGTGCCCGGCTATCACGGCGACGACCAGGACGCGGCCAACCTGCATCGCGAAGCCGACGCGATCGGCTACCCGGTGCTGCTGAAGGCGAGCGCGGGCGGCGGCGGCAAGGGGATGCGCGTGGTCGAGCGCTCCGACGATTTCCCCGCGGCGCTCGCGTCGTGCCAGCGCGAAGCCGCGAGCAGCTTCGGCAACGACCGCGTGCTGATCGAGAAATACCTGACGCGCCCGCGTCACGTCGAGGTGCAGGTGTTCGGCGACACGCACGGCAATACCGTGTACCTGTTCGACCGCGACTGCTCGGTGCAGCGCCGTCACCAGAAGGTGCTCGAGGAAGCGCCGGCGCCGGGCCTGCCCGACGACGTGCGCCGTGCGATGGGCGAAGCGGCCGTCGCGGCCGCGCGCGCGGTCGGTTATGTCGGCGCGGGCACCGTCGAATTCATCATGACGGGCGACGCGTTCTACTTCATGGAAATGAACACGCGCCTGCAGGTCGAGCATCCGGTCACCGAGATGGTCACCGGGCTCGATCTCGTCGAATGGCAACTGCGTGTCGCATCCGGCGAGCCGCTGCCGCTTCAGCAGGACGAACTGCGCGTGCAGGGTCACGCGCTCGAGGCGCGCCTTTATGCGGAGAACCCGGCGCGCGGCTTCCTGCCGTCCACGGGCACGCTGAAGCACCTGCGGCTGCCGGCAGGCGTCGAGTTCGCGATCGGCGCATCGGTGCGCGTCGACAGCGGCGTGCGCGAAGGCGATGCGATCACGCCGTTCTACGATCCGATGATCGCGAAGCTGATCGTCCACGGCGCGGACCGTGCGGAAGCGCTGGGGCTGATGCTGCGCGCGCTGCGTGCATGCGAAGTGGTCGGCCTGCACACGAATGCCGCGTTCCTGCAGCGGATCGTCGCGTGCGAGCCGTTCGCGACGGCCGATCTCGACACGGGCCTGATCGAGCGCAATCACGATGCGCTGTTCGCGCCGCAAGAGCCGCCGCGCGCGATGCTCGCGCTCGCATGCGCGGCGCTGTTCGTGCGCGAACGCGGCGCGGCCGCGCAGGGTTCGTCGCCGTGGGGCGCGCTGCCGGACTGGCGGCTGAACGGCGGCTATCGCCGCACGCTCGACTGGCATGCGGCCGAGCGCGAAGCGGACGTGACGGTCACGTACGAGGACGACGGCGCTGTCGCGCGCCTCGCGACCGGCGGCGCGGCCGCGCAACCGTTCACGTGGACACGTGGCGCCACGCCGCTCGATTTCGACGTGACGCTCGGCGGCGTGCGCAGCAGCGGCCGCGTGTATGCGGACGGCGACACCTTCCACGTGTTCTCGCAAGGCGCGGCCGAGACGTTCGAATGGCGCAACCTGCTCGCGCATGCGGGTGACGCGGAGCAGGGCGGGGGCCGCCTGACCGCGCCGATGCCCGGCAAGGTGATCGCGGTGCTGGTCGAGCCGGGCCAGAAGGTCGAAGCGGGCACGCCGCTGATCGTGATGGAAGCGATGAAGATGGAGCACACGATCGGCGCGCCGAGCGCGGGTGTCGTCGCGGAAGTGCTGTACGGTGTCGGCGACCAGGTTTCGGATGGCGCGCAGTTGCTGATGATGGCGGAAGGCTGAGCGGCGCCAGCTTCGCGTATGCGGGCCGGCTGCCGCGGCTGCCGGCCCGTAAGACAGGCGTCGTGATGCGCTCCACGACCGACACCACGACAGATTCGCTTCGACCGCTTCGGCAAAAACGAAGCAATGCGAATCTTTCGATTGCATTACGTCAACCTCTCGTTATCCCCTCCGTCGCGGCATGTGCGCCCCTTGCGTGCACGCGGCGCGCCTCCTTGCACGACACCATCGTGTAACACGTGATAATTAGCATCTCGCCGTCGACACGACCGGTGCGCACCCGCGCCTGTGTCAGGTCGTCACATCCACGGAGAGACGTTATGCGAAAGTCGGCCCTACGGCCTTTCGCGGTCGTTGGCCTGATCGCGCTGACCGCACTCCTCGGTGCCTGCAACGACGACCTGACCGCACCCGCCGCACCTGTGGCGCAGCAGAAGGCCGCCTGCGGCGGCGGCGTGGTCGCCACCGCGCAGATGCACTGCCCGCCCGGTTTCACCGCGCCTGCTTCCTCGCCCGCTTCCTGATCCCGGCTGTTTCCACCAGAAATCCAATCAAGAGCAACCAGCATGGCCACCCATTCGCGACGCGATTTTCTGAAGTTCTCCGCCGGCCTCGCCGGCGCGACCGCCGCCACCGCACTGCTTCCCGAATCGATCCGCAAGGCGCTGGCGATCGAGCCGAATACCGTGACGGGCACGATCCAGGATGTGCAGCACATCGTCGTGTTCATGCAGGAAAACCGCTCGTTCGACCACTACCTCGGTCACCTGAGCGGCGTGCGCGGCTACAACGACCGCTTCCCGGTCACGCTGCCGAACGGCAAGCCGGTGTGGTTCCAGCCGCGGCAGGAAGACAAGACGAGCGTGATCGCGCCGTTCCGCTACGACACGACCGATCCGGGCGTCAACGCGCAGTGCATCGGCGGCCTGCCGCATACGTGGGCGACGACGCACGGCGCGATCGACAACGGCCGAGCCGACCAGTGGGCGGTGCAGAAGTCCAACATGACGATGGGCTACCACGTTCGCGACGACATCCCGTTCCACTACGCGCTCGCGGATGCGTTCACGGTGTGCGACAACTACTTCTGCTCGATCCCGGGCAACACGCACCCGAACCGCATGTACCTGATGACGGGCATGGTCGACCCGCTCGGCACGGGCGGCGGCCCGCTGCTCGACAACACCGACTACATCGACAACCAGTTCGACAAGATCAAGTTGCCGCCCTTCAGCTGGACGACTTATCCGGAGCGCCTCGAGAAAGCGGGCATCTCGTGGCAGATCTACCAGCAGGGCACCGGGTTCGACAACTTCACCGGCAACTACGGCACGAACATGCTCGCGTGCTTCAACAACTTCGTGAATGCGCCGGCCGGTTCGTCGCTGCAGACGCGCGGGATGAGCACGCGCCCGATCACGCAGCTGAAGGCCGACGTGCAGGCGAACGCGCTGCCGCAGGTATCGTGGCTGCTGCCGCCCGCCGCGTATTCGGAGCATCCGAAGTTCACGCCGCTCTACGGCGCGTATTACCTGTCGACCATTCTCGATGCGCTGACGTCGAATCCGGACGTATGGAGCAAGACCGTCCTGCTCGTCATGTACGACGAGAACGACGGCTTCTTCGATCACGTCGTGCCGCCGTCGGCACCGACGCTGCCGGGCTCCGGCATGAGCACCGTGGACGTGTCGCTCGAGCGGCACAACGTCGTGACCTCGACGCAGACGGGTACGTACACGGCCGACAACCTGCCGTACGGCCTCGGCCCGCGCGTGCCGATGTTCGTGGTCTCGCCGTGGTCGAAGGGCGGCTTCGTGTGCTCGCAGGTATTCGATCACACGTCGGTGCTGCAATTCATCGAGAAGCGCTTCGGCGTGATGGAAACGAACATCTCGCCGTGGCGTCGCGCGATCTGCGGCGACCTGACGTCGGCGCTCGATTTCTCGAAATCGGATGCGACGCTGCCGACCCTGCCGAGCACGCAGGCGTATGTCGCGCAGGCGGACCTGCAGTGTTCGCGCGCGTCGTCGCAGACCGCACCGGCCAGCACCGCGCAGCAGGTCGTGACGGCACAGGAGCCCGGCACGCGGCCGGCGCGTGCTCTGCCGTACGAATTGCACGTGACCGGCCAGCTCCAGGCGCAAGGCTACGCGCTGACGTTCGCGAACACCGGCACGCAGGGCGCGCATTTCTGGGTCTATACAGGTGACCCCACCGCGATGCCGCGCCGCTACACGGTCGAAGCGGGCAAGCAGCTGACCGACACGTGGGCGCTCGATGCGAGCGGCAACTACCTGGTGAGCGTGTGGGGGCCGAACGGCTATTTCCGGCGCTTCGCCGGATCGGCCGCCGCGGATGCCGGCGCGAAGCCTGAAATCACGCCGTGTTACGACACGGCCAACGGTGACGTGTACGTGACGATCGCCAACGCGGGCACCGGCACGCTCACGGTCACGGCGACCGATGTCGCGTACGGCGGCGCACCGCGCACGTTGACGGTTCCGGCGGGGCAGCGCGTCGAAGCGCACTGGGATCTGTCGTGCAGCAGCCACTGGTACGACCTGCAGTTCGCGGTGGCCGGGAACGCCGGCTGGACGCGCCGCATCGCGGGGCACGTCGAAACCGGCAAGGCCAGCATCACCGACCCGGCCGCCGTGGCGCCGACGACTGCGGCGATCTGACGGCAATCCATGCGTGCCGGCTCCGCGCCGGCACGCGACGAGCGCATGTCAGAAACGAAAAAGGCGCCGCGCGGCGCCTTTTTCAGTCAGGTGCGCGAAATCAGATGGGGCGAAAAACTGCGTATTGATCGCCATCGAGTTTTTCCAGGTACCGGGAATCATGGAGCGTCAGGTTGACCGGCTGGCGCATTTTTTCGTCGGCGGCCTCGTGTTCGTTGCTGGCGCGCGTATTGAACAGGCTCGAAGCATTTGCGGAGTTCACGAGAGAATCGAGGCGCGGTGCGTTCCAGTCGAGGTGCCCCCTGAGCAAGTAGAAGTGCATGATCCCGCATTGCTGATGGGCCCAGAAGTCATGCCACATGAATGAATCGGGCCGCCACACGGAGTTGTGGCTCTCGAAGTACGATGCGCTGCTCATCGGCATGCACTCGGGGGTCGAGATGATGATGTATCGCGATCGATAGTTGAGAAACTCCAGCAGATCGCGACCGTGGGAGTGGCGCATGTGCTCGATGACATCGCCCAGGATGATCGTGTCGTACGAGTCGCCGGATCGTTCGTACAGCGTGTCGCTGACGCCGGAAATGATGTCGTCGTAGCCGTTCTCGATCAGGAACGGATAGGTCTCTTCATCACATTCCAGCGCCGTGAAACGGCAATCGGGCACGATCTTCCTGAGCAGGCGCCCGTATTTCCCGCCCCCGGCCCCGACATCCAGAATCCTGCCCGGGTTGATCGACTTGACCAGATGCTGCGTGAGTTGATCGAAGGTTGGCCACGAATACCCGATCTGTTCCACTTTGACCTCCCGTCAAGGCTGGTTTGAAAAATTGATCGTAGCGATGTCACAGCGTTGCTGCGAGGTCGTTTTCTGTCCACCCTGGATGCCGACACCGTGCGGCAACCCGGGTGGCGCGGCGGGTCGCACGAGTATCGCACAACCGTCTCGCGGACTTGCGCGTGCCTGCCCGGCGCTGACCATCCCTGACAGTATGCGGCGGGCACTCCGCTAGAATGCCGGGTTGCCGGCGGCGTGCGCCGCTTGACGCGGGCGGCGCTTCGCGCGCTACACTGCATCCATTCCATCTCCATCCAACTTCCCATCCCGCCGACGATGACATCCCCTGTCCTGAACGGCCTGCGCATCGGTATCACGATCGGACTGCGTGCCCCTGACGAAAGCCTGTGGATCAACGGCATCAAGCAGAACGCGCTGTTTCTCGCGAAGCTGCTGATGGCGTCGCCGCACGGCTACCGCGTGACGCTGGTCAACACCACCGACGTACCGCTCACCGATGCATTGCCGTGGGATCGCAGCGTGTACGACACGCGCGCATTCGCCGAGATGAAGGATGCGCTCGACGTGGTGATCGAGTTGGGCGGGCAGATCGACGGCGAGCAGACGGCCTACCTGAAGGCGCGCGGCGCGAAGCTCGTCAGTTACTGCTGCGGCGTCGAGTACATCAACGCGATGGAGTCGATGCTGTTCGGCCGCCGGCTGTGGGATTCGCTGTTCATCAACCGCGGCTACGACGAGGTGTGGGCGATTCCGCAGATTGCGCCGTCGTCGCTGCCGTTCCTGCAGTCGCTGCGCCGCTGCCCCGGGCGCGTCGTGCCGTTCGTGTGGGACCCGATGTTCCTGAGCGCGCGCGCGCAGTCGCTGCCGGAGCGCGGCGAATACCGGCCGCGCAGCGAGCCGGGCAAGCGGCTGACGGTGATGGAGCCGAACCACGACGTCGTGAAGTTCTGCGTGTATCCGATGCTGATCATCGACGAAGCGTATCGCCGCGATCCGGATGCGATCTGCTTCACGCACGTGACGAACGCCGATCGCCTCGCGCACGACAGCCCCGAGTTCGTGATGCTGATGAACTACCTGGACATCGTGCGCGCGGGCAAGGCGAGTTTCGTCGGGCGCTTCGATACGCCGCTGTTCCTGGCCGACCTGACCGATATCGTCGTGTCGCACCAATGGTCGAACCCGCTCAACTATTTCTATTTCGACGTGTGCTGGCAGGGCTATCCGCTCGTGCACAACGCGAGCCTCGCGCCCGATCTCGGCTACTACTATCCGGACAACGACGTGCAGCAGGGCGCCGATGCGCTGCTGCGCGCGCTGCATACGCACGATGACGACTGGGAAGCGTACACGCGGCGCCAGCGCGACATCCTGAGCCGCTATACGTCGGCGAATCCCGCGCTCATTGCCGAATACGACACCCTGCTCGCGAACCTGGTCGGCGCATCGGCTGCATAAGGCCCGATTTTTCTCGCGGCGCACACGTTGCGCCGCGGCCCGCCATCGGGATTGTCCCGCCCTAATGTCTGACGAAATAATGCCGTTAAAAAAGAAACCGCCGAACCCGATCGGTTCGACGGTTTTCGAAGGCACGAATTTGACGGCTCCGAGGGAAGTCCGTCGGAAATCATTTTATAGGTTAACAAGTATTTAAGATTGTTAAAAATGGTTTGATCGATAATCATCATATGATTTAAATTGATATTATCGATTAACGGTTGTTCGATTCTGTTTAGAAATTTAATAATTCGTTTGAAACGGGAAAATTGAGCGCTGCGATGATCGAATGACGTGCGGCAGCCGATTTGCGGCGATGCGCAAGCCGGGCCGCCAGCCTTCACGGCGAGTCCGGCAGCGGGCGAGGGCGCTGCCTCGCGGGCCGGTATTTATCTGATTAATTGAAGGCTTTCGAATTTGCGAGGCATGCAAATTACGCGGGAATTGATTCGGGCAAGGATGTTTAGGTGGTTTTAATAAACAATATCCGGATCGGGTTTAGGTAATTTGCGTTAGTGTGACCTGTCGCACAATCGGTATCGCGCATGCGTGGTGTATTCCAGTAACTGAATATCGTTGAAAATATCGAATTTGACGGCGCGCCGAAGCGAAAAGTACGCTCCCCGGAAAAGATCGACATAACAGGATGGGCCGGGTAGGCGGCGGAGCACGTCATGATCGGTTTGCTCCGCATGTTTGTTGAGGTCGAGCCGCGATCGGCGGCTCGCCATTTGCCGGAGCGCCGGATGAATGCGGTCGAAGCTCGCCAGGAGGCGAATCGGGAAGCGAATCGTGACGAAATCGATCTCGTGTTCGGCGCCCCCGACGATCATCCCGACCTCGCGTCGGTACGCAGTTTCGTGGAGAGCCGGCTCGCGTTCGCGCAAGAGCCCGTGTGCCGGGCCGACCTGTCGGGCGGTGTGCTGTACCAGGAATGCCTGGCGCGATTGCGGTGGGGGGAGCGCGATGCGCTGCCGCCGGTCGCGTTCCTGCCGCGCCTCGAGGCGCTCGGGCTGATGCGGTGGTTCGACCGGCTCGTGGTCGGCCGGACGATCGACGCGCTGCGCGCCGATCCGGCTGCCGTCTACGGCTGCAATGTGGCGGCGGCGAGCGCGGTCGTCGACGACGCGTGGCTGGCCATCTTCAGGCGGCTCGAGCGCGAGCCGTCGGTCGCGGCGCGGCTGGTGGTCGAGATCACGGAGACGGGGCCGCTGAATCCCGTCGCGGGTCGTTCGTTCGTGAACCGCTTCCGGCAGACCGGATGCCGCATCGCGATCGACGATTTCGGGGTCGGCTTCAGCGCATTGAACAACCTGGTGGTCGGCAATCCCGACATCGTGAAGCTTGACCGGTCGATCCTGTCGATGATCAAGCGCAACGCGATCGGCCGCTACCAGTTCCGCAGGCTGATCGCGTTCGCGCATGAAGGTGCGCGGCACGTCGTCGTCGAAGGCGTGGAGAGCGAGATCGACCGGCAGATCATCGTGGATGCCGGCGTCGCCTGGGCGCAGGGCATCCGTTTTTCATGGCGGTCGCCGGCCGCCGCGTGACGGCGCGGAAACAGGCGGGGTGGCGTGCATGACGCACGCCGGTGTCGGGCGTGGCCGGCGCGTGGCCGGGACGAATCGCAAAGGGGCATGGGCATGGCGGGGACGAAGGCCGGAAGCGGAACGGGCACGCAGGCAGCCGGTGCGCGCGAACTCGTCGCGATCGCCGAGCTGGCCGACATGCTGTGGCAGCTGGGCGCCGAATCGACCGAAGTGCCGATCGACGTCGCGCCGTATCTCGACGGACTGACAACCATTGCGCGCCGCATCCAGCGGATGACGCCGCTCGACGCCGGCGGCCGCGAACTGGCCGCGCGGCACTATTACGCGGGTGTCATCGCGGGCGCGTGCGGCGAGGATTCGGCGATCGCGCGCGGCGTGTCCGACAGCCTCGTCAAGCAATCCGGCGGCATCAGCCGGCGGGTCGCGCACTGCTTCGCGGTGCTCGCGCGGACGGGCCGGCGGCATGGCCGTGTGTTCGCCGCGCAGAGCGGCGACCGGGTGCTGGTCTAGCGCCTGTTCACGCCGGTCGCGGGCGCGGGCGCGGCGCGATGCGCGCGGCCCGCGTCGATCTCATCTTTTCGTGTAGCGGCCCGAGCGTGCGCCAAACCGGTCAATCCTTCCCGAATCCGCCGAGCACGAACGCCATCGCGCGGTCGACCGCGTCGTCCCATCGGCCGACGTGCGCGGCGCGCACGATCCGGACGCCCGGATAGAGGGCGGTGCGTGAGCCGGTTTCCCAGCGCGCGTCGGCTTTCGGGCTGAGCAGCAGCACGGCCGGCACGCCGAGCGCGCCGGCGAGATGGACGTGCGCGGTGCAGGTGGTCACCACCGCGTCGAGCGCGAGCATCAGCGCCGCCAGGTCGCTGAAATCGCCGATCGCGTGATGCGGGAAGGTCACCGGCAGGTCCGATTGCTCGGACTGCGCGGACAGGTCGCGGTTGATGCAGTACGCGGCGTGACCGTGCAGCCGCGTCAGCGGCGCGAGGTCGCGCAGGCTGGCCGCGCGATGGAAGCGCGCGTCGCTTTCGTCGCGCCCGCGCCAGTTGAGCCCGATGCGACGCGTGCCGGCGACATGGCCGTCGCGCGACACGCGCTCGCGCCACGCGGCCGCATGCCCGGGCGGGCAGGACAGGTACGCGCCCGCCGATCCTTTGGGCGCCGGCGCGTAGCCGAACTGCGCGGCGAGCACCAGGAACGAACACCAGTAGTCGTGTGCGATCTGCGACGTGTCGATCCACGCGCCGTGCGCGCCGATGAATTCGATGTGCGGGAACGTGTGACGCATCAGGCCCGTCAGCGCGTCCGGAACGACGACGGTCACGCTCGTGCAGCCGAGCGTGTCGAGCGCATGCAGGTAGCGTGCGTACTGGAGCTGATCGCCGACACCGCCGTAGCTGAGCACCAGCAGCCGCTTGCCCTGCAGCGGCTGGCCCTGGTAGAGCCGCTCCGTCGGCAGCCCGAACTGTGCTGCCGTCAGGACGTTTTCGCTCGCGATGGTGGCGCGGGCCGCTTCGTCGCGCCGGCCGGCGCGCAGCAGCAGCATCGAACGCATCAGCTCGATGCGGCCGCGCGTCGCGTCGGGCAGCGCATCCGGATCGCCGAAGCGTTCGAGCGCCGCGAGCCCGGCGTCGGGTGCCCCGGCAAAGCCGTAGCACGACGCGAGTTGCAGTGCGATCGCATCGTCGTCGAGCCCGCGGCCGCGCGCGCGTTGCCAGCGGTCGATCGCGTGCCCCCACTCGCAGCGCGACTCATGGTCGAGTGCGCGGTTCCAGTGCGTTTCAGGCGCGTCGGTGTCGGCGGCTGCGTCGGGGGGCGCATCGGCGTCGGCCGGCGACGCGACGGCAATCGGTTCGATCGAGATGACCAGCCGCTGCCTGTCCCAGCGCGCGTTCGGCACGCAAAGCAGGTTCAGCGGGTCCATCCGGTAGAACGTGTAGTCGAGGCCGGCAAAGGTGGCGATGATCGGCGCCTCGCCGACTTTCCAGTATTCGACCCAGCACCAGGGCAGGTGCGTCTCGATCAGACGGCGCGCGCCGCGCAGCGCGTCGATCTCCATGCCTTCGATGTCGAGCTTCAGGAAATCCAGCCGCGGCAGGCCGAGCGCGTCGAGCCTGACGACCGGCGTCGGCGTGCCGCCTTCCGCGTGCGCGCCGACGAGCGATACCTGGCCGAAGTCGGCATCCTGCCCGTAGTCGACGTCGGGCACCTTCATCGTGCCGTTGGCGCCGGCGAGCCCCATGTTCAGCAGATGGACGTTGTCGAGCTGGTTGAGCGCGACGGTGCCGCCGAGTGCATGGAACAGCGTGCGCTGCGGCTCGAACGCGTACACGCGGCCGCCGCGTGCATGCAACCGGTGGGCGATCGGCACGCACACGAGCCCCGCATTCGCGCCGCCGTCCACGGCGATCGCATCGTCCGGCAACTGGTCGATCACCTTCAGGATCGTGTCGAGCTCATCCTGGATGTGCGGCCGCCCGGTCTTGATCAATGCTTCGGCCTGGTACGCGCAGTGCCGGTTGATGACGAACGGACCGTGAATCGAATCGATCACGACGAAATTGCGGACGGTCTGATTCATGGGCGGTAGCAGGGGCGAATGAGGTCAGCCGAGTGCGCGGCCGGCGAACAGTTGCTGGATCTGCGCGGAATACGCGTGGACGTTGTGCGCGGCGAGCGTGTCGACCTGGTGCAGGCAGCGGCGTGCCGCGGCGGCGTATTCGTCGAGCCGCGCGTCGTGCGTCTGCGCGGCGGTCGCGATCGCACGCGCCGCATCGAAGATCTCGAAGTCCGGATAGTAATAACCGACGTCGCGCAGGAACGGCGAGTTGTGCACGAGCGGGTAGTTGCCGTACAGCGCGTCGTACAGCAGGTAGTTGAGGCCGTTTTCCCAGTGGTGGGACACGACGATGTCGGTGTGATGCGCGGCCCACGCGACGAACGGCGCGCGCACGTCGGCGGTCGCCTTGCCGTCGCGCACCATCTCGAGCCCGAGCGCGAGATGCTTGAAGGCGACGTTTTCCTTCTTGTCGAACGTGTTGGTCATGTACACGTGCTCGACGAGTTCCGGATGCTCGACGTAGCACGCGTTGGCGGCGAGCATCGGCACGATCGAGCTTTTCACGACATTCAGGTTCGGCTCGAAAAACGCGATGCGTTTCGCGGGGCCGTGGTTCCGATAACCGAAGCGCGCCTTCAGTTCGGGATCGGCGTCGAGGCTGCGCTCGATGAAATACGGCGACCAGATGTGCGGCAGCTCGATCACCGGCGAGCGGTACACGGCCTGGAAATACGCGGCGCACGTATGCATGTGCTGCGGGTTGGTCCAGATCTCGTCGAACTGCACGCGGTGCGGGTTCGGCCGCCACGGATTCTTCTCGAAGTTGATCGTCTCGACGGCGATCACGTAGTCGTTGCCGAAGCGGTACGACACGCACTTGCCGCCGCGCCGGCGCACGGCGTCGGTGTGCGTCGAGTCGACGAACGCGTTCATCTCGATCAGCAGGTCGGTCTGGTGGACGACGGCGGACAGCGGCCGCAGCGCGTCGCCGAACGCGTCCATCATCAGCGCCTGCGGATACTCGGTCACGCCTTCGTCGTGCGCGAGCCAGACCTCGCCGATCAGCGGCGACTGCTTCAGCAGCATGTACAGGTACACGCAGTGCTGGTTCGCGCCGTTGTACCAGATCGACTGCGTCGAGTCGCGCTGCACGTTCATCGTTATCGCGACATTGAGTTTCATGACGGCTCCGTGGTGCGGGCGTTGCTCGGGTTACGGCGTGTAGTTTTGCGACGAGCGCGGCACATAGCCGGTCAGGCGCCAGTGGCCGTCATCCTCGCGGCGAAAGCTCAGCTTCTCGAACATGGTCGCGCCGCTCGTCAGCGTCGTCGTGTAATCGACGTTCGCGTAGAGCCCGTCGGGTGTCGTCGACGCGTTGGTGTAGCGGATGCGCGTGATCTGCGCCCAGCCGCGATGACGCACCGCGCCGACCGACTGGCGCGCGCGCTGCATGTCCGACGCGAACTGGTCCTGCTTGATGCGCGCCTTCACGAACGCGGCGGCATCGGTCCACACGGCGTTGTACTGGCCGGCGTCGAGCTGCTTGAACACGGCGTCCGAGTCGCGGAGCAGCGCGTCGGCCGATTCGCCGTCGGCTTGCGCATGCGCGCCGATCGCGATCGATGCGACGGCGCAGCCGATCAGCCATTTGGCGCGGGTGAGGGGCGTGCGTGCGGTCATGTCCGAGTCCGGAAAAGGGCGGTGCGTCACGCGTCGCGATAAAGGGTGGCGATCGCGTCCGTATAGGCGGCGACGTTCTCGGGGTTGTAGATGCTCACGGAGCTGAGCACGTGCTTCGACTGCTCGCGGTACGCTTCCAGGTTCGCGTCGTGCTCGGCGAACGCCTTCAGCAACGCGCGGCCGCCGGCCTGGCAGTCGAAGTCCGGATAGAAATACCCGGCCTTGCCGAGGAACGGCGAGTTGTGGATCAGCGGGTAGTCGCCGTACAGCAGCTCGTAGTACAGGTAGTTCTGCGCGTTTTCCCACGTGTGCGACACCACCGCGTCGCCGAATGCGGCCATGAACTCGTACACCGCGTAGCGGCTCTCGAACGTCGTGACTCCGTGGTTCACGATGTCGAGGCTCTTCGCGAAATGGACGAACGTCGCATGTTCCTTCAGGTGCAGCGTGTTGCATACGCGCACGAACTCGAGGAAATCGGGCTTCGCGCGATACGCCTCCTCGGTCACCAGCATCGGGATGACGCTCGTCTTCACCATGCAGATGTTCGGCTCGAACATCGTCACGCGCCAGCGCGGCTTGCCGGGCTCATAGCCGAACGACAGCCCGGCACCGAGCGT
The DNA here is from genome assembly GCF_004803625.1 of Burkholderia sp. LS-044. Lineage (NCBI taxonomy): Bacteria > Pseudomonadati > Pseudomonadota > Betaproteobacteria > Burkholderiales > Burkholderiaceae > Burkholderia > Burkholderia sp. LS-044. The sequence goes on from NZ_SSWO01000006.1 coordinate 95,344, forward strand.
CGCGCGCGCCTTGTCGAACAGCATCGGGTGCCAGATGTGCGGAACGATCGTGACGGGCGCGCGCAGGCCCGTCTGGTAATAGTGCAGGCACGAGCGCTCGAATTCGGGAATCGTCCACACGGCGTCGTACGGTGCGCCCGAGAACAGGAAACCCGACGGCTTGTTGAACATCGCGCGTTCGATGTCGATTACGTAGTCGTTGCCGACCCGCATCGTGACGACCTTGCCGCCGCGCTCGCGGAACGCGCGCAGGTAATCCGCGCCGAACTGCGCGCTCATTTCGATCAGTACGTCGCAGCGCTGCAGTGCTTCGTCCATCGACAGGAGCGGCACGTCCCATTCGCCGAGCATCATCTGCGGATCGGCGACCTGTTCGCCGCCGTTCACCATCACGGCTTCCGCGACGAGCGGCGACTGGCGCAGCAGCAGGATCAGCAGCAGGCAGTTCTGGAAGATGCCGTTTTCCCACAGCGACTGGCCGGCGCCGCGCACGAACAGCGACACGCCGACGACGAGACGCTTGCCCTCGCCGGGCGCTTGACGGGCATTGGAGTCCGACATGCGTATTCTCCGGTTCAGGCGACCAGACGCGAGACGAACGCGTCGAGGTTCGCGGGGTTGTCGATCGAGACCGACTGCAGCAGCCGGCCGGCCTTCGCGCGGTAGTCGTCGAGACGTTCGTCGTGATGCAGCCACGCGTCGAGCAGCGCACGGCCGCCCGCGGCGGAATCGAAGTCCGGGTAGTAATAACCGGCGTCGCCGATCAGCGTCGAGTTGTGGATCAGCGGATAACCGCCGTACAGCACGTCGTAATACAGATAGTTCTGCCCGTTTTCCCAGTGGTGCGACACGACCGCATCCGCGTGGCGCGCCATGAAGCCCGGCAGGTCGAGGCGCGGCTCGAAGGTCGCCTTGTGCTGGCGCACGAGATCGAGGCTGTTCGCGAAGTGCACGAAGGTCGGATGCTCCTTCATGTGCAACGAGTTCACGACGAACATGTGCTGAACCGCGTCCGGACGCGCACGGTAGAACGCGTCGCACGCGAGCATAGGATAGTGGCAGGACTTGGCGACCGAGATGTTCGGCTCGAGCATCGCGAGGTACCACGGGCGGCGGCCGGGCCGATAGCCGAACGTCGCGCCTTCCGCGGCGAGCGCGGCGATGCGCCGATCGAGGAAGTACGGCGACCAGATGTGCGGCATCAGGTGGACGGGCGCGCGCAGGATGGTCCGCAGCATCGGCGCCGCGGTCTTGTCGTATTGCGGCAGCAGCCAGACTTCGTCGAACGGCGCGCCGTTGAAGACGTGTCCCGACGGCTTCCCGAAGATCGGGGTTTCGCACAGGCCGGCGTACACGTGCCCGCAGAAGAACGCGGCGATTTTCTTGCCGAGCGCCTTCATGTGTCGGAGCCACTCCACCGGCAGCTGCGCGCCCATTTCGATCACGACGTCGAGTTCGTGCGTGACGTCGGAGGGTTTCACGAGCGGGATGTCGAGGCCGTCGAGTTCGAGGCCGGCCGGCAGCGCGTTGGCGTCGCCGCCGTTCAGGAAGTAGACGGGGCCGACGCGATCCGAGCGCTTGAGCATCATCGCGAGGAACGCGATGTTCTGGTGGATGCCGTTTTCCCAGATCGCCTGGCCGTCGCGCGCAAACAGCGAGATGCCGACCGCCGGCCGTTGCTTGCGGGTGCCGCCCGAGGCGGCTTCATTGATGTCCGTCACCGGTTGGTTTCCTCTGCGGCGTCGTGCGTCCGGGCATCGCGTCGAGCGTCTGGCCTGGAAGCGGCGCGCCGTGGATTGTCATGGTTGCATTTGCGCCGGTGCGCCGCGGCGGGCGAATCGGGCGACCTGGTTCGCGAGGGCGGCAGCCGGTTTCCGGCGTGTCATCGGGTACGCCTGGCACGGCGCGTGATTCGGACAGGTTGCCCCGGCGACTGTCTGCGGCGATTGTGGCACGGAAATCGCCGGTTTTGGCGGGACGTGACGAACTTTGACATAGCCGCCGGTCAATGCGAGCAGGGCGCCGGCGAAGCGGCGCCCGGGGCGTCCGGCGGGGGGCGGGTCCGGCGCGGCGCTGACGGCCGGCCGGATCGGGGCGCCGCGCGCGGCGGCGGCCCGCTCAGTGCTGCAGGCGGATTTCGACGCGGCGATTGCTGGCGCGGCCTTCGGGCGTCGCGTTCGACGCGACCGGGTCGGCCTTGCCGCGACCCGAGACCGTCAGCGAATCGGTCTTCAGGCCGTGTGCCTTCAGATAGGCCGCGACGGATTCGGCGCGGCGCTTCGACAGCGCGAGATTGTAGTCGTCGCTGCCCACCGAATCCGTAAAGCCGGTGACGCTCACCTGCGAGTACGTGTGGTCGGCGCGCTCGCTCAGCAACCGGTCGAGCGATTCGCGCGCGGTCGGGGCGAGCGTCGCGTGGTCGGTGGCGAACAGCGCGTCGCCCGACAGGTTGACCTGTTCGACGACGGCTGCCGCCGGCGCGGCGGCCTGCGCCGCTTGGGCCGGCGCCGCGCCGCACTGGAAGACGAGCGTCGCGGGATCGGACTTGTCGCGCAGCGCGCGGGCCGAATCGACGGCGCGCACGGGCTCTTCGCCGCAGATCTTGCGGGCGGCCTTCATGCAGGTTTCCGGGCCCGACAGCAGGCCGTGGCAGTCCACCTGGAAGGTGCGCACGCCGTCGCGCGGCTGGAGTTCGGAGGCGCTGAAGGTCGGGCCGGATGCGGTCGAGCACGCGGCGAGGGCCGTAGCGGAAAGCGCGAGCGCAAGAGCGAGTTTGTTCACGGTTACATCCTCAAAACTTGGGTTGACTGAAGCCCGCCACGGGTTGCGCGCGGGCTCGTCCGGCCGTCGGGGCCGCCGCAAGCCGTCCGGCTGGCGAGCCGGGCGGCCTGGCGGCGCGACGCGTTACTTCCACTGGTACAGCATGCCGGCGCCGATCACCTTCTGACCGCCGCTGAAACCGCCGTTGATCGACGCCTTCAGGTTCTCGGTGATGCGCGCCTGCATGTTGACCGCCATCGCCTTCTGGCCGAGGAAGGTCGACGTGCCCACACCCATCCCGAAGTTGGCGTCGCGATCGAGCTGCGGGATCGACGCCATCGCGCCGACGGCCGCGATACCCTGCTTCGCCATCTGGTCGGTCTGCTGCAGTTGCGAACCCAGCGAGTTGATCTGCGCCTGCTGGCCCGACAGTGCCGTCGACAACGTCGTCTGCACCTGCGTCAGCTGGTTCACGTTCACCGCGTCGGTGCCTTGCGTACCCGGCGCGACGTTCGTGATCTGGCGCTGCTGCTGGTCGTTGCCGACCGACACCACGTTCGAGCGACCGCCGTCGTTCGAATTCGCACCGATCGCCACCGAGTTCGAACCCGCGGTGACGGTCGGGACGTCGGTGCCCTTGCCGTTCATGTCGGCCGCGATGCCGTTGTTGTTGGCGGCGCGCGTCGTGTTGTTGTTGATCGACGTCGACAGCTGGTTCAACTGATTGTTGATGTTGGTCACGCCGGTCGACAGCGAGGCCACGTTGCTGTTCGTCGTGCTCAGGCCGGTGGACAGCGAACCGATGCCCGTCGAGGTCGACGTCGACAGCGAGTTGACGTTGCTGTTCGTTGTGCTCAAGCCAGTCGACAGCGAGTTGATCGCGGTCGAGGTCGACGTGGACAGCGAGGCCACGTTGCTGTTCGTCGTGCTCAGGCCCGTCGACAGCGAGTTGATGCCGGTCGACAGCGATGCGACGTTCGACGCGGTGGACGTCGACAGCGCGTTGACCGCGTTGTTCGTCGCGTTGAGCTGGCTGCCGTTGATCGCGTCCGTGCTCGTGGCCGAGATCCGGCCGGCGGCGACGTTCGTGATCTGGCGTTCCGCACCCGGTGCGCCGACGCTCACCACGCCGACCGGCGAGTTGCCCGCGAAGAAGTACGTGACGCCGCCGATCGTGGCGCTGGAGGTGCCGACGGCCGCGGCCGTGACCGAGTTCGCGCCGAGTGCGATCGAGTTGGCGACGTTCGCGGTGGCGTTCGAACCCAGGGCGAGCGCGTTGGCGGCGCTGGCCGTGGCGCTCGAGCCGTAGGCCTGTGCACCGACTGCGCTGGCCGTGGACTGGTTGCCCAGCGCGATCGTGTTGTCCGCGGTGGCCTGGTTCGAGCTGCCGAGGGCGAGTGCGCTGGCACCGGTTGCGGTGTTCGCGTTGCCGAGCGCCACTGCGCCGTTGCCGGTCGCCGTGTCGTTCGCGCCCAGTGCGACCGCGCCGGTACCCGTCGCGATGCTCGGGTCGCCGATCGCGACTGCGCCGTCGCCGGTTGCCGTGTTGCCGGAGCCGATCGACACGGCCTTGCCGCCCGTGGCCGATGCGTTCTGGCCGATCGCGACCGCGCCTGCCGACTGCGCGTTCGAACCGTCGCCGACTGCCACGCTGCTCGCGCCTGCCGCGCTGGCGTTCACGCCGGCGGCGAGTGCGTTGGTGCCGGTGGCGCCCGTGTTGTCGTAGTTGGCCTGCTGCGTGCCGTTGTCGTTGACGCTGTAGTAGTGCGTCTTCGCGGCGTTGATCGCGGTCGAGGTCGAAGTCGACAGCGACGACACCGAGCTGTTCGTGCTGCTCAGGCCGGTGGACAGCGAGCCGATGCCGGTCGACGTCGACGTGGACAGCGACAGGATCGTGCTGTCCGTGCTGCTCAGGCCGGTGGACAACGAGCTGATGCCGGTCGAGGTCGACGTGGACAGCGACGTGATCGAGCTGGTGGCCGAGGAGAGGCCGGTCGACGTGGAGGTCGACAGCGAGCTGATCGAGCTGTTCGCCGAGGACAGGCCCGTCGAAGTCGAGGTCGACAGCGACGACACCGAGCTGTTCGTGCTGCTCAGGCCGGTGGACAGCGAACTGATGCCGGTCGAGGTCGACGTGGACAATGACGTGATCGAGCTATTAGCCGACGACAGACCGGTCGAGGTCGAGGTCGACAGCGACGTGATCGAGCTATTCGCCGACGAGAGGCCGGTCGAGGTCGAAGTCGACAGCGACGTGATCGAGCTGTTGGCCGACGACAGACCGGTTGAGGTCGAGGTCGACAACGAGGTGACCGAGCTATTGGTCGACGAGAGGCCGGTCGACAGCGAGCCGATCGAGCTGGTGGCCGACGACAAGCCCGTCGAGGTCGAAGTCGACAGCGAAGTGATCGAGCTGTTGGCCGACGAGAGGCCGGTCGACGTGGAGGTCGACAGCGAGCCGATCGAACTGGTGGCCGACGACAAGCCGGTCGAGGTCGACGTCGACAGCGAAGTGATCGAGCTGTTAGCCGACGACAGACCCGTCGAGGTCGAGGTCGACAACGAATCGATCGAGCTGTTGGCCGACGAGAGGCCGGTCGAGGTCGAGGTCGAGAGCGAAGTGATCGAGCTGTTGGCCGACGACAGGCCGGTCGAGGTCGAAGTCGACAACGAGGTGATCGAGCTATTAGCCGACGACAAACCGGTCGACGTCGAGGTCGACAGCGAAGTGATCGAGCTGTTAGCCGACGAGAGGCCCGTCGAGGTCGAGGTCGACAGCGAATCGATCGAGCTATTCGCGGACGACAGACCGGTCGAGGTCGAGGTCGACAACGAAGTGATCGAGCTGTTAGCCGACGACAGACCGGTCGAGGTCGAGGTCGACAGCGAATCGATCGAGCTATTCGCGGACGACAGACCGGTCGAGGTCGAGGTCGAGAGCGAAGTGATCGAGCTGTTAGCCGACGACAGACCCGTCGAGGTCGAGGTCGACAGCGACGTGATCGAGCTATTCGCCGACGAGAGGCCGGTCGAGGTCGAGGTCGAGAGCGAAGTGATCGAGCTGTTAGCCGACGACAGACCCGTCGAGGTCGACGTCGACAGCGAATCGATCGAGCTGTTAGCCGACGACAGACCGGTCGAGGTCGAGGTCGAGAGCGAAGTGATCGAGCTGTTAGCCGACGACAGACCGGTCGAGGTCGAGGTCGAGAGCGACGTGATCGAGCTGTTGGCCGACGAGAGACCCGTCGAGGTCGACGTGGACAACGACGTGATCGAGCTGTTGGCCGACGAGAGGCCGGTCGAGGTCGACGTCGACAGCGAGGTGATCGAGCTGTTAGCCGAGGACAGACCCGTCGAGGTCGAAGTCGAGAGCGACGTGATCGAGCTGTTGGCCGACGAGAGACCCGTCGAGGTCGACGTGGACAACGACGTGATCGAGCTGTTGGCCGACGAGAGGCCGGTCGAGGTCGACGTCGACAACGACGTGATCGAGCTGTTGGCCGACGAGAGGCCGGTCGAGGTCGACGTCGACAGCGAGGTGATCGAGCTGTTAGCCGAGGACAGACCCGTCGAGGTCGAAGTCGACAGCGAAGTGATCGAGCTGTTAGCCGACGACAAACCGGTCGAGGTCGAAGTCGACAGGGACGTGATCGAACTGTTGGCCGACGACAGACCCGTCGAGGTCGAAGTCGAGAGCGACGTGATCGAGCTGTTAGCCGACGACAAACCCGTCGAGGTCGAGGTCGACAACGAATCGATCGAGCTATTGGCCGACGACAAACCGGTCGAGGTCGAAGTCGACAGCGACGTGATCGAGCTGTTGGCCGACGAGAGACCCGTCGAGGTCGACGTGGACAACGACGTGATCGAGCTGTTGGCCGACGAGAGGCCGGTCGAGGTCGACGTCGACAGCGAGGTGATCGAGCTGTTAGCCGAGGACAGACCCGTCGAGGTCGAAGTCGACAGCGAAGTGATCGAGCTGTTAGCCGACGACAAACCGGTCGAGGTCGAAGTCGACAGGGACGTGATCGAACTGTTGGCCGACGACAGACCCGTCGAGGTCGAAGTCGAGAGCGACGTGATCGAGCTGTTAGCCGACGACAGACCCGTCGAGGTCGAGGTCGACAACGACGTGATCGAGCTGTTGGCCGACGACAAGCCGGTCGAGGTCGAGGTCGACAACGAGGTGATCGAGCTGTTGGCCGACGACAAGCCGGTCGAGGTCGAGGTCGACAACGAGGTGATCGAGCTGTTGGCCGACGACAGACCGGTTGAGGTCGAAGTCGACAACGACGTGATCGAGCTGTTGGCCGACGACAAGCCCGTCGAGGTCGAGGTCGACAGCGACGTGATCGAGCTGTTAGCCGACGACAGACCCGTCGACGTGGAAGTCGACAGCGAGGTGATCGAGCTGTTGGCCGACGACAGACCGGTCGACGTCGAAGTCGACAGCGAGGTGATCGAGCTATTGGCCGACGACAGACCGGTCGACGTCGAAGTCGACAGCGACGAAATGGCACTGGTCGCGGTACCGACCTGTTGGGCGACGGAATAAAGCTGGCTACCGTTGATCGCGTCGGTACTGGTCGACGTTACCTGGCCGGCGGCGACATTGGTGATTTGCCGCTCGTTGTTGGCGCTGCCGACGCTAACGGTGCCAACCGGCTTGGTGCCTGCGAATCCGCCGAACGTGACGCCGCCGACGGTTGCGCTGCTCGTGTCGACGGGCGCGGTGTCGGCCTTCGAGCCGGCGCCCAGCGCGACGGAATTGTTCGTGCTGGCGATGGCGCCGCTGCCGATGGCGACGGCGTCGGTGCCCGTCGCGGTGCTGTCGGCGCCGGTCGAGTTCGCGTGGAAGTACTTGATGCCCTGGCTGTTGATGCTGTCGATTGCCGAGCCGACGCTGTTGGCGGTCGACGTCGTGCCGTTCGCGTTGTATGTGGTGTACGACGGGGCCGAGACCTTGCCGGTTGTCGGGTCATACGTCGAGCCACCGCCAAGTGCCGAGGCCGTGCTGCTGCCGAGGTTGTCTGTCTTCGTCGAGACCGTGCTCAAGCCGGTGGACAGCGAACCGATCGAGCTGTTGGCCGACGACAGGCCGGTCGAGGTCGACGTCGACAGCGAAGTGATCGAGCTGTTGGTCGACGAGAGACCGGTCGAGAGCGAGCCGATCGAACTGGTGGCCGACGACAAGCCAGTCGAGGTCGACGTCGACAGCGACGTGATCGAACTGTTGGCCGACGAGAGGCCAGTCGACGTGGAGGACGACAGCGAGGTGACCGAGCTATTGGTCGACGAGAGGCCGGTCGAGAGCGAGCCGATCGAGCTGGTGGCCGACGACAGACCGGTCGAGGTCGACGTCGACAGGGACGTGATCGAGCTATTAGCCGACGAGAGGCCAGTCGACGTGGAGGACGACAGCGAGGTGACCGAGCTATTGGTCGACGAGAGGCCGGTCGAGAGCGAACCGATCGAACTGGTGGCCGACGACAAGCCAGTCGAGGTCGAAGTCGACAGGGACGTGATCGAGCTATTAGCCGACGACAGGCCGGTCGACGTGGAGGACGACAGCGAGGTGACCGAGCTATTGGTCGACGAGAGGCCGGTCGAGAGCGAACCGATCGAGCTGTTGGCCGACGAGAGACCCGTCGACGTGGAGGACGACAGCGAGGTGACCGAGCTATTGGTCGACGAGAGGCCAGTCGACAGCGAACCGATCGAGCTGTTGGCCGACGACAGACCCGTCGACGTGGAGGACGACAGCGAAGTGACCGAGCTATTGGTCGACGAGAGGCCGGTCGAAAGCGAGCCGATCGAGCTGTTGGCCGACGACAGACCCGTCGACGTGGAGGACGACAGCGAGGTGACCGAGCTGTTCGTCGACGAGAGACCGGTCGAGAGCGAGCCGATCGAGCTGTTGGCCGACGACAGACCCGTCGACGTGGAGGTCGACAGCGACGTGATCGAGCTATTCGCCGACGACAAGCCGGTCGAAGCCGACGTCGACAGGCTCGTGATGCTCGACGTCGTCGTGCTCGCGACCGAGTAGAGCTGGCTACCGTTGATCGCATCGGTGCTGGTCGACGTGACGAGACCTGCCGCGACGTTCTGGATGCGACGCTCGTTGCCCGCCGTACCCACGCTGACGACGCCGTTGGCGGCGCTTGCGCCCGCAAAGTTACCGAACGTCTGGCCACCGATCGTGGCGGAGCTGACCGAACCGGTGCCGCCCGTTGCCGTGTCCGCCGCACCAATCGTCGCCGAGTTGTTGCCAAGGGCGACGGAGTTTGCAACGTTGGCCGTCGACAGGTAGCCGAGCGCCATCGCGTTGCCGGCGGAAGCGGTCGATTGATAGCCCATCGCGACCGCATTGCCGTTGCCGCTGGCCGTCGCAAACGAGCCGATCGAAATGTTGCCGGCTTGAGAAGCATTGGATTGCTGGCCGATTGCAACGCTCTGGAGCGCACTCGCAGTGGCCACGCCCAGCGCAACGCTGCCGCCGCCGGCAGCGCTGGCGTTGACGCCGATCGCGGTTGCATAGTTCGCCGTCGCGGAACTCCCGTTCCCGAAAGCGGAGGCAGGCGCCGAAGTCCCGCCCGCATACGACGAGGCACCGATTGCGCTCGAACCCGCATAGGTCGCCTTGGCGCCGCTGCCGATACCGACCGAACCCGTCCCCGTCACGCTGTTGCCACTGCCCAGCGCAACCGCACCGGTGCCGTTCGCCGAGTTGCCGTTGCCGAGCGCGACCGCGCCCGTGCCGTTCGCCGAGTTGCTGGTGCCGAGCGCGACCGCGCCGTCGCCGCTGGCCGTTTGCGCGCGGCCGATTGCCACCGCGCCGCCGTTCGCGCTACCACTGTTGGCCGTCGTACCCGACGAACCGATCGCGACGTTCTGGCCGGTTGCGCCGGAGACGATGCCGTCGCCCTGAGCGATGCCGTACGCGCCGTTGACGGTCGCGCCGCGGCCGAGTGCGATCCCCGACGTGGCGGCCGATGCGACGGATGACTGGCCGCCGACCGCGATGCTGTCCGAAGCGGCCGACTGCGCGCCCTTCGTTGCGTTGCTGCCGATTGCGATCGAGCCCGCACCCGATGCGATGGTCGAGTTTGCCTGCGACAGCGGCGTCGTACCGTTGCCGCCCGCGCCGCCGATTGCGACGGAGTTCAGCGCGGCTGCCGTCGAGCCGAAGCCGAGGGCGGTCGCGCCGATGCCGCTGGCGGTCGTTTCAAGGCCGGTTGCCACACCCCACAAGGCGGCAGATGACTGGATACCCATGGCGACGGCGCCGTTGCCGTTTGCTTGTGCAAACGCGCCATAAACCGTGACACCCGTGAAACCGTTGCCGTTGGAGTTACACCCGGCCACGACCGAGTACGTACCGGAGCCGTCGCCGGCCTGGTTTTGCGTGCCACCCGGGTTCACGCGGCCGACCGCGCCGCTGCTTCCCGTAAGGCAGGTCTGCTGTGTGTTGATCGTATTGGCCTCGGCGAGCCCGGGCAGGCTGATCGCCAGGGCCGCGACGGCTGCGACCAAGACAGCCGACTTGTTCGGCTTGCCCCGTGCCGAATCGTGTTCGGATGCAGCGACCCAGGCGCCGAGGGCTTCGTTCCAGATCGAGCGGTATGTGCGGTTCATGTCCTGCTACCTCCAAATGTGCACGCCACACACCGGTCTCTTTTGTTAGAGGAATGCTCCGTGCGCTCGCGCGAATCTCAAAATTGATGGGCGGAGTTTATTGGAGGAGGATTTTTCAGATTGCTAAAAAGTGATAAATATCGGGTTTGAAAAGTTAAAGGATGGTTAATAAGCCGTGTTTTGATGCGTCAATGAGGAATGAATTTGTAAGATGTAAGAATGAAAAATGTAGGATCGAGCTCCCTTGGCATGCGCGGCATTTTATCCATAAAAATCAATGAGTTATGTTTGTTTTGTGCGGCAGGTTACAGATGCTTTGGGACCAAAAGTAAGGAAAGTGAAATAGCAAACGTTTGCGAGCGAGGCGTTCCTTTCTAATTTGTAATGTTTAGCGGCGTGTTTTGCGATAATGGGATATCCACCTCGTTAATTTGTTAATTCGAGATTTTGTTTTCGATTTATTATTGATTTACTGGATTATCTTTAAATCAATTTAATTCAAAATTAAGAATGCCGGGCTGTGCTGATATGCGCATTTCGTTCGCTGCGATGGCCCGTGCGACGGGCGTTCCGGGCGGGATGGCGCGTCGAATTTGTAAAAAAGTGCTACAGGGCGATGGTCAGGGCCGTCGTCATTCGTATTTCGAATTTGTCCTATTGACTATTTCGTTGATGTTGACATTCGTGTGGGGTTTGACGACGAGGCGAGCCCGTCCGGGAGGCATTACCCGCTACCGGTTTGCGCGTGCTGGCGGCAGGTTGTTAAAGCCGTTGGCCGACGCCCCTGAATTGTCAAATCCTGGGTGTGACAATTTGTCCGCGCGCCTCGAAGCGCCGAAGAAAAAACGGCGTGAGCGAATGTGTCGAGGGCGCCACATCTGGCAGGTGGATGCAGGCCGGTGAGGTTTCACACCGCATGCGATGTGGCGATGTGGCGGCGTCGAGCGGGCGGCGGGCCGGGGAGCTCGAGCGATGCGGCTCGCCATGCAAAGTGTGACGAACGCGCATCGAGGTGTGAACGGGACGCGGGGCACGGAGCAGAACGGATACGTTGATCACAGCGTATTGCGCTGCTGCGCGCCCGGATGCGGACGATGCGATTGCCACCGGCCGGCATTCAGCCGGCCCGGACGTGATGATGGCCGAGGCCCGGTTGCCAGGATGCTCGACCGGGCAACCGGGCCCTTGCCCGGAGCGGTTGCCTTACTTCTTGAGAAACCGCAGCGCGAGCCGTGCCATACGCGGCACGAACAACGGGCGCAGCAGGCGCTTGTCGTAACCGGCCATCCGCCGATCGTTCTCGGCGAGACACAGTTCGATCAGCTCGCGCGGCTTGAGTGCTTCGCCGATGTCGGCGGTGTTCGTCGCCGGGAAGTTCGCGTCGCGCGCGACGCCGTCGGCATCGATCCCGCGCGCGATGCCGATGCGCTCGCGGATCAAATGCACCCACACGGCCGCGACCCGCGCGAAGAACCAGGGCCGGCGCCACCACGGCAGGCTGCGCCAGTACCACGCGTACCAGTTCACGAAGAACAGGATGTGGCGGCCTTCTTCCTGGATCACGGGCTCGAAGGTGTCGACGAGTTCGGGCGGGAAATAACCGGAGCGCTGCGCGGAACGGAACAGGCCGAACGCGAAGAAGCTGTCGATGCATTCGCTGAAGCCCGTGACCATCCACGACCACTCGGGATCCTTCGGCGCCGGGTAGGGTGGCTCGGGGGCGAGCCGGATGCCGTATGCCTCGACGAGCTTCGACAGCACGACCTTGTGGCGCGCTTCCTCGCCGCCGTCCATCTCGAGCGCGCGGCGCAGCAGCGGATCGCCGACCGTCGCCGCATAGGTCGCGACGCGGATCGATGCACGACCTTCGGTTTGCACCGCGATGTCCCAGATCGGCAGCGACGTGAGCCGCTTGAGCTCGGCGGGCTTGAGCGCCGGCCAGTCGATGACCGCCGGCTTGTACGGGTTGTGTGTGTCGAGCAGCATGCGGCAGAACATCTGCATGTGCGCATCGGAACCGATCCGGACCGGACCTTGCCTCTCGAAGGTCCAGTTGCGCATTGCGTGATCTGCGGCTGCGTGCTGTTCCTGCAGCGTGTCACTCATGGCTATTGTTGTGCGATTACGGATCGAAAGATTCTTGCATAGCTTCCGTAATTGCGTATTTTCGAGCGGCCATGCGCACGCCGGCCAGGCGTGCGTCACGCGTGCGTGTCGACCCAGAGGCGGCCCCAGCGGGACGCGTAGGCAAGCGCGTGTTCTTCCTCGAAGAAGAAATCGATCGCGTCGAACGAGACGGAGCGCGGCGACGGGCCGCTGCTTGCCTTCGCGATCGTCAGGTTGGCGGCGAACAGCCCGTTCGGCAACCGGGCGGCAGCGGGGGCGACTTCGTAGCCCTTGTAGCGGATCGTACGGTTCATGGCGTGCGCGGAGAGAGTTCGGATGTTCAGCGTACGAAAACCCGCCGGCCGCGTGAACCAATCTTTCGGCCAATGCAAATCACGCGGCGGGCCGAATCGTTATCGGCGCGGGGTACGGGGAAAGGGCAGCCGGGGGCAGCGTCGGCGTGCACGGCGCGCGGCCGTTCGTCCGAATGTGCACCGCCCGCGCCGGCGAACGGGGTCGTCCGGGCGCGGGCGGTGAAAGGCGGGGGAATTACTGGTTGGCGATCTTCAGCACAGGCGCGAGCGCATCGACCGACGCCGCATGCGAGGCCGCGCGATGCGACGCGAACGCGAGCGCGAACTCGGCCGCTTGCGTGCCGACCGTCTCGAGCTGGGCGACGACCTTCGGGTCCGAGCAGCTGTCGGCGCTGTCGAAGCGCGTTTCGAGCGTGTTCACGGTCGCGCCGAACGGCGTCGGCCAGCCGCGCAGCGCATGCACGATCGAACGCAGCGACGTCAGCACGGTGCCCGCCGCCTGCCAGCCGTACGCGGTGACGATCAGGCCGACCGCGCGTCCGTCGAGATAGGGCCGATCGTCCGCACGCAGTTCCTCGAGCGTATCGAGCGCGTTCTTCACGAGGCCGGAGACGCCGCCGTGATAGCCGGGCGTCGCGATGATGATCGCGTCGGCCTGGCGCACGGCGTCGATCAGTTCGCGCTGCGCGTCGGTCAGCGTTTTGTGTTCGGGGGCGTAGTGCGGCAGCGTATGCAGGAACGGGCCGTCGAACAGGCGCGTGCGTGCGCCGGCTGCCTGCGCGCCGCGCAACGCGAACGACAGCGCGCGTTCGGTCGACGACGCTGCCCGGGTGGTACCGCCAATGCCGACGACGAACGGGCGGCGGTGTTGATCGAATGCAGTCAAGGGGCGCTCCTTGGGGATGGCTTGCCCGGCTAAGCACAGGCTTAAAAACCAGATGGTAACGACCCCGCCGCCACTCTGAAAACGACTTTTCGTTCTATCGATATGCCGGGAGGCACGGGCAATCGTGCGCGCGGTCGCACGGATCGATAGCAGAAATGCTTGGTTGGGCTGGCCGGCCGCGGTCGATAAGATGGGCCCGTCTCCTCCATGATGTCTCTACTGACATGGGTTGGCCCCGCCGCGCGGATGCAGGCGGGGCTTTTTTTTGTCCCGGTCAGGAAAAGGGGCGCGATGCGCCGGGCCGTGGCCCGTCAGTCGAACACCGGCCGGAAGAAGCTGCGCTCGTAGCTGACGATGCAGCGCGTTTCCTCGGCGTAGCGGAACGCGGCCTGGCAGGCCGGATCGTCCATCGAGCGCTCGCGGTAGCGTTCGTATTCGGCGAGGCTCGGGAACGAGAACATCGCGAGCGCAATGTTGTTTGCCCCTTCGGACGGCAGGAAGTAGCCGTGATGCGTGCCGCCGAACTGCTCGACGAGCGGAATCCACATCTTGCCGTAGGTTTCGAACTGGTCGAGCTTGTACGGATCGATGACGTAGCGAAGGAAGCAGGTGATCATGGGCGCGCCTGGAGCGGAGAGAATTCGGCGAGTGTGGATGGCGCTGCAGCATGTGTCAACGGCGCGCGCCGGCGATCGACGCCGTCGCGCTCGATGCATTGCTTGCGTGCGCAACGATCGGTGTGCCGTCATGCGTTCGCAATGGCGCACGCGACGCCGCGGCGTGCACCGTCGCAACCGTTTCTCCCGCACGCACGTCCCCAAACTTTTACGACATTTTTTCTTGCGGGGGCCATCGGCGCGCTCATAGACTTCGGGCATCCCAACCACGGAGCATGGCAATGTCGATACCCTGGAACGCGATCGCCGAACACACGCCTGCCGCGCCGCTTTCCGCGTGCGCCGACCGGGTGATCGTGCGGCGTTTCGATCCGGCCTTCGACAGCTATGCCCAACTCACGCCGATGCTGCATCGCGCGTTCGCGCGGCTCGGCGCGATGGGGCTCAACTGTACGTGTGTCGACCAGGACGAGGCCGTCACGCGCCGTCGCGCGGAAGCGGGCGAGTGCTACGTCGCCGTGTGCGGCGGACGCGTGATCGGCACGGCCACGCTGTATGCGACCGATCCGTCGTCGGCCTGCCCGCTGTACCGGCGCGAAGGCGTCGCGAGCGTGCGGCAGGTGGCGGTGGACCCGGATTGCCAGAGCCGCGGGATCGGCGCGTTGCTGCTGTCGTTCGCCGAGCGGTGGGCCGCGTTGCGCGGCTATACGCTGCTCGCGCTCGATACGCCGCATCCCGCTTCGCACCTGCTCGCGTTCTACGGCTCGCAGGGTTTCGACGTCGTCGACGTGATGCGCTTCGACGGCAAGCGCTACGACAGCGCGATCCTCTGCAAGCGGCCCGTCGCGCATGTCGTGCGCCGGGTGTCGTCGGCATCGCCGGCGTCGCGAATGGCCGCGCGCATGGCGGCCGTGCGGCGTGTTGCTCATGCATTGCCGTCTCGCGTGGCCGCGCTGGTCCGGCGCGATCGGTACGTGCGGCGTGGCGCTGGCTGGGCGGCGCGACGCGCGGCCGGTGCCGCGAGTTGCCGCTCGTCGCCGTGGCGTCCGCGTCAGCACGGGCGCTACACCTTCGGCTGAACGCCGTGCTCCGGTTCCTGCTCCTGTTTTGCCGCGTAAACGCCGAACGAGCGGAGTGTGGCGCTCCCGCTCGTGTACGGCCCTCGAGACACCCCCGCCGCGCCGCGGCGAAACGGACGTTTACGCGCTTTTTATGCCCTGACGCGATCCTTCATGAGATGGCCGCACCGATCCGCACGTTGGTGGCCGGATCGGACAGGTTTTTCACTTGCGCGACGAGATTGCGATGGGCGATGGGCCGCACCTGCCTCAACCCGCGTGCGCCGGCCACACTGACCGCGTGGCGATCGAAGCCCGACTCGACCGCGCCGCCTCACTCGTCGCGGCCGCTCGACTCGCCGCCGCCTTTCGCGAGGCGCCACGCGATCGTGCCGAGCACGCCGACCGCGACGACCAGCGCGCCCCACAGCACGTAGCGGCGCGGTGCGTCCGTGTCGGCGGCCGGCGCCGGCGTGACCGCCGATACCGGCAACGCCGCGCCGACGCGCGCGGGCCGCACTTCGGGGGCCATGCCAACCAGCAGCGCGTCACGGCCGACGGCCGACGACACGAGCGACGCGTCGCCGACGCCGAGCGTAAACGGCGGTGCGCCGCGCGCCACGAAAGTCAGCGCGGCCGGATGCCAGCCGATCGCGACGGCCGGCTGGCCGCTGCCGAATCCGCCGTTGCGCATGTCGACGACGATTCGCCACGTGCGATCCGTATTCGCCGCGAACTCCAGCGGCGGATTGCGCTGCTCGCCGGCGTTGCCCTGAAGCCGGAACAGCACGGCGCCCGCGACGTCGCGCCACGGCGCCTGCGCGTCGGCGCGGCTCTGCAGCGTCGCGCGCGCGACGGTATTCGGTTGCGGCAGGTCGATGCGCACGCGGTCGACCGGATACGCGCCGTCGGTGTCGAACAGGTACTCGCCGGGCGTGCCGCCGGCCCGCACGCGCACGGCGTCGCGCCATTGGCGCGGCACGGACGCGGTGTCGGTTCCGCGCGCATCGCGCGGGTGCGTCTCGACGTCGATCGACGCGATCGCGGGCGCGCCGTCGAGCCAGTCGAGCCGCAGGTAGCGCGGCGCCGCGCCTTCGAGTGCGATGCGCTCCTGCACGAGCATGTCGTCGCCGTGGCCGACTTTCAGCAACTGCGTGCTGCCGAGCGAGCGCCAGCTGCGCAGGTCGTCGCTGGCTTCGACGGCGACACGCCCCTGGTAGCTGTCGTCGCCCACGTGTACGAGCAGCGCGTCGATGTCGCCGTCCGCATGCGACAGGTCGACGAGATCCGCGCCGTGCTTTGCGCGTGCCGGTGCGGCGACGCCCGCGCGCAGCGCGCCGTCCGGGCCGACCGTCACGCCGAGCGGCGCGCTGCCGTTGTCGGCGCGGGCGGGCGGCAGCGGGAACCAGTGCACCGGCGTGCGCGCCGGCGGTACGGGGGGCGCGGCGGCCGCGGGCGCGTCGAGCGAATACGGCACCGGCTCGCCCGCGCCGTTGAAGATGCGCACGTCGCCGAGATCGTCGCGCCGGCTCGCCGCATAAACCGGCTGCGGCACGGTGAGCTGGTAATACGCGGCGGTGCCGTCGAGGTCGAGCGAGAAGCGCTGCGCGGGCGGGCCGTCGGCCGCCGCGAACGACGCGAGCAGGCTCAGCCCGAGCAGCGCGGCGAGTCGTTTCATTGCAGGCCGTCCTGTTGCGCGGCGGCCTTCGGCGGCAGCGGCGAGAAATAGCCGATCAACAGCAGCAGCACGCCGATGCCGATGAACGACACGATGCGCTCGATGCCGGTCACGTGCGACAGGTCGAACAGGAACAGCTTGACGACCGTGAGCGCGAGCAATGCGGCGCCGACGAACCACAGCGGACGCAGCCCGCGGCGCGTGGCCCAGATCGTGATCGCGAGCGCACAGAGCGTCCAGTACACGGACACCGACGCCTGCACGAGCGTCGATTCCGCCATCGCGCCGAGTTCGTACGGCACGCCGGCCCAGTGATGCAGCGTGCGCAGCAGGATCGCGTTCAGCCACAGGAACGCGGTCGCCCCCGCCGCGCTCAGCAGCTCGACGCGATGGTTGCCGAACGACCAGCCGAGCTTGCGTGCGCGCACGAACCACGACGCGGCGAGCGCATAGACGACCACGAGCACGAGGTCGAGCGGATTGAAGAGCGGCACGCGCGCCCAGCTTCCGCCGTCCTGCGTGAAGTTCGCGTAGAAGGTCCACACCCACATCACGACGATGAGCGGCAGCGACGCGAGCGCGCAAACGCGGGCGATGCCGTCGCGGCGCGTCAGCCACATCCCGGCGAACGCGAACAGGCTCCAGCCGACCATGAACACCTGCTGGATGCCGAACGACGACAGCACCGTGTCGATGTCGTAGGCCATGTGGAAGCGGTGATGCAGCGTGCGCAGCATCAGCGCGTTGAACCACAGGAACACGGTGGCGATCGCGGCGTAGTCGACGATGTGCGGATGCCAGGCGATGCCGAGCGCGCGCAGGCGGCGCAGCCATACGGTGAACGCGACGAACACCAGGCACTGCGCGATGTCGAGCGGGTTGAGCAGCGGGAGCCAGAAGAGCGGCGCCGCGTTGCCGTCGCTGATCGCGCTCGCGATGCTCCACAGCCACAGCAGCGCGGCGAGCGGTGCCGCGCCCCACACCTGGTAAGCACGCGGGAACGCCGCGACGGGCCAGCGCAGACGCGAGCCGGGGCCCGACACCAGCAGGAGCAGCACACCGAAGCCGTAGGCCCACGCGCTCCAGCTCCATGCGCCCTCGGGCACGAACGCGCGCAGACGCCAGAAGCCTTCGAGCGACAGCAGCCCGCACAGGGTCCAGAACGTCAGCGTGTGCAGCGGCGCGATGATGCCTGCGGCGACGGCTTGCGCGAGGCCGGGTGCGGTGCCGGGCGTCGCGCCTTTCGCGGGATCGGCGCTCGCCGTGCCGCGCGACTGGCGCCACAGCAGTGCAAGGCCGGCGCCGACGGCGACAGGCCACGCGAACGCGCCCATCCCCGACAGCGGCGCTTCATGCGCATCGAACGCCCGCAGCGCGAGCAGTGCCAGCACGGGCGTCAGCGCGAGCGCGGGCCATTCGGCGAGCGGCCACGCCAGCCGGCGGCGCGCGACGTGCGCGAGCCACGCGGTGCCGGCCGCGAACAGCGCGGTCGAATCGACGACGAAGCGGTCGGCATGCAGGTCGACGTGACGGCTCGCGTAGACGAGGATCTCGTGCAGCCCGCCGCTTATCCACCACAGCAGTCCCCACGCGGCTGCCGCGGCGCCGATCTCGGGCATCCACGCATGCCACGCGCGCGCTTCCGCGCGTCCGTGCAGCCACCAGCCGGTGAACAGGCCGGCGAGCGCGATCAGCAGCATCGCGATGTAGGGGCTGTTGAGCACGGGCAGCGCGGTGGCGTCGGCCGGCCCGAGCAGGCTCGTGAAGAACGCGCCGGCCGCGGCGAGCTGCATCAGCAGCCCGAAGCCGAACCGCAGCATGCGCTTCTCGCGCACGCCGAGCCAGACGACGGCCGCGCCTTCGATCGCCCACGCGGCGCTGGTCGTCGGGCCGGAGAACGCGAGCGGCACGGCCAGCGTCGCGAAGATCACCGCGAGCGCGAGCGTGGATTCGAACAGCAGCGCGAGGCGGTCGCGGCGCCGCGCGAGCCATGCGGTGACGACGACGTAGAACGCCGACAGCGCGACGGCGCTCCACGCGAGCCCGAACGGCATGTCCTTCACGAGCGACGCCTGCAGTGCGGTCGCGACGATCGGCGTGCCGAACACGAGCGTGCCGTCGACGTAGTGCCGCAGCGCGAGCTCGCGCTTCACCGCATACAGCAATGCGATGCCGACGTACATCAGGAAGAACAGGATCAGGAACGGCTCGGTGCTCGCGAACAGCGCGGGGCGATAGGCCGTCACGCCCCACGCGGAGCCGATCGTGAACGTGAACGCGAAGCCGAGCAGGTTCAGCGGACGCCAGGCCTTGAACCACGCGATCGCGAAGATGCCCGCGTTCAGCAGCGCGTAGTAGCTGAACAGCGCGACGTGGTTGCCGTGCCCGGTCGACAGCAGCACCGGTGCGAGAAAGCCGCCCGCGGTGCCCATGAACGCGAGCGGCAGCGCGTTCTGCCGCACCGCGAGGAACGCGCTCAGCGCGCATACCGCGACCATCAGCGGAAACGCGGCGCCGACGGGCAGCAGCGCGTAAAGCTTGGTCGCGGCGAAGATCGTCAGGTACAGGATGCCGACGCCGCCGCCCTGCAGCACGAGCCCGTACGCCGCGCGGCGCGCACGCACGCGCCAGCCGATCGCGAGCAGCGCGGCCGCGGCGAGCGCGGTGCCCGCGAGGCGGAATTCGATCGGCAGCATGTTGTTGTCGGCTGCGTACTTGAGCAGGAACGCGACCCCGAAGAACAGCACGACGATCCCGACGCGCACGACCGTGTTGCCGCCGAGCAACCAGTCGCGCGCAGCGCGGAATGCACGCTCGACGATGTCGGGCTCGCGCGGTTTGGGCGGAGTGGGGGGAACCGATGGTGCGGGGGCCGGAGCGGCAGGCGTTTCACTCGCGTGGAGCGCGGCCGGTACCGGTACCGGCGCGGCGGCGCGAACCGGCGCCGGGGCCGGAGCAGGAGCAGGAGCAGGAGCAGGAGCCGGTGCGGATATCGACGCCGGTGCGTCCGCGCGCGCGGCGGCCGGCTGGGCAGGCGCGCGCGGCGGCAGCGTGGCCGAAGGCGGGACGGGGGCGGACGAGATCGCGGGCGGCGCCGCGGACACCGATGCGGTGCCGGCGGGCGTGTGCGCCGTCGCCGCGGTCGAGGTCGAGCCGGCCTTCGCGCCGGCCAGCTGGCCGCGCAGCGACGCGACTTCACGTGTCAGCGTCTCGACGGTGGCTTCGAGCCGCGCGACGCGATCGGCGAGCGGAACCGTCGGCTGGGCGGGCGGCGCCTGCATCGCGAACGTGTCGGGTGCCGCGCCTTTGCCCTTGCGCTTGCGCTGTTGCAGCGTGTGATCGAGACAGAACCCGATCGCGGCGCCGAGCACGGCGCCGTTGATGGCGGAGAAATCCCCGATCAATGCGGCAATCCCGCCCACGACGAAGCCGATTGCGGTAAAAGCCCAGTTCATCTCGCCTTGCTCCCTCTCTCGTATCGTTATCGGCCTGCGATCGGACGTATGCCGGTCGAGGCGGTGTCGGCATGGCCGGCAGGCGAACCGGCATGCACGGCTGAAGGCGGCCGCCGCATGGCGGCCTGCGTCGCAATCAGCCTGTTGGCGGGGAATGTATCACAGCGGCTGTCGGGGATTTTCCGGGTCGGCGCGGTATCGCGGCGTGCACCTTCCGGTGTCGTCGTACGGCTTTTTGCACGGTCATGCTTTTTATCGGTGAATGTCGCGCGTGCATTTGTCAGGCTAGTTGGCCGCGGGATCGGACGTGGAATTGTCGTAAAGCGACGCGCGCCCGATGCGAATTCGCGCATAAAACGACGCGATATGCGCCACGCTGCTGCGCACAAGTCCGGCGCGTGATGCCCGCCGTTGCTGGCCGTGCGCGTATTGCGCCGCCGCAATCGCGTGCCGCCGCGCGCCGTGGCCCGCCCGGCGGGGCTGGAGGCCGTGTCGTATTTGCGCAAGCGTTTGTCGTAATTCGTCGGCAGGTCGGGGTTTTTTCTGGCAACTATGTAGGCACGCTATGACACACGTGAGTCCCCGCTACACGAGGAGAAGGTTTCGATGGATGCCCCCAAGGTCGTGGTCGAAGGTCTGTGCAAGGTGTTTGGTAGTAACCCGCAGCAGGCGCTCGACATGCTCGCCGCCGGCGCGACGAAGGATGACGTGCTGAAGCGCACCGGCCAGGTCGTCGGCGTGCACAACGTCTCCTTCGATGTGCAGGAAGGCGAAATTTTCGTGCTGATGGGCCTGTCCGGCTCCGGCAAATCCACGCTGATCCGCCTCGTGAACCGGCTGGTCGATCCGAGCGCCGGCAAGGTGATGATCGACGGGCTCGACGTCGCGTCGGCGCGCCGCTCGGCGCTGACCGCGCTGCGCCGCAAGGACATGAGCATGGTGTTCCAGTCGTTCGCGCTGATGCCGCATCGCTCCGTGGTGTCGAACGCCGCGTTCGGCCTGGAAGTCGCGGGCGTCGGCAAGAAGGAACGCGAACGCCGCGCGATGGAAGTGCTCGAGCAGGTCGGCCTTGCGCCGTTCTCGCACAAGCTGCCGTCCGAGCTGTCGGGCGGCATGCAGCAGCGCGTGGGCCTCGCCCGTGCGCTGGCCGTGAACCCGTCGCTGATGATCATGGACGAGGCGTTCTCCGCGCTCGATCCGCTCAAGCGCCGCGAAATGCAGGATGTGCTGCTGCAACTGCAGAAGGAACAGCGCCGCACGATCATGTTCGTGTCGCACGATCTGGAAGAGGCGCTGCGCATCGGCAACCGCATCGCGATCATGGAAGGCGGCCGGCTCGTGCAGGTCGGCACGCCGCAGGACATCATCGCGAACCCGGCCGACGACTACGTGCGCGCGTTCTTCGACGGCATCGACACCAGCCGCTACCTCACGGCCGGCGACCTGATGCAGACGGGCGCCGTGCCGATCGTGTCGAAGTGCGATGCCGCGAACGTCGCGGCCACGCTGAACGGCAGTGCCGACTATGCGTTCGTGCTCGACGCGCAACGCAAGATCCGCGGCTTCGTCACGCGCGATGCGATCGGTCAGGACACGCCGTCCGTGAGCCCGATCGAAAGCATCCGGCGCGATGCGTCGCTCGAACATGTCGTCGCGCGCGTGGTCGCGAGCCCGAATGCACTGCCCGTCGTCGACGACGACGGCTGCTACTGCGGTTCGGTCGATCGCGCGCTCATCCTGAAGGCCATCACGCGTTCGCGAGGCTCCCATGTCTGAAATGATTCCGCTCGGTACCTGGGTCGACCAGTCCGTTCACTACCTGCTCGACCATGACGCCAAGACGTTCGACGCGATCGGTCAAGCGATCGAGGGGCTCGCGGCCTTCGTCGAGCATGGCCTGCAGGCGATCCCGATGTGGCTGATGATGGCGATCTTCATCGGCGTCGGGCTGTGGCGGGTGGGCTGGCGCTTCGCGCTGTTCACCACCGCGTCGCTGCTGCTGATCTTCGCGACCGGCTTCTGGGACCAGACCGTCATCACGCTCGGCCTCACGCTGTCGTCGACGATCATCAGCCTCGTGCTCGGCATCCCGCTCGGCATCTGGGCCGCGAAGAGCAAGTGGGTCGCCGCGATCGTGCGCCCGATCCTCGACCTGATGCAGACGATGCCCGCGTTCGTCTACCTGATTCCGGCCGCGATGCTGTTCGGTCTCGGCCGCGTGCCGGGGATCCTGTCGACGGTGATCTTCGCGATGCCGCCGGCGGTGCGCCTGACGAGCCTCGGTATCCGGCACGTGAACCGCGAGATCGTCGAAGCCGGCCAGGCCTTCGGCTGCACGCCGTGGCAGCTGCTGTACAAGGTGCAGTTCCCGAATGCGCTGCCGTCGATCATGCAGGGCGTGAACCAGACGATCATGATGGCGCTGTCGATGGTGATCATCGCGTCGATGGTCGGCGCGGGCGGCCTCGGCAACGACGTGCTCGCCAGTATCCAGCGCCTCGACATCGGCCTCGGTTTCGAAAGCGGCCTCTCGGTCGTGCTGCTCGCGATCATTCTCGACCGCATCACCGAAAGCTTCGGCCGCGCGCCGGGCACCGTGAAGGCGCCGCTGTTCTCGGGCCTCAAGCAGCTGTTTCGCGTGAAGGCCTCACCCGCACAGGCCTGACCTCCGGCGGCCGGAAGCCCCGGCCGCTTACCTTGACGATAGAAAACGACTTCCGCGGCTTCGGCCGCGGGGGTGGCCCCCTGCAACCTCCTCGCCAGGAGACCGATGTGACGTCTGCCGTCGCTGTCGCGCCCGCCGCCTGCGTTTCACCGGTTTCGTCCCTCGCCCATTTCGGCTTCCTGACGCTGCCGAACTTCTCGATGATCGCGTTCTCGAGCGCCGTCGAAGTGCTTCGGATGGCGAATTACGTCGGGCGGGCCGATCACTACCAGTGGTCGATTTACTCGCTCGACGGCAGCCCGGTGCATGCCAGCAACGGCATCGCGGTACGGCCGACGCAGGCGCTCGACTACACGAAGCTGCCCGACGTGATGATCGTGTGCGGCGGCATCCGCATCCGCGACGTGGTCGACGAAGAGGCGCGCGATACGCTCGCGGCGCTTGCCGAACGCGGGCTGCCGCTCGGCGGCATCTGCACGGGCGCGTATGCGCTGATGTCGAGCGGGCTGCTCGACGGCTATCGCTGCACCGTGCACTGGGAGAACCTGTCGTCGCTGCATGCCGAGTTCCCGCAGGTCGGGTTCGCCGACGAACTGTTCGTCGTCGACCGCGACCGGCTGACCTGCACCGGCGGCACCGCGCCGCTCGACCTGATGCTGAACCTCGTCGGCATGCGGTTCGGCCAGCAGCTGGCCGCGCAGGTATCCGAGCAGTTCATCCTGGAGCGCATCCGCAGCTCGACCGATACGCAGCCGATTCCGGTCGATGCGCGCGTCGGCTTCTCGCGCGCGGAGCTGATCGAGGTCGTGCGGCTGATGGAGGCGAACATCGAGGAGCCGCTGTCGCTCGAGGAACTCGCTCGGCTCGTGCGGCTGTCGCAGCGGCACCTGCAGCGGATGTTCAAGGTGTATTTGAACGTGTCGCCGACCCACTATTACCTGACGCTGCGCCTGAAGCGCGCGCGCGACCTGCTGCGCACGACCGACGCGTCGATCGCGCGCGTGACGACGGTCTGCGGGTTTCATTCGCCGTGCCATTTCAGCAAGGCCTACCGCGCGCAGTTCGGCCATGCGCCGAGCTACGAGCGCAGGCTGCCGGGGCGCTGACTGTCGAGAATCATCCAGTCCGCGACGTCGCCGGGATCGCGGCGCGCGGCTTCAATAAACGATCCCGCATTCAAGCAAACGACATCACTTTGAGGAGAAGCAAGATGAAGCGCCTATTGATCGCAGCGGTGTGCGGGATCGGGATAACCGCGCCGATGTCGGCCGTTTATGCGGCCGATCCGCCCGTGTGCAAGAACGTGCGCTTCGCGGATGTCGGCTGGTCCGACATCGCGGCGACCACGGGCCTCGCCACGACGATGCTGCAGGGGCTCGGCTACAACCCGACGAAGACGATCGCGTCGGTGCCGATCACGTTCGCGGGGATCAAGAGCAAGCAGATCGACGTGTTCCTCGGCTACTGGTCGCCGACGATGGACCCGATCATCCAGCCGTTCACGAAGGCCGGCACGATCAAGGTGCTCTCCACGCCCAACCTGACCGGCGCGAAATACACGCTCGCGGTGCCCGACTACGTCTATCAGGGCGGCCTGAAGTCGTTCGCGGACATCCAGAAATACGCGGACAAGCTGAACGGCAAGATCTACGGGATCGAGCCGGGCAACGACGGCAACCTGCTGATCAAGAAGATGATCGACGGCAACCAGTTCGGCCTCGGCAAGTTCAAGATGGTCGAGTCGAGCGAGGCCGGGATGCTGGTCGAGGTGAATCGCGCGATCCGCGACAAGCAGTGGATCGTGTTCCTCGGCTGGGAGCCGCATCCGATGAACGTGCAGATGAAGATCGACTACCTGAGCGGCGGCGACGACGTGTTCGGCCCGAACTACGGCGAAGCGAAGGTGCTGACGGCGACGCCGCCCGACTACGCGCAGCGCTGCCCGAACGTCGCGAAGTTCGTGTCGAACCTGCAGTTCACGACGACGATCGAGAACCACGTGATGGTGCCGATCATGAACAAGGTAGAGCCGAACAAGGCGGCCGCCGAGTGGCTGAAGGCGAACCCGCAGGCGCTCGACAAGTGGCTCGCGGGCGTGACGACGCTCGACGGCAAGCCGGGCCTGCCGGCGGTGAAGGCGTATCTCGGCGTGCATTGAGCGACGCGGCCGGGCGTTCGCCCGGCCGCGCAAGCGGCTTGACGGATTCGCGCCCCCCGTCCCGGAAAGATTCCGGGAGCCGGGGGCGTCGGCATGCCTGTCCGGCGTGAGCAGGCATCAGGCCACGATTTGCATGAGCCACGCGTTGATGCGTCGAATCACGTCGCTCCAGTCGCCTTCGCAGGTTTGCCGCACGGCGGTCGCATGCGCGATCCAGGGGCTCGCGGTACCCTCGACGCCCCAGCGCCAGTCGCCACAGACGTGGGTCGGTACGCAAGTCCGCATCCCCATCATGGCCGCCAGGTTGGCGACACCCGAATCGACTGCGACCACGGCATCCAGTTGGGCCATGCATGCAGCCGTGTCGCCGAAATCCCGAATCCCGGGCTGGTAGTGACCAACATTGCCGGCCGGCGTGCCCGCCAGCGCCGCGGCAGCGGGGTGATGCAGATTCACGAAATGCATGCTTTCCGCAATGGCGGGGTGTGCCACGATCGCGTCGATCGCATCGAGCGGCAGGCTGCGGCGGCTGGCCCAGCACCTGACGATGGCGCCTTTTTCGGGCCAATGTCGTTGGACGCAATCCCAGAACAGTCCGATCAGCTTCCTGCCCGGATGTTGCTCGCGCACTTGCGCGGCCCATTCGGCAGCGATCCGCTGCTTGTGCGGCGGCGTCTTTATGTACGGCGCGAACCATCGTTCCGGCAGGTGTGTCCGCCGGGCTTTCAGCATCGGCAAATGAAGCAGCGTGGCATGCAGGTCTGGCGCGAAACTATCGACGCGTGCTTGCAGTTCATGGGGCAACGGCGCATGAAACTGCACCGGATTGGGGGCGGCGACGATCTCGCACCGCGGCAGTGACGCCTGCATGAGCGCGTGGCTCTGCGGATGGCAGGTGAGCATGACGTGCGCGCCTTCGTCCAGCCAGTCGGCCACGCAGGCCGAGAGGAGAAAGTTGTCGCCGAAGCCGTGTTCATGCGTGATCAGGACACGCCTGCCGCGCACAGTCGATTCGCCGTCCCATGTCGGCAGGTCGACCGGGCGGTAATTGGCGGACAGGCGCGGAACGTCGTCACGCATTCGCCAATAGGCGAAGCCGCGCGGATCGCCCGCCTTGAGCATCGCTTCTCCCATCGCGAATCCGATCGATGCCCTCATCTCGGCAGGGCCGGATGCCGCCATCCGGAAGGCTTCGTCGAGCAACGCGATGGCCTGCGCGAGATCGCCGGCCATCATCAGGCTCATGCCCAGTCGCAAGCGGTGGAGTTCGGGCCGGCTGTGCCGCGACGGATCGCGTTTCCAGGCTTCGGCAGCTTCGACGTAGCGGCCCAGCAGGTAAAGCGCATCGGCACGCCGTGTCATGGAGACGGCGTCGTGCGGGTCGAGCGCCAGCGCCAGGTCGGCCCAGGGGAGCATTTCCTCCTCTCGCCGGAGGGCAGTCAACAGTTCGCAGATCCGATGCAGGATCGCGGGATCATGCGAATCGCCTGCATATTGCGTCTGCGCGGCACGCAGTTGCTGTTCGAGGTCGACCATGAGTGCGGTTCCGGCCGGCGCGCTCACCGTGCGGGGCGGGCGCAACGGGAACCGGCGCGAGCAGGGTGCCGGAGGTGGGCGTCACGATGCCGGCACCTCGCCAGGGCGTCGATGCCGGCCGTGTCGTCGCAGGGGCTACACACGGAATGCGCCGTCGAAGATGACGGTGTCGTCGAACAGGATCTTTCCGGACGAAAACACCAGATCCAGATGATGGCTGCCGCGTTCACCGCCGCCGAGGCCAAGGTGCAACCCGGGATGGCGTTCTTCGAAACTTGCATTGCGTCCATGCAGCCTGACGTTCAGGTTCGTCCCGATCCCGAACTCCTCGACGATCCTGTTTCCCGCGCATTTGTCGAGATACAACCTGAAATCGTCCTCGAGCTGTCGATTGGCCGATTCGACGCTGACCACCTGGCTCAGCTCGATCCCGATCTTCAATATCGGATCGATGACACCGTACTTGATGGCAAAGGGCACCGTGCTCAGGAAGGTGCCGCCGAACAAGGCGCTTCCGGTCAGGTCGAGTACGCGGGTCGCCACTTCGCCGGGCATCAGGTCGTAGTGGTTGCGGCCATCGAGGCTTTTCCATGTCTGATCCAGCGTTCCGTGCAGCGAACCACCGAAGCCGTCGTGAAATTGCACGCGTCGAGCGCGTTGTGCCGCCGCAATGATGCGTTCGTTGCGGGCGGCAATGTCGTCGATGCTCTCGGAAAAGGCCTCCTTGAAGAATTCGCCGTATTCCCGCAGCAATACCGACTTCTTCCAGTGCTCGGCCATTTTCGGCTTGAGGGGCGGGATGAACGACGGCCCATGCGGGTTGATGTCGGAACGTATGGACGAGTCGTACATGAAGATGAACATGTCACACCGGTCGATTTCCTTTATGACCTGTTCGTGATTTTCCGTGTCAAGCTCGACGTAGGTGAACGAATATTCGAGTTTTTTCGGGCAGTGCCGGATAATCGATTGCGCGGTATTTCTCTGGCTTTGATCCGAACCGACCAGGATGTTGGCGCCGGCTGAATGTTTCTGCGCCATGGCTGGATGACCGCGGACACACGAAAAGAAATTCTCGACACTTTTTTCCATGATTATCTCCGGGGTATCCAGTTTCTGGATCAAAAAAATGGCGGGTCATTGCGATCCGCCATCGTTCGGGCTGCCTGCTTAGGCCCACAGAGCCGTTGCGAATGGAATGACTGCGCTGTCCTTCATCATCTCGACCCAGTCTTCATGCTGATCTTCCTGCATCCATTCGATCAGCGGGAGATCCTGCTTTTCCTGATTTTCGTTCATGATGATTTCCTTGTTTAGGAATTGAACTGCGAACATCGCAAATCGCCCCCGAAAATTCGAGGGCGGATTTAGCGATTGAGTGAGCGCATGGGGTTGCGCCGATTATATGGGGTGGGTGTGAATGATTGCTTTCTGTTAATCGTCAGACAACATTAGCATTCGAATTTGCAGAGGGACAATGTAACGTAAACCCTAGGGTCGTTTTGATTTTGTGAATGCTGGTGGCGGTGGTGTTTGAATGTCGAAAAAATGAAACGGGGGTGTGTTTTGAAATGGGAATAAACGCACCGATTGATGTCGATTTCGACTACTTGATTACCGGGCGCTCGTTTCATTCCCCCTTCGTCGCCGCGGGCACGTCGAACACGCGATCGAACGCCCACTGGAAGGCGAACGCGTAACAGAAGAAGAACGCGAACAGCCCGATGTCGACGACGAACGCGTCGAACCACGAGATGTCGAGCCACCACGACACGACGGGCACCAGGATGAAGATGAGCCCGCCTTCGAATCCGGTGGCGTGCAGGATCCGCCGCCCGAGCGTGCGTGCCGGCTGCCGGCGCGACGCTTCCCAGCGCTCGAACAGCGCGTTGAAGATCATGTTCCACAGCATCGCGATCGCCGACATCGTCGCCGACAGCGCGCCCGAATAGACGAGGCCCTGCTTGAAGAGCGCCGCGATCACGGGCGAGATGCAGGAAATCGCGATCGCTTCGTAGAGCACCGCCTGCGTGATCCTGCGCGATAGGCCTTGCACGTTGTTTCTCCGGTTCGACGTCATTCGCCGCGGCACCCTGCCGTGACGTCCCGCAAGGCTATTCGCGTTGCACGCCCGCTTCAATTCACCTAATCTCACCCCGATTCAATCGAATTCAACCCGGCCCGATCCGGCCCGCGAGGCCCCGTGTTCTCGAAACTTCCCCTGACCGCATTGCGTGTATTCGAAGCGTCGGCGCGGCTTGGCGCATTCAAGGCTGCCGCGGACGAGCTGTCCGTGACGCCGGCCGCCGTGTCGCACCAGATCAAGTCGCTCGAAAGCCGGCTCGGCGTGCTGCTGTTCGAGCGCGGCGCGAGCGGCGTGCGGCTCACGGAGGAGGGCGAGCAACTGTTTCGCGCGAGTCACGATGCATTGCTGGCGCTGAGCCGCGGGCTCGATGCGGTGCGGCCGGAAGCGACCGGCGAGCGTACGCTCGTGCTGACCACCACGCCCGCATTCGCCGCGATGTGGCTGATTCCGCGTCTCGGGCGGTTTCGTCGCATCGATCCGCAACTGCACATCAAGGTCGAAACCGGCAACACGCTCGCCGATCTCGAACGCGACGCGCGGATCGATCTCGCGATTCGCGCAACGTCGCGCACGTTTCCGGCGCTGCACGAGATTGCGCTGATCGACGAGTATTTCGGCGCGTATGCGGCTGCCGGGTTCGACGCGCACCGCACGGACGAGCCGCTCGACCTGATCGAGACCGTGTGGGATACGCCGCTGCCGGTGTCGGTCGACTGGGCGTCGTGGTGTCGTGCGGCAGGCCGCGATGCGTGGCTCGAACGCGCGGTGTTTCGCCATTACGACGACGAGCATTACGCGTTGCAGGCCGTGTTGCACGGGCAGGGCATCGCGCTGCTCAGCTCGGTGCTGGCTGCCGAGCATGTCGCGCACGGGGCACTGACACCGATCGAGCCGTCGGTGCGGCTCGACGGCGCGCGTTTCGTCGCGCTGTGCCGGCCCGGGCGGGAGCGCGAGCCGCAGGTCAGGTCGTTTCTCGACTGGCTCGAAGCGGAGATCGCGCAGACGCGGGTGGCGGTGGCGCGGATGGCCAGACTATGAAAGCCGGGCCCAATGCGTGGGTGGAACGAAGCGCCACGTTACATCCTGCGCATTGATCTTTGGAAACGGCATGTTATGGGCAAACGTCTGCTTGCCTACAGGAAACTCCAGGCATTCCCATGCGCCGGGCCACGGGCAGAGTGCGCCGGAACGCTGTTTCCAGCCGGGCTCGTCCAGCCTGGACTGGAGATCAGCTTTGGATTGCAACAACTGGAACCGACGCTCTTCTTCGTCGTCGGGGATATGGCTGCTGCGTACGCGGGATGTACGAAAAATCTCTCCAGTCTCACCATTTCGCCTGATGTAAACGAAAAAGCGCTTACCCTCCAGCAAGGTGTAGAAGATGTAGTTATCGATCGGAACTTTAGACTCGGCGCCCACATAGTCGTTGAATCTACTACTGATATATACGATTTGCGGCCTGGGATCGAAACCGGAACCCAAACCGATGTCCTCAACCGAGGGAGGGACTTTCGGAGGAAAGTCAGCGGGGAAAATTTCACCTTTGAGGGCCATGACGATGTTGATTTGGAGACTCTCAACCTGCTCATCGGTGAATGGGGGTGGGGATATCCGGCGCATTAATATTTCGTTATAGTGTGTCTCCGCCGGATAGTAGATCTTGTCCTCTTTCTTGAGAGGAATGCGTTGATACATGCCGTTGGAAAACCAATGGGTGGCGTCAAATGGCGGATCGTCCTCAGATGTTCGCATCATGATTTTTTCGTTCATTGCACTCCCTTTGGTTGTCGCCCAGATCAAGGAAAAAGCCGCCAGCGTCGTCGCCACAATTAACACTGCCCTTCGTTTATTCATGCACGCTTTTGGTCTGAAAGTACGAAGCCCCATGGGTAACCCGTCTGGCGTAACGCGACTGAACGGATTCACGGCACCCAGCGAATCCAGGGAAAAACTGATGTCCGCGTTTTTCTCATATTGACGTTGCGCCTGCGTATGCCCTGCCAATTCGAGTTCCCGGCGGGCGTCAGGTCCGACGTGTTGGTGGAACAAAGCGCCACGTTACATCCTGCCCGTTGATCTTTGGAAATGGCATGTTATGAGCAAACGTCTGCTTGCCTATCGGAAACTCCAGGCATTCCCACGTACCGGGCCAAGGACAGAGTTCGCCGGAGCGCTGTTTCCAGCCGGGCTCGTCCAGCCTGGACTGGAGATCGGCTTTGGATTGCAACGGCTGGAACCGACGTTCTTCCTCGTCTTCGGGGATATGGCTGCTACGTGAACGGGAAGTGCGAAGGATTTCACCTGTCGCTCCGTTACGATGAATAAAGACGTAGAAGCGCTTTCCTTCCAGCAGGGTGTAGAAGGTGTAGTAGTCGACGGGTACCTTGGGCTTGTCGTCCCCAAAGTCCATGAATCCACTGCTGAGATAGACGATCTGTGGTCTGGGATCGAAACCGGAATCCAAGCCGAGTTCGTCGACCGAGGGCGGAACCTTAGGAGGAAAGTCTGCCGGAAATATTTTACCTTTGAGGGCGCGGACTATCCTCATTTGAAGGATTTCAACTTGCTCGTCGGTAAATGGAGGTGGGGATATTCGAAGCATTGTGGTGTCGTTATACTGCGCCCCTCTCGGGTAGTAGACCTTGTCTTCATCTTTTAGAGAGATTCGCTGATACATGCCACTGGCGAACCACTGAGTGGCATCAAATGGAGGATCATCTTCCAATACTCGCATCATGATTTTTTCGTTCATAGATTTCCCGCTGCGCATCGTCCAGCTTGCAAAAAGAGTTGCCAGTGCCATCATTACGATTAGCGACGCTATTATTTTGTTCATACGCGCGCTTTTGGTCTGAAAGTATGAAGTCCCATGGGTAGTCCCTCTGGCGTACTGCCTGACCTGACGGGATTCACTGCGCCCAACGGGTCCAGAGGCAGACCGATGGCCACGTCTTTTTCATGTTGACGCCGCGCCTCCATATGCTTTGCCAACTGAAATTCCCGGTCGGTGTAAGGTCTAGCGGGTGGTGTGGGTGGAGGCTCTCCTGGAATTTCGTTCATGGGCCCCCTTCCCAATGCCAATGTTCGTTTCCGATAAGCGGCCATCTGATGATCGTAGGCATCGACAGCCTGTTCATATTCGTCAATCTTCGGCAGCGTCTTCTGTGCCGCAACGAGTTCCTCCCGGGTCCCATAAGTTTCGTCATAGTTGGACCTTCGAGGGAAAGCCCTCACTTCGACATCGCCCGCATCAGCCATGACTTGCGCGAGGCTCTCTTGATACTTGGGATCCTCCCCGGGATCGAGTTTTGAACCGATGTCGTGTCCAAGCCCCGTACGGCACGCGTACGAGAATATGGTTGCATCATCATCGAACGCCAATGGCGCCAGCATGCGCGCCTGATTCAGCCCGTAGCAGATTTGCCATGACTCGCCGACGTCGTATCCGAATTCGATGCTGTGCACGAGGCCGTGCGAGAAGATATCCAGTTGCTTGATCAGCCGTTTCTTACTGCGACGCGCCGCAATAAATGAAACAAGATCGGCGATATCGGTCATCTCACGATAGCTGGCACCGTAGTCAACCTCGACGATCTTCTTAAGCTCGTCCAGAAGCTTGCGCGGATAATCCTTCGCGAAAATCAGAAAAACACGCTGAATCGCATAGTCCGGCGTCCCCTCCGGGTATTGGCGCAACTGCCGTATCCCTTGATTGATGAACATCATCCTGTTGCCCTTCCTGGCGCGCACATAGAAAGCCGGGTTAGAACAACCAACCACCGTTACATAATCAAGATCGGCAATCGCCTCCACTTCGGTCGTCGGGTTATTCGGGCCGGTCCGACTTTGTTTTTGTTGTTCCATGACGGACCTCAGTAGCTGATGTTCAGTTTGCGCAAGTGCATCGCCGCTTCTCTTCCCCATCGCAACGCCGCGGCGTCAGGCCGGCCGGTATAGATGCGCGCCGTAAGCCCTTGCGAATCGGTACGCCCGACGAAGCGCTGACCTTCTGCCGTTTCCACGCAATACAGGACATTGGCCAACACCTCTCCAGTACGCGCGTGCTTGACGAGAAACTGCTCGCTGAACTTGGTTTCGGGGGTGTTGACAGTCCGTGACAACAGGTCGAGCAGGTTGCCTTTGCCGCCGGTCTGCTGCTGTATCGGCCCCTTGAAGCGAATGGCAACGGCATCGAGCGTGATACCCGAACTGTCGATGACGATGCTGCCTCCCGGGCCTTGCAGAACCACACGCTCTGCCGCCTGCAACTGGTAGTGAAGGGTTCTCCG
This sequence comes from Burkholderia sp. LS-044, assembly GCF_004803625.1. Taxonomy (NCBI): domain Bacteria; kingdom Pseudomonadati; phylum Pseudomonadota; class Betaproteobacteria; order Burkholderiales; family Burkholderiaceae; genus Burkholderia; species Burkholderia sp. LS-044. Next base: position 128,590 of record NZ_SSWO01000006.1, read on the forward strand.
TTCGATGCGCTGCCCGGCTTCCAGGCGGTGGCTGCCGTGAACGAGGTGCTCCGCATGGCCACCGACATCGACGCGGTGGTTGACCACAATGGAGTCGTGGCGATTGTTGCCTACGGTCTCCGTGTGATTCATGCCGGTATGAATCACACGATGCCGTTCGATGGTGAGTTCTTCGTCCTGTCCCACTCGTTCACGGCGGTCCCGACCTATCGCAAGTCGCTGGTCGTTCCCGATAGCTACGGTTTCGTCGTGTTCGACCTGCTCGCTGCGGTCATGCCCGACGAACGTGGTTTCGTCATGGTTGACGTGAATGTTTTGATCGCGCTGAGCGTGGACGTAGATTTCCTCCTGACCGGCTTCATCCTCGAAGCGCAGTTCGTTGAAGCCATCGCCCTTGTGCGTCTGACTTTTGATTGTCATCCGAGTCTTGTGCCTGGGTAACTCGTACGGCGGCAGTTGCAGGCGGTTGTAGGCCCGTGACAGGACGAGCGGCTGGTCAGCATCCCCGTCGAGGTAGCCGACGATCACCTCCTGCCCGATGCGCGGGATCGCCATATGCCCCCACAGCGCGCCTGCCCAATTCTGCACAACCTGAATCCAGCAGGAGCTGTGCTCGTTGTTTTTGCCCTCGCGATCCCACGGAAACTGCACTTTCACCCGGCCGTACTCGTCGGTATAGATCTCTTCCCCTTCCGGGCCCACTACTGTCGCGGGCTGCAGGCCGTCGATGCGCGGGCGCGGCAGCGGCTCGGCACGCCATTCCGCGTCGTCGGGCACCAGCATGGCTTCATAACGGTAATGCGTGCCCTGTTGCGCATCGGCACTCTCTTCCGCCTGACTGGTGGTCTGCTTACCGTGATGCACGATGCTCACCGGACGCCAGCCACGGTTCATGTCTTCGCGTGGGTGGCCGGCCAGGTCGAAGGCGATACCCGGCTGCAGGCGCGCATCGTCGCCGCTAACCCGCGCGATACGCGCATCGCGACGGTGGCCACGCAGGCGGTCCTGCGTGAAGGCCTTGCCGCTGGCTTCGTGCTTGTAGCGGCCCGGGTAGTCGTAGCGCGCGTAGCCGCGGCCCTGGTGATCGAGGTCGGTGCCCTCGCGCGGATACTCGTGCGGGTAGCGTGGACTCTTGAACGTGTAGTCGCGCTGCACCTGGCGCGCAGTGCGCACGTTCTCGGTATAGGCGAACGTGCGCAGGCACGGCTGCGGCTGGTCGCCGCCGGGCGTCGGGTTGTACAGCACCGGCTCGCCCTGCTGGCGGCCAAAGATAAACAGGCGATCACAGTGGATCAGCCGGTGGCCGTCGACGCGGTGCTGGAAGGCGTAGAAGAAGCCTTCCTCGCGCAGGATGCGCTCGATGAAGTTGTAGTCGGTGTCGCCAGCCTGCACGCAGTACTCGCGCGACAGATGCTCGTTGGTGACACGCTGCTCGTAGTCCAGCGTCTGGCGGTGCGCCTTGAGCACGGCCTGCGCAATCTCCGGCACGTTGAGCATCTGGAAGATGCGCCAGTCGGAAGACAGCTTCAGGCGCGCAATACGCGGCTCGACCACCGCTGAATAGCGGGTGCGGCGAAATCCCGTCTCTCCCTGAACGAACGACGAAACGGCGCCGTGAACGTAGCGCACCGGTTGATCACCTTGCCAGATGGTAAGCAAGCCGCTGTGATCGAGGACCTTGCCGAAGTCCACCGACGGATTGGCGCTCGCCAGATCCAGCTCCAGCCGGAAAGTTTCGGATAACTGCTCTTCCAGTCGGAACGCGACGACTTCGAAATCCATTGTGTCTGGAATCGAGAAGGTAAAGCTCAATTGGCATGCTTGTGACATCGTGACGATTCTCCGGGCGACAAACATGCTCCGAGGCGTGTCCTGTTACGCCCCGTGCCATGAACTACGACATATGAGGTGGCGCCGTACTGTGAATGCCGATAGCGTGCCGTTGGCACGCCGAGGATTTTTCAGATCGGTAGAATCGCTAGTGCGGCGCCTCGTGTCTATGAGACAAATTCGAAATCTTTTGTAAAATTTTCCGAGGCACGGTCCCGCAACACATGCGCTAGTAGCCGTGCATTTTCATCAGGCGATGCGCTAGACGGAGAAGGGAGCATGACCGCCATCGCGTGCTTGCAGGGCGGATTGATCATCCGTCGATGGGCGTTGACTTGTCCGCTTCTGTACGGATTGACTGGCATGTCGAGCGCGATGCACGCTGTGCCGGCCGACGCGGGAACGTGAGCCGCAAGTCAGGCGGTTTCTCGACTGGCTCGAAGCGGAAATCGCGCAGACGCGTGCGTCGGTGGCGCGGATGACGCCGGGCGACCGACGAGCGGACGAGCACATCGAGGTGAGAAGCGCCGAGTGAGCGGGAACCCGAACGTATCGGGTTCCGGTTGTCCACCGCCGCGCCGTCACCCGAAACTGACGCAATAGACCGGTGGCAAATGTGCCGACACCATCTGCCAGTTGTCACCGCCGTCGCCGGACGTCCACAACCCGCCGGTCGTCGATGCCATCGCGAGGCGCGTGCCGGAATCGTCCACCGCGAGCCCGTGCCGATACACGAGGTCGTATACGGGCGCGGACGGCAACCCGTTCGACAAACTCTCGAAGCTGCGCCCGCCGTCGCGCGTGCGCGTGACGACGAACCGGCCGTCCACCGGAATCCGGCACGCATCCTTCACGGCCGGCACGAACCACGCGGTGTCCGGTTCGTGCGGATGCACGACAACCGCGAAGCCGAAGCTCGAAGGCTGCGCCTCGATCCGCCGCCAGTGTTCGGCGCCGTCGGTCGAGCGGAAGATCGCGCAGTGATGCTGCGTCCACAGCACGTCCGGGTTGGCCGCGCACTGCACGACGCGGTGCGGGTCCTGCGCGTTGGGTTCGCCGCGCCGCTCGGGCGGCATGTAGTCGGCTTCCATGCCGTCGGCCGTCACACGCCACGTCGCGCCGCCGTCGGCGGTCTGCCAGACGCCGCCGCACGAGATGCCGATCGTCACGTGCCGGCTGTCGCGCGGATCGACCATCACCGAATGGATGCCCGGCGCGTCGTACCCACCGCCGCCCCATTCGGCGCGTTCGGGGCGATCCCACAGCGCGCGGTTGAGCACCCACGAATCGCCGTGGTCGTCGGAGCGAAACAGCCCGCCGGGGATCGTGCCGGCCCACAGCACGCCCGGCTCGTCGGCGCCGCCGGCTTCGAGCGACCAGATTTTCTGAAGCGTCCACGTCGGCTGCGGCGTGCCGGGCGGCTCGTCGTCCGCATCGCCGGTGCCGGCATGCGCACGGGCGCCGGCGGGCGCCGCGTCGGCCGGTTGCGGCGGGTAGACGGGGACCGCGCATTCTTCCCAGCCGGTGGCGCCGGCTCGCTGGCGATGCAGTTTCACGCCGAAATGGCCGAGGTTGAGCGCCGCATACAGCGTGCCGTCGCGCGGGTCGGCGAGCACCATGCTGACGGGCTCGCCGATGAAATGCGGTTCGCCGGGCGTCCAGCCGCCGTGGCCGTCGGGCTGCAGGATGAACAGGCCCTTGCGGGTGCCGACGAGCAGTCGATCGTTCATATGCGATGTCTCCTGAGGGGCCGTCCGGGCGTTCTCGCACCGGGTCCGGCCCGATATATCCGTCCCTTTATCCGCCCGTCAGCGCCTGGACGACATACACGCGGCTGGCGTTGCCGAGCGCATCGGACAGGCGTTGCCGGTCGCGTATCGGCTGGCCGTCGATGAACACGGACAGATGCTTTCGCAGCGCGCCCTGGTCGTCGAGGATGTAGCCGCGCAGCCGTGGCTGCTCGCCGAAAACGGTGTCGAATGCTTCGCCGACCGTGTGCGCGTCGATATCGCGCTCGGGCGTTTCGATATGCCGCTGGATCGAGGCGGCGAAGAAGAGGTGCGCCATGGCGGTGGCTGGCAGGAGCCGCGCGGAAGGGACGGTTTGTAGTGTAGGCGATCCGCCGGAAGCCGAAAGTCAGGATGGCGCTGCGCCGGCATGCGCGCTGCGTCGCGCGCTAAACCGGAATCGATCGCCCGCGTATCCTGATCCCGATCCGCACGATGCCGATCACCGCATTCGACAGCCACGTGAGCAGGCGCGGCATCCCGCGTCGGCGGATATCGAGCAGCAGCACGATCCGCACGGCGTCGCTGTCGTTCCACACCTCGTGCATGAACGTATCGTCCCACAGCAGGAAACGGCCTTCGTCGAGCCGGTATTCGTGGCCGTCCACCTTCAGCACGGCGGCCGGCGCACCATCCGCGCGCTTCGGCATCGACAGCACGAGATAGCCACGCAGGATGCCGCGAAACGGCCCGCGATGCGGTGGAATGTGCTTGCCGGGTGCGAGGAACGACAGCGATGCGGACAGCACGTCCGGCGACGTCGCGACGATCGACGCGACGGTCGGGCAGCGCGACAGGTTGCGCGGGAACGGCTGGCCGTACGCCTGCATGATGAACATCCGCCAGTCGCGTGCATCGTTGGCCGAGATGTCGTACTGCTCGCGCATGATCTCGTGGAAGCGCGGGATGCGCGCCATGTCGCGCGCCACGGCGAATGCCTCCGCCTGGATGGCGGGCCACGCACGGACGAAACGCTCGGCATCGGGAAACGCGGCCGTATCGAGCACCGCGCCGCCGTCGATATGGCGGTCGTACAGCGTGCGCAGCAGGCCGGCTGCATAGTCGTAAGCGACGGACATGGTCGATCGAGGCGCGATCCGGAAAGGGTGACGTCAGTCTGCCCGAAGCGGGTCGGGCGCTGCGTTACGTCAGGTTACGCCGGCTGACGAAAGAATGACAGGTTCATGAATGTTCGTTCCACGCGCCCCCGGAGCCGGAGAAGCCGCGTGAATCGAGCCGCGACATGCGGGAATAAATGCACACGCTCCGTCGTCATACGGGTGTAGCACGTCGTCTCGTTGACTTCTCGAGGAGTGGAACATGAACAAGCATTGGCTGGTGGCCGCCGCCGTGGCGGCGATTTCTTTCGCGGGTGTCGCGGCGCCCGCATCGGCGCAGGCACTGACGCGCGCGCAGGTCAGGCAGCAACTGATCGATGCCGAGAACCAGGGGCTGCGCTTCGTGACCGATACGTCGTATCCGGACGTGAGCCCGCTGTTCCGGCAGCAGGTCGAACGGATGCCGCAGCGCCAGGCCGGCACGGCAGTCGGCAGCGAGCCGGCTGCCTCGTCCGATGCAGGCAAGCCGGCGACGATGGCGCCGCGCCAGCGTTCCGCCGCATGCGTCGGCCCGGCGAGTTTCTGCACGATCTATTTCGGCAGCTGACGCAGCCGCCCGCGTTCGCAGGGCCGGCATTCACCCAGGTTGATCGATACGGAACATTGAAGGAGCTCATGATGAAAGCATATATCGCAGTACTGACGATGATCGCGGCGATCGTCGGTCAGTCGGCCTTCGCGCAATCGGCCGCGCCGCTGACGCGCGCGCAGGTTCGCGACGAATTGATGCGCCTGGAAGCAGCCGGGTACGACCCGGCGAAAGGGGACGACGGCGAGTATCCGGCGGACCTCCAGGCGGCGCAAGCGAAGCTTGCCGAACAGGACCGGGCCCGGATGGCGGCTGCCGGCGCGCATGCACCGGCGGCCGGTATGCCGGCGCAGAACAGCAACTAGGTGTCGATATGGTCTTGTGCGACTTCAGGCCGTCGTGTTCGCGGCACGGCCGTCCGGCAGCCGTTCGTGCCGCCCGACGCGGTGGATGGACACCGGCCGCCGTGCCCGTCATCGCGCGCCGCTTCGCTCGGCGCCGCGATCATCTGGCCGGCGGCGCGCGATGGTCAGGCCGGCCGGTCGCGCGATGAGCCGGGGCGACGACGGGTGCGGCGCTGGCGGCAGGCCGGTTCATGCGCGCGATGGCATGCCGTGCTGCCGATCGCGCGATCACCAGGGCATCATGCGCTGCAGGATCTGATCGCGCAGCACGAAGCGGTGCGCCAGCGCCGCTGCCACGTGCAGGCAAATGCCGGCGAACAGCGCCCAGGCGAGGATGCCGTGCACATCGCCCATCGCGTGGCCGAATCCGGAACCGGCCGCCGACAGCGCGGGCAGCGGCACGATCCCGAGCAGCGTCACGCCCCACGCGCGCGACGATGCGTTGATCCAGCCGAGCAGCGGCACGGCGATCAGCAGCGCGTAGAGCGCGAAATGCGTGACGCCCGACAGCGCACGCATTGCGGGAGACAGGTCGTTCGCCGGCGGGCGATGCGTCGCGCGCCACAGCACGCGGCAGGCCATCGCGGCGAGCAGTGCGGTGCCCACGATCAGGTGCGCGGCGATCAGGCCGACGGGTTGCGTATCGCGATGCACGTCGGGCATCGTCCAGCCGATCGCATATTGGGCGACGATCAGCGCGACGATCAGCCAGTGAAGAAAACGCGCAACGGTGTCATAACGGGCGGGTGTGGACATGAAGGCTCCTGCGTACGACGGGGACGGTATTGGACGGGTGGATTCTACGATCGCATGCTTAACGAAACGTTAAGCAGGCGGCATCTCATGCGGTGATCGGTCGTCGGGTGAGCCTGCCGGCCGCGCTTCGCCCGCGTCCGCCGACGGCAGTGCAACCGTGACACCGAGGCCCTGGCCGCCGATGCCGGGCCCGAACTGCACGGTGCCGCCCAGGTATTGCGCGATACGCGTGACGATCGACAACCCGAGCCCGCTGCCGGGCGACTGCGCGCCGCTGCCGCGATAGAAGCGGTCGCCGAGCCGCTCGTACTCGCCGGGGGCGACGCCGGGCCCGTCGTCGCGAACGACGATGCATTGCAGTGCGCCGTCGTCGCGCACGCCGAGCTCGATGCGGCCGCCCGGGCGGCCGTACTTCACGGCGTTGTCGACGAGGTTGTCGAGCAGGATGCCGATCAGGATCGGATCGGCGTCGATCGCGCGTCCGGAGACGGGGCCGGCCACGAGGTCGATGGCTTTGTCCGACGCCTTCGCGAGATGGCGGTCGAGGGCAGCTTCGACGAGTTCGCGAACGGCGATCGCGCGTGTCGGAATGCGTTCGTATTCGTCGAGCCGCGCGAGCAGCAGCAACTGCTCGGCGAGACGCGCACTGCGGTCGACGCCTTGAACGACCCGCTGCATCGCCAGCCGCTGGAGTGCCGGATCGTCGGTCGCGATGGCCACCTGGGCCTGGACCTTGATCGCGGCAAGCGGTGTCTTGAGCTCGTGCGCGGCGTCGGACGTGAACGCGCGCTCGCGCACGATCGATTGCCGCAGCCGGGCCAGCAGGCGGTCGATCGCGTCGACCAGCGGACGCACTTCGTCCGGCACGGCCGCGATGCCGAGCGGTTCGAGCGATCGCGCGTCGCGCGCGCCGATCAGCGTCGACAGCGTCTTCAACGGCGCGAGACCGCGTCCGATCAGATACCAGAGGAGCAGCGCCAGCACCGGGAGCGCGACGATCAACGGCAGGACGATGCCGCGCGCGGTGCCGGTTGCCAGGTCGCTGCGCGTGTTCGCGATTTCCATCACGCGGATCCAGCGCCCCGACGCGTCGTCGCGCAGCGTGTGCGTCCGCCATGACGCGTCGCGGATGACGATCGTTTCGGGAATACCGCGCGGGTCGTGCGCGTCGGGCAGGCCGGCGGCGCCGGCCGGGAGGCTCGACGCGACGACCTGGCCCCGTGCGTCGCGCACCTCGAACAGCACGTCGCGCGGAAGGCGATCGCCGTCGGTGTCGGGGCCGGGTTTCGAGCCGCGGCGATCCAGTTCGACACGCGCGTCCGGCGGCACACGGGCGAGGCGGCCGAGGTCGGCAGGCGAGAGATTGACCAGCAGCGATGCATATTCGACGAGGCGGGCGTCTTCCCATTCGCCGATCTCGCGCGTTGCGTACCGGAAGCTGCCGAACACGGCGGCGAGCCACACGACCGTCACGCAGCCGAGCGCCATCAACGAAACGCGGCGCCGTATCGAGCGGGACGTCATGCGAGATCGACGACGTAGCCGACGCCTCGAACGGTGCGGATCAGTTCCGCGCCGAGCTTCTTGCGCAGGTTCGACACATGCACCTCGATCGCATTGCTTTCGATACCTTCCTGCCAGCCGTACAGGGTGTCCTCGAGGCGCGAGCGCGACTGCGGCGCGCCCGGGTGGCTGACCAGCTGAACCAGGATGGCCCACTCGCGCGACGTGAGCGCGATGCGCGACGCATCGCGTGTCACCGTGTGGGCGGTCAGGTCGATCGTGATGTCGCGCCACACGATCTCGTCGCCGGCGCGGCCCTGCGAGCGGCGCACGAGCGCACGGCAGCGGGCGAGCACTTCGGTCAGTTCGAACGGTTTCGCGAGATAGTCGTCGAGGCCGCGGACGCGGTCGGCCACGGTGCCGCGCGCGGTCAGGACCAGCACGGGGACGGTATCGCCCGCATCGCGCAACGCGCGCAGCAGCTCGGTGCCCGATTTCCCGGGCAGGCCGAGATCGAGCACGACGAGCGCGAAGCGCGTGGTCGCGAGGGCGGCTGCCGCTGCGTGACCGTCGCGCAACCAGTCGACGTGATAGCCCGCCTGGGTCAGGCTGATCTCGAGACCGCTGCCGATCAGGTCGTCGTCTTCAACAAGGAGGAGTCGCATGGTCGATTCGGGGGCAGGATGCCTGCGATTGTACGAGCGCGACGCGCCTGCCGCGCAACGGAATGTAATTGTGCTGGATCAAACTTCTCCCGATTCTGAAGAACGCTTAAGGTTCGGCGGCGGCAATCCCGCTACCATCGGCCACACCGTTTCCAGGGGGATTTTCCGCTGCCCCTGATCCCGAACCGGGTCACGCCTGTCCGGCTTGCCCGTCAATCCGCGACCTTGCCGATCGACGTCCGATCGACGCGAGTCGCCCGTACGGGAGATTCATTCCTCATGGCCCCCTCAACGATCGAGCGATGGCGCGCCTACCTGCTGATCGCCGCGCTGGCCGGCATGTTCGTCCAGTGCTTCGTGCTGGTTTCATGGCTCGCGCTGCGCGTACCCGAGGCATTTTTCACGACGATGACGTTTCGCATGTGGACCGTCGTCGCGATCGTCACCGCCATCCTTTCGGTCCGCAAGCTTGCCCGCGCGGCGTTCAGGGCGGCGCTGGATTGCGGATTCGTACACGTGACCGGAATCGATCGCCACACGGTAGCCGTGTCATCCGATTGCGCGTACCGTCGGCTGGTCATCCTTCATATCCGGCTCAACGGAAATCGGTTCCGCTACGCACACGGGTGAGCCCGCCTTCGCGCGTGCCCGCCCCGACGCACCACGGTCCCGCCGGGCCACCACTGGGGAATCGCATGGTGTTGCTGCATGTGCTGCACGCGCTGGCCGGCGCGATGTCGATCGTCTGCGGGCTGGGCGTATTGCTGGGTATTGCGTATACGGTCGCGGCCAGCGTGCTGGTCGGGCGGTTCTTTTCGAGGCCGGCGGCGCAGCCGCGCGAGTATCCGGGCGTCACCGTCGCGAAGCCGCTGCACGGCGACGAGTGGCAGCTCGTACAGCATCTCGAAAGCTTCTTCGTGCAGAATTATCCGGGCCCCGTCCAGCACCTGTTCGGCGTGCACGATGCAGGCGACGCGGCACTCGCGGCCGTCGAGACGCTGCGTGCACGCTACCCTGACGCGAACATCAAGGTCGTCGCCGATGCGCGGCTGTACGGGCCGAACCGCAAGATCGGCAATCTCGTGAACATGCTCGAACACGCGGAGTATGCGGTGCTGTGCCTCGCCGACAGCGACGTGCTGGTCGAGCGCGATTATCTGCGCGCGGTCGTCGGCGCGCTGCAGCAGCCGGACGTCGGCATCGTGACGAGCGTGTACCGCGGTGTCGCATCGCCGGGTTTCTGGCCCAGGATCGCCGTCGCGATGACGAACTACCATTTCCTGCCGGGCGTGATCACCGGGCTCTGCATCGGGCGTGCGCGGCCCTGCTTTGGCCAGACGATTGCGATCACGCGCGCGACGCTCGAACGTATCGGCGGCCTCGCGCGATTCGCGCATCACCTGGCCGAGGATCACGCGCTGGGCGAAGCGGTGCGGCAGGCGGGCGCGCAGGTCGTCATTCCGCCGTTCGTCGTCGGGCATGCGTGCGTCGAGGAGACGTTCTCAAGGCTGTACGCCCACGAGTTGCGCTGGAGCTGCACGATTCGCGCAGCGGACCGCCTCGGTCATGCGGGCTCGGTGCTGATGCACCCGGTGCCGCTCGCGCTGCTGGCGCTGCTGTTCTCGGGCGGCACGGCCGCCGCGTGCGCGCTGGCGGTCGCGGCGCTCGCCGCGCGGGTGCTGCTGATGCTGAAAACCAGCCGTGCAACCGGTGCGGGGCTGCGCGGCGCAATCTGGCTGCCGTTCGTCGATCTCCTGCAGTTCTTCGTGTTCGTGTCGAGCTTCTTCTCGTCGCATGTCGTGTGGCGCGGCACGCGCTTTCGCGTGAACCGGGAAGGGCGGTTGTCGGCGGCGAGCGAATCATGACGACGCAGACGAACCCCGGCGGCGACGCCGCCCGGAACGCCACGCGCAGCGACGCGCGGCTTCGGCGCGCGGGGCAGGCAGCGGCGCTGGGCGGGCTGGCGCTCGCCGTGTGGCTGATCTGGCGCGAGCATCCGCTGGACATCCTCCATCGCCTGCAGATTGCCGGCGCCGGGCTGCTGCTCGCGGCGCTGGCCCACCTTCTGCCGATGCTCGCGAATGCGTGGGACTGGCGGATGCTGATCCGCGGCCCGCGCCGGCCGTCGTTCGTGACGATGCTGAAACTCGTGTGGATTCGCGAATCGATCAACGGGCTGCTGCCGGTCGCGCGCATCGGCGGCGAGATCGTGTCGTTCGGCCTGCTGCGGCAGGCGGGCGTGCGGCCGGCGACGATCGTGGCCAGCCTCGTCGCCGACATGCAGCTGACGCTGATCAGCCAGCTGGTGTTCGCGCTGGTCGCGATCGGCTACGTGCTTGGGCACGTCTCGTCCGATGCCGCCCGGGTGGCCGGCAACCTCGCGATCGGCATGGCCGCGCTGGTGCCGGTGCTGCTGCTGTTCGCGCTGGTGCAGCACGCGCGGCCGTTCGAGCGCGCGATGCGCGTGCTGAACCGCGTCACGAGCGGGAAGGTGGTGGCGCTCGTCGGCGAATCGGCGCGTACCGATCAGTCGATCCGGATGATCTGGAGAAAGACCGGCATCGTCGTGCGCTACCTCGCGATCTGGCAGCCCCTGCAGTTCGTGGGCTACGCGCTGGAAATCTGGCTTGCGCTGGTCTTTCTCGGCGCGGAGCCGACCTTCGCGCAGGCGCTCGCGATCGAGGCGCTGATCCAGCTCGTGAGCAGTATCGCGTTCCTGATGCCGGGCGGCCTCGGCGTGCAGGAGGGCGGCTTCGTGCTGATCGGCGGGCTCCTCGGGTTCGATCCGCCGACGTGTCTCGCGCTGGCCGGCGCCCGCCGCGTGCGCGACCTGCTGTTCTATCTGCCGGGCCTGCTCGCGTGGCAGTGGGCGGCCGGTTCGGCGAACCGGCCGGGCGGAACGAAACGCGCGTCGTTGCCCATCGAGGAATCCGCCCGGCCGCATTGACGCGGCCACGCAGGCCGTGCCCGCGCGGCCGGCGGCGCGGGAATCAGCGCCGTTCGTCGGCGAGATGGCTGCGGATCACGTCCGCGAACGACGTATCGCCCGTCAATCCGAGGGCTTCCGCGCGCGACGTATCCCAGCGGCCCGGCCAACTGCCGACGATTTTCTCGACGCGCTCGTCGGGCACATGGCGGATCAGCTTCACGACTTCGTCGCCCGCGACTTCGCGCAGCGCCGCGATCATTTCGTCGACCGATACCGACAGGCCGGGCAAATTGATCACGCGTTTGTTGCCGAGCTTCGCGCTGTCGATTTCGCAGCCCGCGACGAGCGCTTCGATCGCGCCGCGCGGCGACAGCAGCCACAGCCGCGTCGAACCCGGCACCGGGCACACGCTTTCCTCGCCGTTCAGCGGCTCGCGGATGATGCCGCTCGCGAACGACGACGCGGCCGCATTCGGGCGGCCCGGCCGCACGCTGATCGTCGGCAGCCGCAGCACGCGGCCGTCGACGAAGCCGCGCCGCGCGTAGTCGCACAGCAGCAGCTCGGCGATCGCCTTCTCGGCGCCGTACGACGATTGCGGGTTCAGCGCGGTGTCGTCCTGCACGACGTCGGGGAGCGTGCCGCCATACACCGCGACCGAGCTCGTGAACACGACGCGCGGCCGGTGGCCACGCGCGCGGCACACTTCGAGCAGCGCGCGCGACGCGTCGAGGTTGATCCGCATGCCGAGATCGAAATCGGCCTCGGCCTGCCCGCTGACGATTGCCGCGAGGTGGAAGATCGCGCCGGTTTGCGTGTCGATCGCGCGTTCGAGCACCGCGCGATCGGCGATGTCGCCGACGATCGACGTCACGCGCGCATCGCCGAAATCGCTGCCTTCGACGACGTCGAGCAGCACCAGCTCGTCGATCTTCTCGCTGCGGCCGTCGGGGCCGCTCAGTTCGCCGCGCTCGAGCAGCTTGCGCGCCAGACGCTGGCCGAGAAAGCCGGCGCCGCCGGTGATCAGTACTTTCATGTTCGTTACCTTCCGAGGAATGCGTGAATTAGCGGGAGCAGGCCCTGAGCCAGCCGAGCCCTTCCGACGTGCCGGCCTTCGGGCGGTACTCGCAACCGATCCAGCCGTCGTAGCCGAGCGTGTCGATCAGCTCGAACAGATACGGGTAGTTGAGTTCGCCGAGATCCGGCTCGTGGCGGTCGGGCACGCCCGCGATCTGGATATGGCCGATGCCCGCGAAATCGCGCCGGAGCTTGGTCGCGAGATCGCCTTCGACGATCTGGCAGTGGTAGCAGTCGAACTGCACCTTCAGGTTCGGCGCGCCGACTTCCGCGCGGATCGCCTGCGCGTCGTCCTGACGGCTCAGGAAATAGCCGGGCATGTCGCGCTGGTTGATCGGCTCGATCAGGATCATGATGCCGTGCGCGGCAGCGGCCTGCGCGGCATGGCGCAGGTTCGACAGGTAGGTGTCGCGATGGCGTGCACGGTCGGCGCCCGGCGGCACCATCCCGGCCATCACGTGCAGCTTCCGGTTGCCGAGCACGCGTGCATAGTCGAGCGCCTGGTCGATGCCGCGCCGGAACTCGTCCTCGCGGCCCGGCAGCGATGCGGTGCCGCGTTCGCCCGCGGCCCAGTCGCCGGGCGGCGCGTTGAACAGCGCCTGTTCGAGGTTGTGCGCGTCGAGGCGCGCGCGGATGTCCTCGGCGGCGAAGTCGTACGGGAACAGGTACTCGACGGCCTTGAAGCCGTCGTAGGCGGCAGCGGCGAAGCGTTCGAGGAACGCGTGCTCGGTGTACATCATCGAGAGGTTGGCGGCGAAGCGTGGCATGGCAGCGGGTCCTGTGAATGAATGGGGCGGGGCATACGTCGCCCCGCGTCGAATGGCAACTCGGCGGTTCAGCGGTTCACGAGTTTCGCGGGCGTGAGCCACACGGCGATCGCGCCGATCACGAGCATCGCGGCCAGCACGTACATGCCGGACGCCGTGCTGTGCGTGACGTCCTTCAGGTAGCCGATCACGTACGGGCTCGCGAACCCGGCGAGGTTGCCGACCGAGTTGATGATCGCGATCCCGGCGGCGGCCGCGGAGCCCGCGAGGAACGCGGTCGGCAGCGACCAGAACAGCGGTGCGCAGGTCAGCACGCCGCCCGCCGCGAGCGACAGGAACACGATCGACACCGCCGTATTGTGCGAGTACGACGCGGCGACCGCAAACCCGACCGCGCCCATCAGCGCGGGCACGATCAGGTGCCAGCGGCGTTCGCGGCGCTTGTCCGCGCTGTGGCCGAACAGGTTCATCACGACGATCGCGACGAGGAACGGGATCGCGGACAGCAGGCCGATCTGCAGCGTATCGGTGATGCCGGTCGACTTCACGAGCGTCGGCATCCAGAACGTGAGGCCGTACTGGCCCGTGACGAACGCGAAGTAGATCAGCGACATCCACCACATGCGCGGGTCGGCGAACACGGCCTTCAGCGAGTGGCCGTGCTGCTGCTGTTCCTGCGGCTGCGCGGCGATCTCGTCCTCCAGCAGTTGTTTCTCGCGTTCGTCGAGCCACTTCGCGCCGCGGATGCTGTTGTCGAGATACAGGATCGTCGCGATGCCGACGAGCACGGCCGGTACGGCTTCGATCATGAACATCCATTGCCAGCCGTGGAAACCCGAGCCGCCGTGGAAGCGTTCCATGATCCAGCCCGACAGCGGGTTGCCGAAGATGCCCGACACGGGAATCGCCGACATGAACACCGCGATGATCTTCGCGCGGCGATGCGACGGGAACCAGTACGTGAGATACAGGATCACGCCGGGATAGAAGCCGGCTTCCGCGAGGCCGAGCAGGAAGCGCAGCACGTAGAACTGCGTGGGCGTCTGCACGAATGCGAACAGCCCGGACAGCAGGCCCCACGTGATCATGATCCGCGCGATCCAGATGCGTGCGCCGATGCGGTGCATCAGCATGTTGCTTGGCAGTTCGAACAGAAAGTAGCCAAGGAAGAAGATGCCGGCGCCGAGCCCGAACACGGTTTCGCTGAACGCGAGATCCTGCGACATCTGCAGCTTCGCGAAGCCGACGTTCACGCGGTCGAGATACGCGACCACGTAGCAGAGCATCAGGAACGGCACGATGCGCCAGAACACTTTCTTGTAGGTGCGGTCGAGTTCCGCGGCATGGGCGGGCGCGGCGGGCGAGCGGCCAGCGGCCGCGTCGAGAGCAGTCATCGTCGTCTCCAGGATGTTGTGTGCCGGCGGCGTGTACGCCGCCGGATCATTGTGTGTGCTGACGGAAGGGCCCGCGCACACGGCGGGCATGGGAATCGTTGCGGGGTACGTCGCTACCAGCGCGCGCCGAAGCTGGCGCGCAATTCGTCGAGCGCGGCTTCGTCGAGCGGTTCGGGTTTCGGGTTCGTCATCAGCCACAGCCGCGCCGTTTCCTCGAGCTCTTCGAGCGCATACGACGCGTGCGACACCGATGGCCCCCACATCACCGGGCCGAGGCGGTCGAGCAGCACGCCGCGCACCTGGTCGGCGAGCGCCGCGACTTCCGCGGCGACGCCCGGATCGCCGGGGCGGCGGTAGCGGATCAGCGGAATGTGGCCGACCTTCATCACGTAGTACGGCGTGATCGGCGGCAGCACGTCGGTGTCGCGCCATACGCCCGCGAGCGTCAGCGCGACGAGGTGCGTCGAATGGGTGTGGACGACGCCGCTCGCTTCGGCATTGCGCGCGTAGATGCCGCGATGCAGTGCGAGGGTCTTCGACGGCTTGCCGCCCGATACGGGCTGGCCGTCGAGGCCGACCTTCGCGATGTCGTTCGGGTCGAGCCGGCCGAGGCACGCGTCGGTCGGCGTGATCAGCCAGCCGTCGGGCAGCCGCGCGCTGATGTTGCCGGCGCTGCCGACCGCGTGGCCGCGCGCGTACAGGCTGGCGCCGACGACGCAGATCTCCTCGCGCAGTTTCGCTTCGTCGCTCATCGTGCGGCTCCGTCCAGCGCGCGCAGCGCCTTGTCGAAAAAGTCCGTGGTGCCGAAGTTGCCGGACTTCAGCGCGAGGCCGAGCGGCGCTGCGTCGATGGTGGCCGTCGCCGGCACGCCCGGATCGATCTGCGCGCCAATCTGCAGCGACTTCACGTCGAGCGCCTGCACGACCGCGCCGGACGTCTCGCCGCCGGCGACGACGAACTTGCGCACGCCGAGATCGCGCAGCCCGCGCGCGATCGCCGCGAGCGTGGCTTCGACGAGATGGCCGGCCGCGTCGACGCCGAGCGCTTGTTGTACGGCCTTCACTTCGTCAGGCGTCGCGGTCGCGTAGATCAGCACGGGCTGCGGCAGGTGCGTGCGCGCGAACGCGAGTGCCTGGTCGACGACGGGTTCGCCGCGCGATGCCGCGAGCGGATCGATGCGGAAGCTCGGCCGCGTGGCGCGCCATGCGGCGACCTGCGCGTTGGTGGCCTTCGATGCGCTGCCGGCGAGCACCGCCGACAGGCCGTCGATACGCGGCAGCGACGCCGCGTTGTCGCGCTCGGGCAGTTGCTCCGCGCGGCGGAAATTCGCGGGCAGGCCGAGCGCGATGCCCGAGCCGCCGGTGACGAGCGGCAGGCCCGCGCAGGCTTCGCCGAGCACGTAGAGGTCGCGGTCCGACAGCGCGTCGGCGATCGCGAATCGTGCGCCTTCCGCACGCAACTGGTCGATCCGCGTGCGCACGGCGGCCGCGCCCAGCGCGATCGTGTCGTAGCGGATCAGGCCGACGGGCGACTTCGTTTGCCGCTGCAGCACGCGCACGAGGTTCGCGTCCTTCATCGGCGTGAGCGGATGGTTTTCCATGCCCGATTCGTTCAGCAGCACGTCGCCGACGAACAGGTGGCCGCGATAGATCGTGCGGCCGTTCTCGGGGAACGCCGGGCATGCGATCGTGAAGCCGCCGCCGGCCGCATCGAGCAGCGCATCGGCGACGGGCCCGATGTTGCCCGCGTCGGTCGAATCGAACGTCGAGCAGTACTTGAAGAAGAATTGCCGGCAGCCTTGCTCGCGCAGCCATGCGTAGGCGGCGAGCGATTGCGCGACGGCGTCGGCCGCGGGGATCGTGCGCGACTTCAGCGCGACGACGATCGCATCCGCATCAAGCGTGGCGCCGTCGGCGGGCACGCCGATCGTCTGCACGGTGCGCATGCCGCTCTTCACGAGCATGTTCGCGAGATCGGTCGCGCCGGTGAAATCGTCGGCGATGCAGCCGAGCAGGGGACGGGAAACGGGAGCGGTCATGGCGGGTACGTCGTTCGAATCAGCGGGCAGGCGGCAGCGTGATGCCGGGGAAGGTCTTGATCACGGCGGAATCGTCCTCGCCGCCGTGGCCGGCGCTCGACGCGCTCATGAACATCTGGTGCGCGGTGGCCGACAGCGGCAGCGGGAACTTGCTGCGGCGCGCGGTATCGAGCACGAGGCCGAGATCCTTCACGAAGATGTCGACGGCCGACAGCGGCGTGTAGTCGCCGTTCAGGATGTGCGGCACGCGGTTCTCGAACATCCACGAATTGCCGGCGCTGTGCGTGATCACGTCGTACAGCGCATCGGCATCGACGCCTTCGCGCAAGCCCAGCGCCATCGCCTCGGCTGCTGCTGCGATATGCACGCCGGCCAGCAACTGGTTGATGATCTTCACCTTCGAGCCGATGCCGTGCGCATCGCCGAGGCGATAGACCTTGCCGGCGATCGCGGCGAGCACGTCCTCGCAGCCCGCGTACGCGGCGGCCGGGCCCGACGTCATCATCGTCATCTCGCCGGAGGCCGCGCGCGCGGCGCCGCCCGACACGGGCGCATCGAGCATCTGCAGGCCGGCGGCCTCGATGCGTGCGCCGAGTGCCACCGCGAATTCCGGTGCGACGGTCGCGCTGGCGATCACGACGCCGCCCGGCTTCATCGCCGCGACCGCGCCGTGCTCGCCGAACAGCACCGTTTCGGTCTGTGCGGCATTCACGACGAGCGTAACGACGACGTCGCACTGCGCGCCGAGTTCGGCCGGCGTCGCGCAGGCGACGCCGCCTTCGGCCGCGAATGCCTGCAGCACGGTCTCGCGCACGTCGCATGCGTGCACGCGCAGGCCGGCGCGCAGCAGCGAGCGGGCGACGCCGAGGCCCATCGCCCCGAGGCCGATGACTCCAACATTTCGTGACATGGTCAACCTTGATCGATTCGGAAGAGGTTCGTGACAGCGGCGGCGCCTGTAACGGCCGCCGCCGGCTTCAGCAGATGCCGGCTTCCGCGAGACGGCGGGCGGCGTTGTACATGTGCGTGCGTGCCGCGTTGCGCGCGGCCATCGGGTCGCGCGCGCGGATCGCGTCGGCGATCGCCGCGTGTTCCTCGCGCACCTGGCGCGAGAAGTCTTCACGCGTCGCTTCGTTGCGCCGCGTGACCTTCACGCCGGCTTCGAGGTACTGGTTCAGGAACTGCAGCGTCTTCAGGAAATACGGGTTGCCGGTGACGGCCGCGATCGTGCGGTGGAACGCGACGTCTTCCGCGACGCCGTCGCGCCCTTCGGCCACGGCATCGTCGATCTTGCGCAGCGCCTCGTCGATGTCGGCCATGTCTTCGTCGGTGTGGTGCAGGGCCGCTTCGGCCGCGACCTCGGCCTCGATCGCGCGGCGCACCGCGAGCAGGTGCGGCAGCGAGGTGGCCTCGACCGCTTCCGCATAGTCGATCCGCAGCGGCCGGATCGCGCCGTGCTGGTTCACGTACACGCCGCTGCCCTGGCGCGGCTCGACCACGCCTTCGTTCTTCAGCCGCGAGATCGCCTCGCGGATCACGGTGCGGCTCACGCCGAATTCCTGCGCGAGCACGGCCTCCGTCGGCAGCTTGCCGGTGGCCGAGAAGCTGCCGACTTCGATCTGCTTGAGCAGTTGCTGCGCGACATGGTCGCTCATCGCACGGGCGGGAATTTTCTCGAACATGGTGCTCTGGCTTGTAAGGTTATGTGGTCATCATACAAATTTGAGCGCGATGAAGCATCCGGGATAACCCTCGATCAACGGAGGGCAACGTCGGCCAAATCAACTGAAACCGGTTCCATTTGAAGGGAAATCGACGCGATCGACGATCGCTTCGCGGTGGGTCAGCCGGGCGGGAAAGAGCAGTGCAGGTGCGTTGGCCGTCAGTCGGCGATGTCCTCGACGGAGTCGTCCGTCGCATCTGCCGTCGCGCCGGCTTCCGCCACTTCGCCGCCGCGCTCCCGATAAGTCGCCGGCGGCACGCCGAACTGCTTGCGGAACTCGCGCCCGAGGTGCGACGCATCCGCGAACCCGCAGCTCGACGCGATATCGGCCACCGTGCGGTCTGAACTGGTCAGCAGCCACGCGGCCGTGCGCAGCCGCACCTGTTTCGCGAACGCCTGCGGGCTCTTGCCCGTTTCCGCCTTGAACAGCCGTTCGAGCTGCCGCGTCGACAGGTCGAGCTTGTTCGCGAGCTCGTCGAGCGACAGCGCCCGCCCGACATGCTGTTCCATCAGGAGAATCGCGCGCTTGACCTTCGGGTGCGTCGCCGGCTCGAGGCCCGGCGGATGCGGCTGCGGCGCGTTCCCTTTCTGCATCTCGCCGACCAGCAGGATGCGCAGCGCCTTCTGCACGGTCGCGTGATCGAAATGGCGCAGCAGGATCGCGGCGGCGACGTCGATCGACGCGCGGCCGCCCGAGCAGGTGATGCGGCGCCGGTCGATCACGAACAGCCGGTCGGCGATCAGCAGGTCGGGATCGGCGGCCGGAAAGCGCTCGATGAAATCCCAGTAATGGAACCAGCTCACGCAGGTGCGGTAGCCGTCGAGCACGCCTGCGCGCATCAGCGTGAACACGCCGGTGCAGATCCCGACGACCGTTGCGCCGCCGGCCGCCGCGCGGCGGATGAAGTCGAGCGTCTCGGGGCCCGCTTGCGGCCCCGAATGCAGCAGCCCGCCGACCACCACCACGTAGTCGAACGGCTCGGCCGCGTCGAAGGTTTCCCATGGCGTGATCTGGATCCCGCAGCTCGCGCGCACCGGCGCGAGGGTTTCGCCGATCACGCTCCACGCGCAGCGCACGGGCTTGCTGTAGTCGCCGTCGTCCGCCGACAGCCGGAGCATGTCGACGAAGCCCGAGAAGGCCGTCAGCGTGAAGTTCGGCAGCAGCACGATGCCGAAGCGGATGCGTCGCGGTGCGGGTTCTGCGAGGGGGGAAGCGGGTACGTCGGGTGTCATCGCGGCCAATCTCTTCACGCCGGGCAGGCGGTCTCACTCAGTCTGTCGATACGGGTAACGCGGGTACGGCAGTCGGGCACGGCCGGGCGACGCGGATGCAGCCAGCGTCGCCGATCGGCTCCGGCGCGACTTGTGGTTTTCCGTCGCGAACCATCGCCAAAACGCACTTTCCGGCCCGCCGGCGCGGCGCTTGGCGGCGGTATCCCACGCCGATGCCGTTTTTGTTCTATCGGCCGATTTTACGCTTTGATGTACTGGTGCCCAACGTCACTTGATGTATGTCCCCATCCAGAGGAAGCCAGATGAACGTCAGCGCGTTCGACCTGTTCAAGATCGGCATCGGCCCGTCCAGTTCGCACACGGTCGGCCCGATGATCGCCGCGTGCCGCTTCGCGTCGCACGTGGAGGACGCGAACCTGCTCGGTTTCGTGCGCCGCGTGCGGGTCGAACTATACGGCTCGCTCGGCGCGACCGGCAAGGGCCACGGCACCGACAAGGCCGTGCTGCTCGGCCTCGAGGGCCACCTGCCCGACACGATCGATCCCGACCTGATCGAGCCGCGGCTGGCCGCGATCCGCGCGGAGAAATCGCTGTCGCTGCTCGGCAAGCAGACGGTGCGCTTCGACGAAAAGGAACACATCGGCTTCTATCGCAAGCTGATGAGCGGCACGAGCATCGTGCACCCGAACGGGATGCGCTTCCAGGCCTTCGACGAACACGGCCAGCTGCTCGTCGAGAAAGAGTATTACTCGGTCGGCGGCGGCTTCGTCGTGAACCGCGACGGCGATCGCGTGAACGGCGTGCGCGCGGCGGTCGAGGTGCCGTACCCGTTCCGCACCGGCGACGACCTGATGCGCCAGTGCCGCGAGCACGGGCTGTCGATCGCCGAGCTGATGATGCGCAACGAATGCGCGCTGCGCCCCGCCGACGAAGTGCGCGCCGGGCTACTCGCGATCTGGCGCACGATGGCCGCCTGCGTCGAACGCGGCTGCAAGGTCGAGGGCGACCTGCCGGGCCCGATGCGCGTGAAGCGCCGCGCGGCCGAGCTGAATGCCCGCCTGCGCGCGCGTTCGGAAGAGTCGCTGCGCGACCCGCTGTCGATGCTCGACTGGGTCAACCTGTATGCAATGGCCGTCAACGAGGAGAACGCGGCGGGCGGCCGTGTCGTCACCGCGCCGACCAACGGCGCGGCCGGCGTGATCCCCGCGGTGCTGCACTACTACGTGAAGTTCGTGCCGGGCTCGAACGAAGCCGGCATCGTCGAATTCCTGATGACGGCCGCGGCGATCGGGATCATCTACAAGGAAACCGCGTCGATCTCCGGCGCGGAAGTCGGCTGCCAGGGCGAAGTGGGCGTCGCGTGCTCGATGGCGGCCGCCGCGCTCGCCGCGGTGATGGGCGGCACGCCCGACCAGGTCGAGAACGCGGCCGAGATCGGCATGGAGCACAACCTCGGGATGACCTGCGACCCCGTCGGCGGGCTCGTGCAGATCCCGTGCATCGAGCGCAACGCGATGGGCGCGATCAAGGCGCTGAACGCGTCGCGCATGGCGCTCAAGGGCAACGGCCAGCACTACGTGTCGCTCGACTCGGTCATCAAGACGATGCGCGAGACGGGCGCCGACATGAAGACGAAATACAAGGAAACGTCGCGCGGCGGTCTGGCCGTGAACGTCATCGAATGCTAACGAAGGACCACAACATGAGCCGCTACTCGATATTCAGCCTGTTCCGCAACGGTCTCTCGTATCACGAGAACTGGGAAAAGCAGTGGAAGAGCCCGGAACCGAAGAAGGAATACGACGTCGTGATCGTCGGCGGCGGCGGCCACGGCCTCGCGACCGCCTACTACCTCGCGAAGGAACACGGCATCACGAACGTCGCGATCCTCGAGAAGGGCTGGATCGGCGGCGGCAACACCGCGCGCAATACGACGATCGTGCGCTCGAACTATCTGTGGGACGAATCGGCCGCGCTGTACGAGAAGGCGATGAAGCTGTGGGAAGGGCTGTCGCAGGACCTGAACTACAACGTGATGTTCAGCCAGCGCGGCGTGATGAACCTGGCCCACACGCTGCAGGACGTGCGTGACACCGAGCGCCGCGTGAATGCGAACCGCCTGAACGGTGTCGACGCCGAATTCCTGACGCCCGCGCAGATCAAGGAAATCGAGCCGACCATCAACCTGAACAGCCGCTATCCGGTGCTCGGCGCGTCGATCCAGCGCCGCGCCGGTGTGGCGCGTCACGACGCGGTGGCCTGGGGCTTTGCGCGCGGCGCGGACCGCGCGGGTGTCGACATCATCCAGAACTGCCAGGTGACGGGCATTCGCCGCGAAGGCGGCGCGGTGGTCGGCGTCGATACGGTGAAGGGCTTCATCAAGGCGAAGAAGGTGGCGGTGGTCGCGGCCGGCAACACGACGACGCTCGCCGACATGGCCGGCGTGCGCCTGCCGATCGAAAGCCACCCGCTGCAGGCGCTGGTGTCCGAGCCGATCAAGCCGGTCGTGAACTCGGTGATCATGTCGAACGCGGTGCACGCGTACATCAGCCAGTCCGACAAGGGCGACCTTGTGATCGGCGCGGGTATCGACCAGTACACGGGCTTCGGCCAGCGCGGCAGCTTCCACATCATCGAAAGCACGCTGCAGGCGATCGTCGAGATGTTCCCGGTGTTCTCGCGCGTGCGGATGAACCGCCAGTGGGGCGGCATCGTCGACGTGTCGCCGGACGCGTGCCCGATCATCACCAAGACCGACGTGAAGGGCCTCTACTTCAACTGCGGCTGGGGCACCGGCGGCTTCAAGGCGACGCCCGGCTCGGGCTGGGTGTTCGCGCACACGATCGCGCGCGACGAACCGCATCCGCTGAACGCGCCGTTCGCGCTCGACCGCTTCTACACGGGCCACCTGATCGACGAGCACGGCGCAGCCGCCGTCGCGCACTGAACGAGGAGAAGAAAACATGTTGCTGATCGAATGTCCGTGGTGCGGGCCGCGCGCCGAATCCGAGTTCTCGTGCGGCGGTGAAGCCGACATCGTGCGCCCCGTCAACAACGAGAACATGACCGACCGTGAATGGGGCGAATACGTGTTCATGCGCGAGAACAAGCGCGGGCTGCACAAGGAGCAATGGCTGCACGCGCAGGGCTGCCGACGCTGGTTCAAGGCCACGCGCGACACGGTGACCTACGATATCAAGGGCTACGAAAAGTTCGGTGGCGACGCTGCCGGCAACGCACACGAAGAGGGCACGAGCAAATGAGCCAGAAAGACCGCCTCGGCACCGGTGGCCGCATCAATCGCGCGATTCCGTTGACGTTCACGTTCAACGGCCGCACGTATCAGGGCTTCCAGGGCGACACGCTCGCGTCCGCGCTGCTCGCGAACGGCGTGCACTTCGTCGCGCGCAGCTTCAAGTACCACCGCCCGCGCGGGATCGTGACGGCCGACGTCGCGGAACCGAATGCGGTCGTGCAGCTCGAATCGGGCCCGTACACGGTGCCGAATGCGCGCGCGACCGAGATCGAGCTGTACCAGGGGCTCGTCGCGTCGAGCGTGAACGCCGAGCCGACGCTCGAGAACGACAAGTACGCGATCAACCAGAAGCTGTCGCGCTTCCTGCCGGCCGGCTTCTACTACAAGACCTTCATGTGGCCGCGCAACATGTGGCCGAAGTACGAAGAGAAGATCCGCGAAGCCGCCGGCCTCGGCAAGGCGCCGGAAGCGCTCGACGCCGATCGCTACGACAAGTGCTATGCGCACTGCGACGTGCTCGTCGTGGGCGGCGGCCCGTCGGGGCTCGCGGCGGCGCATGCGGCGGCCACGGCCGGCGCGCGCGTGATCCTCGTCGACGACCAGCGCGAGCTCGGCGGCAGCCTGCTGTCGTGCCGCGCGGAAATCGACGCGAAGCCCGCGCTGCAGTGGGTCGAGAAGATCGAGGCCGAGCTGCGCAAGCTGCCCGACGTGACGATCCTGTCGCGCAGCACCGCGTTCGGCTACCAGGACCACAACCTCGTGACGGTCACGCAGCGGCTGACCGATCACCTGCCCGTGTCGATGCGCAAGGGCACGCGCGAGCTGCTGTGGAAAGTTCGCGCGAAGCGCGTGATTCTCGCGACCGGCGCGCACGAGCGTCCGATCGTGTTCGGCAACAACGACCTGCCGGGCGTGATGCTCGCCGGCGCGGTGTCCACCTACGTGCATCGCTTCGGCGTGCTGCCGGGCCGCAACGCGGTCGTGTTCACGAACAACGATCGTGCGTACCAGACCGCGCTCGACCTGAAGGCGTGCGGCGCGAAAGTGACGGTCGTCGATTCGCGCGCATCGTCGAACGGTGCGCTGCCGGCCGCGGCGAAGCGGCAGGGCGTGACGGTGTTGAGCGGCGCCGTCGTGACGGCCGCATCGGGCAAGTGGCGCGTATCGTCGGTCGACGTCGCGTCCAGCACGAACGGCCAGGTGGGCGGCAAGCTGCAGACGCTGCCGTGCGACCTCGTCGCGATGTCGGGCGGCTTCAGCCCCGTGCTGCACCTGTTCGCGCAGTCGGGCGGCAAGGCGTGCTGGAGCGACGAGAAGGCGTGTTTCCTGCCGGGCAAGCCCGTGCAGGCGGAAGCGAGCATCGGCGCGGCGGCTGGGGAATTCGGCCTGGCGCGCGCGCTGCGGCTCGCGGTCGATGCGGGCGTGGAAGCGGCGAAGGCCGCGGGCTTCACGGCCGAGCAGCGCCCGGTCGCGCCGCAGGTCGCGGAAACCGTCGAAGGCGCACTGCAGCCGCTGTGGCTCGTCGGCAGCCGCGAGGCCGCGGCGCGCGGGCCGAAGCAGTTCGTCGATTTCCAGAACGACGTGTCGGCCGCCGACATCCTGCTTGCCGCGCGCGAAGGCTTCGAGTCGGTCGAGCACGTGAAGCGTTATACGGCGATGGGCTTCGGCACCGACCAGGGCAAGCTCGGCAACATCAACGGGATGGCGATTCTCGCGGGGGCGCTCGGCAAGTCGATTCCGGAAACGGGCACGACCACGTTCCGCCCGAACTACACGCCCGTTTCGTTCGGTACGTTCGCGGGCCGCGAGCTCGGCGATTTCCTCGACCCGATCCGCAAGACCTGCGTGCACGAGTGGCACGTCGAGCACGGCGCGCTGTTCGAGGACGTCGGCAACTGGAAGCGGCCGTGGTACTTCCCGAAGAACGGCGAGGATCTCCATGCGGCCGTGAAGCGCGAATGCCTGGCGGTGCGCAACAGCGTCGGCATCCTCGACGCATCGACGCTCGGCAAGATCGACATCCAGGGCCCGGATGCCGTGAAGCTGCTGAACTGGATGTACACGAACCCGTGGAACAAGCTCGAGGTCGGCAAGTGCCGCTACGGGCTGATGCTCGACGAAAACGGGATGGTGTTCGACGACGGCGTGACGGTGCGCCTCGCCGACCAGCATTTCATGATGACGACCACGACGGGCGGCGCGGCGCGCGTGCTCACGTGGCTCGAACGCTGGCTGCAGACCGAATGGCCCGACATGAAGGTGCGGCTGTCGTCGGTCACCGATCACTGGGCGACGTTCGCGGTGGTCGGCCCGAAGAGCCGCAAGGTCGTGCAGAAGGTGTGCCAGGACATCGACTTCGGCAACGAGGCGTTCCCGTTCATGAGCTACCGGAACGGCACCGTTGCCGGCGCGAAGGCGCGCGTGATGCGGATCAGCTTCTCGGGCGAGCTGGCCTATGAAGTGAACGTGCCGGCGAATGCGGGCCGCGCGGTGTGGGAAGCGCTGATGGCCGCCGGTGCCGAGTTCGACATCACGCCGTACGGCACCGAAACGATGCACGTGCTGCGTGCGGAGAAGGGCTACATCATCGTCGGCCAGGACACCGACGGCTCGGTCACGCCGTACGACCTCGGGATGGGCGGGCTGGTCGCGAAGTCGAAGGACTTCCTCGGCAAGCGTTCGCTCGCGCGCTCGGACACCGCGAAGGAGGGCCGCAAGCAGTTCGTCGGCCTGCTGACCGAGGACGAACAGTTCGTGCTGCCGGAAGGCGCGCAGATCGTCGCGAAGGACACGCAGGTGTCGGCGGTCGATCCGACGCCGATGATCGGCCACGTGACGTCGAGCTACTACAGCCCGATCCTGAAGCGCTCGATCGCGCTCGCGGTGGTGAAGGGCGGCCTGAACAAGATGGGCGAGAGCGTCGTGATTCCGCTGGCCAACGGCAAGCGCATCACCGCGAAGATCTCGAGCCCGGTTTTCTACGATACCGAAGGGGTGCGCCAGCATGTGGAATGAAACCAGAAACCAGACGCAGGTGGCGGGCGCGGGCGGCGTGACGCTTGAATCGCCGTTCGTCGGCGCGGCCGACGTGCTGAAGCCGCACCAGGCGCGCGCATCGAAGAAATTCACGCTGCGCGAGCGGCCGTTCCTCGATCTCGTGAACGTACGCGGCGAGTTGAGCGATCCGGCGTTCGTCGCCGCGTTCGAGCGCGTGGTCGGCTGCCGGCCGCCGGCGGCGCCGAACACCGTTGCCCGCGGCGCCGAGTACGACGTGCTGTGGCTCGGCCCCGACGAGTGGCTCGTGCGCTCGCACGGGCCCGTGCAGGCAGGCGTGCTGGAGGCGCGACTCGCGGAGGCCGTGCAGGGTTCGTATGCGGCGGCCGTCGACGTCGGCAGCGGCTACACGGTGGTCGAGATCAGCGGCGAACGCGTGCGCGACGTGCTCGCACGCGGCTGCCCGCTCGATCTCCACCCGCGCGTGTTCAAGCCGGGCCAGTGCGCGCAGTCGCACTACTTCAAGACGTCGATCGTGCTGGTCCCGACCGGCGACGATGCGTTCGAGATCGTCCTGCGCCGCAGCTTCGCCGACTATTTCGTGCGGATCATGCTCGACGCTGCCGCGCCGCTCGCATCATGAAGCCGTTCGACGAACCGTTCGTGGCGATCGACGCGCCGCGCCTGCGCGGGCACGGCTGGAGCGTGTTCGTCGACGAACTGAAGGTGCCCGCGCGGATCGGCATTCATGCGCACGAGCATGAAGCGCCGCAGCCGATCGTGATCGATGCGCGGCTCGGCTATCGCTGCGAGCCGAGCGAGCAGGGCGAGTGGATCGATTACGACGGTTATTGCGCGCGACTTGCCGCGTTCCTGTCGCACAAGCCGCATACGCGGCTGCTGGAGACGCTCGTCGCCGACATCGCGGTGCTGTCGTTCCGCGAATGGCCGGCGCTGGAGTCGCTGACGCTGTCGGTGTACAAGCCGAAGATCCGGCCGGGTACGAAGCGCGTCGGCGTGTCGCTCGACTGGACGCGCGGGGATTACTTGCGGTGGACGGGGGCGGCGGGGCAGCTTTGAAGGGGCGGGGCGGAGAGGCAATCCGCCCACGCGATTGCTCATTGTTCCTGGAATATCGGAACAATGGCCCGCTGGTGGTTGCCGCTCGTCTTTGTTCCTGAGGTATCGGAACAATGAGACGTTCCCCCCGTCACTTGTCACGCGTCACGCGAGCGCTTTTGGGCAACCCACTGCGGACCCGCTCCAGCAGCTTGCGGTGGCCTTCCCGGTCAATGCATCGTGATGCCGCCCTCTACGAGCCATGCCTGCGACAGTCTCATCAGGATCGCTCCGTTCAACGTGACAGGTGGCGAGCAATGAGACGTTCGGCCTTTGACGGATATCGCGCGGTTCACCGGCGATAGCTGCGAAACAGTTCAGGCGTGTCGCAGCTATCGCCCCGTGTAATCGCGTCAAGCCGCAGCCGCCCCGTCCAACGCCGGATAATCCACATACCCGCGCGCATCGCCGCCGAAGAACGTGTCGCGCTGCGCGTCGTTCATCGGTGCGCCCGTCTTCAGCCGCGTGACGAAATCCGGATTCGCGAGCACCATCTGGCCGTACGCTTCGAGATCGGCAAGACCCGTCGCGACATCCGTGCCGATCGCGTCGCGCGTGCGGCCCGGCCGATTCACGATCAGCGTGCCGTTCCAGCGTGCGCGCAGATCCGCGAGCAGCGGCTCGTTGCCCTGGTGCATCACGTGCAGGTACGCGAGGCCGAGCCGGTCGAGCTGCGTCGCCAGGTAGCGATACAGGTCCGGCCCTTCCGTGCCTTCGTCGATGCCCCACAACGTGGTGCCCGGCGACAGGCGAATCGCGGTGCGGTCCGCGCCGATCTCGTCGGCGATCGCCTCGGCAACCTCGATCGCGAAGCGCGCACGATTTTCGATCGAACCGCCGTAGGCGTCGCTGCGCGTGTTCGCGTTCGGCGCGAAGAACTGCTGGACCAGATACCCGTTTGCGCCGTGGATCTCGACGCCGTCGGCGCCGGCCTCGATCGCGCGGCGCGCGGCGAAGCGGAAGTCGTTCACGGTGCCGCGCACTTCGTCCGTCGTCAGCGCGCGCGGCGCGGGAATCTCCTGCATCCCTTTCATCGTGAACATCGGCACGCCCGGCGCGATCGCGGAAGGCGCGACGCCCTGGCGATGATGCGGCGTATTGTCGGGATGCGACATGCGCCCCACGTGCATCAGCTGGATGAACAGGCGGGCGCCGCGCGCATGCACGCGCTCGCTGACCGCCTTCCAGCCGGCGACGTGTGCATCGGTGTAGATGCCGGGCGTCGTCAGGTAGCCCTGGCCGTCGTCCGACGGCTGCGTGCCTTCGCTGACGATCAGGCCGAGATCCGCGCGCTGCGCGTAGTACTCGGCGGCCAGTGCGCCGGGCGTGCCGTCGAACGCGGCGCGGCTGCGCGTCATCGGTGCCATGACCAGGCGGTTCTGCAGCGTGTAGCGGCCGACACGGGCCGGGGTGAACAATGCGTCCATGATGCGTGCTCCTCGAGGGTCGGGTAACGGCACCGGGGCGGTGCCGTCTCGGGCGCGGGCCGCGCACCGTGCGCGCGCCTCGCCGCCATGGACACATCATCCATTGCTTCCTTTTCGAGATAAACATGGTAGTTTGGATAACATTGATCCATTGATGGAGCGGTGGGCGTGGAACTGCTGAACGACATGGCGCTGTTCGTGGAGGTCGTGAAGGCGAAGGGCTTTCGCAGCGCGGCCGACGCGCTGGGGATGCCGAATTCGACGCTGTCGCGGCGCATCGGCGCGCTGGAAAAGGCGATCGGCTTGCGGCTGCTGCATCGCACGACGCGCCGGATCGAGCTCACGGAAGCCGGGCAGCTGTATTTCGAGCGCTGCAAACGCATCGTCGACGAAGCGCGGCTCGCGCACGAGCAGCTCGGCGAGTTGCTGGCCGAACCGTCGGGCGTGCTGCGCGCGTCGTTTCCGGTCGATTTCGCGGTGGTCTACCTGGCGCCGCTGATCGTCGAATTCGCGAACCGCTACCCGAAGCTCACGTTCGATTTCGAACTGACGTCGCGGCGTGTCGACCTGGTGAGCGAACCGTTCGACGTCGCGATCCGCATCGGCGAATCGGCCGATTCGCAACTCGTCGCGCGGCGGCTCGCGACGTTCCGCAATCACCTGTATGCGTCGCCGCGCTATCTCGAGCGCGCGGGCGAGCCGAGCGAACCGGACGACCTGCGGCGGCATCAGTGCCTGAGCGTGCAGCGCGTCGATGCGTGGACGCTGCACGACGCCGCGCGGGAGATCGAGGTGCCGGTGGGCGGGCGTTTCATCGTGAACAGTGTCGGCATGGTTCGGCAACTCGCCGTGCACGAGGCGGGCATCATCCAGATGCCGGCGGAAGTCGTGGCCGACGACGTGGCCGCGGGCCGGTTACGCCGCGTGCTGCCCGACTGGGAGGGAGCGCCCGTTCCGGTCTACGCGATGACGGAAACGCGCTTGCTGCCGGCGAAGACGCAGGTCTTCATCGAGTATCTGCGCGCGCATTTCGCGCAGGCGTGACGGGCGGCTGCGCGGACGATCGTCCGCCGTTCACTGCTGCGCCGGCTGCGGCGCGTCGCCCTGTGCTTCCCATTTCTTCAGGATGCGCACGCGCGCCTGGCTGAAGTCGACCCAGCAGTTCAGCCACGCGTCGTCCGGAATCATCTGCTGCGGATTGGCGGCTCTGACGTAGTCGCAGGTGTCGCTCGCGAAGCCGCGCCAGCTTGCCTGCGACTTCGCGAGCTGTTTCGCCGCATCGGGGTTGCGTTGCCGGGTCTTGCGTTCGAGCGACCGGTACGCGCGTTCCACTTCCTGGTTGTTGTTGTCGACGATGCATCGGCGTACCGCATCCATCGTCGGCCCCTGCCGTTCGCAATCGACCGCGGCGAACGCGGACGTTGCGCCGCTCGCGAGCGCGGCGACGGCGAGAAGGCGGGTGGCGTACCGGATCGTGTCGCGCATGCGCGGAGAGGGAGTCATGGGGCGGGACGTGTGCGACGTACTGGCTTATTGCGCGTTGCGCGCCGACGTCGATGTCGACGTCGATTCGCTCACCGGCACCATCCGCGCCTTCGTCTCGTTCGCGGCTTTCGCATCGTCGTCGGGTTCGAGCATGAACCGGAACGAATCGACCCGCTGCATGACCTTCGCCGCATACGCGCTGGATCCGCCGCTGTAGCTCTTCAGCCCGGCCTGCACGTTGCCGCCGGCCGCTTTCACGTAGCTGGAGAGAATCCGGGAGCCGGCCTCGACATTCGCATTCGGTTCGGTCAGGTCCTTCACGTTACGCAGCATGCCGCGGTGTGCGGACGGCACGACCTGCATCAGTCCGGTCGCGCCGTGCTGGCCGCGCGCCTTTTCCTGGAAGCGCGATTCGATCGAGATGATGGCGTAAACGAGTGCGGGAGGCAGCGAATATTTCGTCGCAGTGACGCTCACGATATCGGCGAGCTTGGCGGCCCGTTCCTTCGCGACACCGAATTTCTTCGTCAGGTAGGACGTGATGCGGCGGTTTGCTTCGTTCGGCTGATCGTCGGCGTTCGCGAGCGGCGCGGAGGCGACAGCCGGCGCCGATGCCAGCACGTCGGGCGCAGAGGCTGGCACTGCGGGCGTTTGCTGGGCCGATACCTGTTGCGCAATGCCGAGCGAGAGCACGATCAGCCAGAAAAACCGTCGTCGCATGGTCGAGTGCGGGGAAATGGGAGGCGCATAGTATATCGGCCAATCGGGCAAGACGGTCGAGTGCCGGCTCGAATGAAAGCGATGTGTAGGCTTGTGACGTTCGCAACGATCGACGCGGCGATCGTTGCGTGGACACGCATCGGAGTCCGGATGACCGCTAGTTGATGATCTCGCCGATGCCGGTTTCGATGCGGATTCTCAGTTGCTGAATGAACGCCGGATCGTACGGTTCCCAGTGATCGAGTTCGCCAACGATCTTCAAGGGCGATGTGCTTCGATACGAGCGCGTCGGATTGCCCGGGAATTTCTTGTCCGTGACGTTCGGGTCGTTTTCGAAGGCCCCGGTGGGCTCGACGATATAGACCCGCGGCTTGCCGTCGCCTTTGGCCATTTCCGCAGCAAGGCCGGCGCCCTTGGGCAGGGCCGTGAAATAAACGTGATTCATCACGACGTCATCCCGGTAATTCGATCTGAAGCCCGCCGTCAGCAAGTCGCCGATCCGCAAATCCGCTTTCGTGCCATGAAAAAACGGGCCGGTGTCCAGGACAGCCATGGCTTCTCCGTTGGAAAATGTCGCAATGTCTTCTAGGCGCGCCGCGCGCTCGCCACTCGCGCAATCGACCCGATCGCATCGCTGACGAGCACCGCAAGCAGCCCGACGATCACGCCGCCCTGCAGCACGAACGCGGTATTCGACGTCTGCAGGCCCGCGATGATCACGTCGCCGAGGCCGCGTGCGGCGACCGTCGAGCCGATCGTCGCGGTGCCGAGATTGATCACGACCGCGAGCCGGATGCCGTTGACGATCACCGGGAACGCGAGCGGCAGCTCGACCGATACCAGTTGCTGCCAGCCGCTCATCCCCATCCCGCGCGCGGCGTCGACGACATCGCGCGGCACGTCCTCGAGCCCCGCGATCGTGCTTTCGAAAACCGGCAGCAGGCCATACAGCACGAGCGCGATCAGCACGGGTTTCAGCCCGAAGCCGACGGCCGGCACCGCGAGCGCGAGCACCGCGACCGGCGGGAAGGTCTGGCCGATGTCGACGACGCTGCGCGCGACCGGCAGGAAATCCGCGCCGGCCGGCCGCGTGACGAAGATCCCGGCCGCTACCGCGACGATCGTGCCGATCAGGCTCGACAGCGCGACCGTGCCGAGATGCGCGAGCGTCAGGTCGAGCAGGCTCGCGCGATCGTAGATGACGGGCGCGCCGTTGTCCGCGAACGGTGCGAAAAGGCCCTGCAGCCACATCGGCCGCACCAGCAGCACGAGCAGCAGCGCGAGCGCGGCGGCGCGCGCCGTGAACGCGGCAACGTGGCGGGGCAGGGGCGAACGCAAGGGCCGTGTGCGTTGCGTGGCATCCGGCGTCGTCATGCGGGCTGCCTCGCGTGCGCGCGGATCGCGTCGAGCGTGATGCGGCGCGCACCGTGTGCGTTGCGTGCATCGCCGTCGGCGACGGGCAATGCATCGACACCGCGCCACAGCAGTTCCGACACCGCATCGCGCAGCGTGCGCGTCGCGTCGATCGGCTCGCCGTCCGCATGGCCGGGTTCGGCCACTGCGTCGATCGGCGTCAGCGCGAGCAGGCGCAGCGGCCGGTCGACGCCCGCGACGAGCTGCTCGACGACACCGGCCGCCGGCTTGCCGAGAATCTCGGCAGGCGGCGCGACCTGCAGCAGCCGGCCGCCGTCCATCACCGCGATCGTGTCGCCGAGCTTCAGCGCTTCCTCGATATCGTGCGTGACGATCACGACCGTGATGCCGAGGCGGCGCTGCAACGCGAACAGGTCGTCCTGCGCCTTGCCGCGGATGATCGGATCGAGCGCGCCGAACGGCTCGTCCATCAGCAGCATCGCGGGCTCGGCCGCGAGCGCGCGCGCGACGCCGACACGCTGCTGCTGGCCGCCCGACAGTTCGTGCGGCAGCTTGTCCGCGAACTCGGCCGGCGCGAGATGGAACAGGTCGAGCAGCTCGTTCACGCGCGCGTCGATGCGCGCGGCCGGCCAGCCGAGCAGGCGCGGCACGGTCGCGATGTTGCGCGCGACGCTCCAGTGCGGAAACAGTCCGTGCCCCTGGATCGCGTAGCCGATGCCGCGCCGAAGCTGTTCGGGCGCGACGGTCGCCGTATCGACGCCGTCGATGCGGATCGTGCCGCTGGTGGGGGCGATCAGCCGGTTGATCATGCGCAGCAGCGTCGACTTGCCGCTGCCCGACGCACCGACGAGCGCGGTGATCGTGCCGCGCTGCATCGTCAGCGAGACGTCGTCGACGGCGACGACATCGCCGAAGCGTTTGCCTGCACGTTCGATCTCGATCATCCTGTACGCTCCTTCGCGAGCGTGGTCGCGGCTTCGAATATGACGGCGGCCACCAGCGCGAGCGCGATCGTCGGGATCGCGCCGAGCAGCACGAGATCGGCGGCCGATTGCCCGATCCCCTGGAAGATGAAGGTGCCGAACCCGCCGCCGCCGATCAGCGCGGCGACC
This sequence comes from Burkholderia sp. LS-044, assembly GCF_004803625.1. Lineage (NCBI taxonomy): Bacteria > Pseudomonadati > Pseudomonadota > Betaproteobacteria > Burkholderiales > Burkholderiaceae > Burkholderia > Burkholderia sp. LS-044. The sequence continues at coordinate 161,827 of NZ_SSWO01000006.1, forward strand.
GCGGTCAGCCCGATGTTCTGCACGAGCACGATGCGCACGCCGCTCAGGATCACCGGCAGCGCGAGCACGAGGTCGACATGCAGCAGCCGCTGCGCGCGCGTCATGCCCATCGCGCGCGCCGCTTCGGTCACGTGCGGCGGCACTTGTCCGAGCCCGACCACGACACTCGACGCGATCGGCAGCAGCGAATACAGGAACAGCGCGAGCACGGCCGGCGCGACGCCGATGCCGCGGATGCCGAGCGCGGCCGCGAGCGGCACGTGTGCGGCCAGCAGCCCGAGCGGGGCCATCATCAGCCCGTACATCGCGATGCTGGGGATCGTCTGCACGACATTGAGCACGGGCATCGCGACGGTCCGCACCGCCGCGATGCGCGCGCAGGCGATGCCGAGCGGCACGCCCGCGACGAGCGCGGCGGCCACCGAGCCGCCCGCGAGCGACACGTGACGGATCGCTTCGCGCCAGAAATCGTCGCTGCGCACCGCATATTCGCGCATCACGGAGAGGCCGTCCCACCAGCCGCTTGCGAGCGGCACCGAGATCGCCGCGATCGCGACGACGAGCGCGGCGAGGCGCCGCCACGGGCCGAATGCGAGCCGTGCGAGCGCGTCCGCGACGAGCACGGCCCACGCGAACAGCAGCAGCCAGACGCCCGCGTCGGGCGACACGCGCGCGAGCATGTCGTCGGCGGCGACGACGTGCGTCGCGGCCGCGCCGAGCGCGTACGCGAGCGTCGCGAGCCATGCGCAGCCGGCCGCGAGCCGCCATGCGGGGCGGTTCGCCTTCATCGCCCACAGCGCGCCGACGATCCACAGCGCGGCCAGCGCCGCGCCCTGCATCACCGGCAGCGCGGCGAACACCGACAGCCCCGTGCCGGCCGCGATCCGGTTCGGCCGCAGCACGACGAACGGCAGGCCGAGCACCGCGACGATCGTGAGGATTCCGATCAGGATGCCGACCTTGTCGGGGTTCACGCGCCGCGCGGACGCCGCCGCGCGTTCGGTCATTTCACGAAGCCCTTCGCTTTCAGGTAGCTTTTCGCGACGCCGGCCGCCGGCTCGCCGTTGATCTGGATGCGCGCGTTCAGCGACTGCAGCGTCTTCAGGTCGAGGCTCGCGAACACCGGTTTCAGGTAATCGGCGATCTGCGGGTGCGCTTTCAGCACGGCTTCGCGGATCACGGGCGCCGGCGCGTAGACGGGCTGCACGTGCTTGTCGTCGTCGAGCACCGCGAGGCCGCTCGACGCGATGCCGCCGTCGGTGCCGTACACCATCGCCGCGTTCACGCCGTCGGTCTGGTTCGCGGCGGCCTTGATCGTCGCGGCCGTATCGCCGCCCGACAGCACGACGAGTTGCTCGGGCTTCAGCTTGAAGCCGTACGCTTTCTCGAACGACGGCAGCGCCGACGCGCTGTTCACGAATTCGGCCGACGCGGCGAGCTTCACCTTGCCACCGCCCGCGACCCACTTGCCGAAATCGGAGAACGTCTTCAGGTGCTGCGACTGCGCGACGGGGGCGAGCAACGCGACGCCCCACGTGTTGTTCGCGGGCGCCGGGGCGAGCCACACGAGATGGTTCGCCGCGTAGTCGAGCTTCTTCGCGGCGTCGTAACCCTGGCTCGCGTTCTTCCACAGAGGATCGTCGGCCTTGTTGAAGAAGAAGGCGGCGTTGCCCGTGTATTCGGGGTAGATGTCGATCTCGCCGCTCGTGAGCGCCTTGCGCACGATCGGCGTGGTGCCGAGCGCGATCTTTTCGGTGACGGGGATGCCGTGCGCCTTCAGCACTTGCGAAATCAGGTTGCCGAGCAGGTTGCCTTCGGTGTCGATCTTCGACGACACCACGACGGGTGCGTCGGCGTGCGCGCCGGGTGCGACGAGGGCGGCGGCGAACGCGAGGCCCAGAATCCGGGCGGGCAGGGCGAGCTTCATGAGCCAATCTCCAGGACGGGGGCGTAGGCCGCACGTTACTTGACTGGGCGGGCTTTGGCAAACCGCGTGCGGCGGCGTGTCCACAGCCCGCGTGGGGATAACCCGCATCAATCGCGCGGGCTTGTTACACTCGATTTCGTCTCCGCCTGCCGACAATTGCCGACATGAAACCCGAGCTGCTGGTCCTCATCGCATTGCGCGGCGACGCGCACCGCGAGATCGCCGCGTCGTTCGACGTGCGCCATGCCCCGACTGCCGAAGAACGCGAACGCGCGATCGCCGAACACGGCGGCACGATACGCGCGGTGCTGACCAACGGCAGCACGGGGCTCACCGGCGCCGAGATCGACCGGCTTCCGCAACTCACCTTCGTCAGCGCGCTCGGCGCGGGCTACGAGCATATCGACGTCGCGCATGCGAAGGCGCGCGGCGTCACGGTCGTGACGGGCGCCGGTACCAATGACGATTGCGTGGCCGACCACGCGTTCGCGCTGCTGCTCGCGGCGGTGCGCAACGTGGTGCCGCTCGATGCGAAAACCCGTGCAGGCGTGTGGCGCGACGGGCTGCCGATGCCGCCGAACGTGTCGGGCAGGAAGCTCGGCATCGTCGGGCTCGGCAAGATCGGCGAGAAGTGCGCGCGTCGCGCAGCCGGCTTCGACATCGAGATCGGTTATCACAACCGGTCGGAGAAGAACGTTCCTTATCGCTATTTCGACCGCGTCGACGCGCTTGCGCAGTGGGCCGATTTCCTGATCGTCGCGACGCCGGGCGGCGCGGACACGCGGCACCTGATCGACCGCACCGTGCTCGATGCGCTCGGGCCGGGCGGTTTTCTCGTCAACGTTTCGCGCGGCAGCGTTGTCGATACCGCTGCTTTGGCAGACGCGTTGCGCGAAGGGCGCATCGCGGGCGCGGGGCTCGACGTGTACGAAGGGGAACCGGAGCCGCCGCGCGCGCTGACGGATCTCGACAGCGTCGTGCTGACGCCGCACATGGGCGGCTGGTCGCCGGAGGCGCTCGATCGCTCGGTGCAGCAGTTTCTCGACAACGCGAAGCGGCATTTCGCGGGGCAGCCGGTGTTGACGCCGGTGTGATGGCCGCAGGGCGGGCGCGGGTCAGCCCGCCTGCCTGCAGAATTCCCAATAGAAATCCGGCAGGTTCGCCGGCTTGCCGCCATCGAGGTCGATCCAGCCGAACTGGTCGTGCTCGTCGCTCAGGACGATTTCGTGCCGATCGACCCGGCACTCGAAGCACACGATGAGCACGCGCTTGCCCGGCACGACCTCGCACGAGCGGCTCGCCACGTAGCGGATCGCCGAGGCGACGATTCCGCATTCCTCCCGCACTTCGCGCGCGACGGTTTCCTCGAGCGATTCGCCGGCTTCGGGCCAGCCGCCCGGCAACTCCCATTCGTCGCGTGGATTGCGCAGGAACAGGACCGAGCGTCCGTCGCGGACGATGGCTTTCGCGCTGAGGGGGATCATGAGGCGGCACCGTTGGCGTTCGACTTTCGCAGCGTAGCGCAGGTGTGCCGTTCCTGCAGCGATCCCCCGCCTGCGCCGACGAGCGCGCAGACGGGGGAGGCGGCGCCGTTGCGCCGGACGCCGGCGTGCGGTTACACGCCTGCCGACGACGACGCCAGCGGCACCGTCACCGACGTCCCGGCCGGATCGAGCGTGAGGCCCGTGCCCGGCGTCGGCCGCAGCGTTGCCTCGTTGTCGCTGGACAGGACGACGAGCCCCAGCCGGTGGCCGGCTTCCAGCTTGTAGTCACGCGGCATGAACGTCAGCTTCAGGTCGTACGGCATCCCGGGCAGCACGGGCTCCGAGCGCCATTCGGACCACCGGTTGCGCGGGTCGGTCCACGCGCGCGTGACGATCGTGGCCGTACCGTCCGGCGCGCGATCGACCAGCAGGGCCGTCACGTTGGCCACCGCCGTGAAGGTCAGCCTGACGCGTGCGGTCGCGGCACCGGACAGGCGTGTCGCGGCCGTGAGCGGCGCGGTTTCGAAACGGCTGCGATTCTCGCCGGTCGGTGCGTTCGCCAGCGTGAGCGCGGTGATGCGCGCGTCGTCCGTGAAGCGCGCGAGCGGGCCGCCGGTCGGCAGCCGCAGCAGCGAGCCGGTGCCTGCGCCGTCGCCGCCGGCAAAGTACGTGACCGGCGTGGCGTGACGTGCGGCCCAGTCCGCTTCCTTCAGCAGCGTGCCGTCCGCCTGCTCGATCACCGCGCGCGGATCGTGTTCGACGCCGTTGTCATAACCGATCAGATAACGCGTAAACCAGCGGTTCACCTCCGCGGTCCATGCATCGGCCATCGCCGGCACGCGGGTCGGGTCGGTGTGCTTCAGGCGGTGCAGCCACAGCTGCGTCGGCACGCCCTGGCGCCGCATCGCGAGATACCACGACGTCGACTGGTCGACGCGCACGTTGTCGTCGGTCAACCCTTGCGCGACGAGCGCCGGCGCGACCGCGAAGCCGGTCGGGATGTCGCGCGCGGCCCAGAACGGCGAATAGTCGCCGGTCTTGCGGTCTTCCTGCTGCAACGCTTCGTCGATCAGGTGCGTGCAACGCTCAGGATGCGCGTTCGTCAGCAGCGCCTTGATGTACACGTCGACGTCTTCGCCCTGATAGCCTTCCGGCGCACGCACGAGCCCGCCCGAGCGGTAGTAGCCGTACATGTTCGTCAACCCGGCGACCGGCACGATCGCATCGAGCCCGCGCGTGCGCAGGCTCGCGACCATCTTCGGCAGCGTGCCGTCGTACGACACGCCGTACATGCCGACGTGGCCCGTCGACCAGTTCGCGACGACCGTCTTGCCGTTCGCGTCCTTCGCGGTCGCGTCACGGCCGAGCCAGCGGATCACCGATGCCATCGCGACCGATTCGTCGCGCGTGAGGATCGTCGGGCAACCGTCCGAGCCGGCGGTGCCGAGCGAATCCGCGTAGACGATCGTGAAGCCGCGCGGAATGAAGTAGCCCTCGATCCACGAGCGCCCGGCGGCGGCGGCCTCCACCTGCTGCAGCATCCGCACCTGCGGCGCGGCGGCCATGATGCGCGCGGACGTCGAGGCGGCCGCGGCCGCCTGCGCATTGGCGGCGGGGTGCGGCGTGCCGTCGAGTTCGACGTCGACGTTGTGGTCGGGGCTGTCGGCGAGGCCCGCGTAGTAAGGGCTCGCGAGCACGATGACGGGCGTGCGCGCGCCGTTTGCGGTTTCGGTCGGGCGCACGATGCGCACGTGGATGCGGTCGCGCGTGCCGTCGCCGTCGGAATCGACCGACGTGTCGACCCACGCGTTCTCCTCGATCGTGCCGCCCGACAGCGACGGCTGCACCTGGCCGTTCGCGATCACGGGGCGGTAGCGGCCGCCGCTGGCCGGACTGGCGTACGGGACGCCGGACGGCGAGATGCGTGATGCGAGCGACTGCTTGTCGGCCGCCGATGCGGCGGCCCCCTCCTGTTGGCCCTGCGCGAGCGCCGAGACGCCCGCCACGCTGCCGCCGTCGTCGCCGCCGCACGCGGCGAGCGTCGTGGCCGCAACGAGCGCGGGAAGCCACGCGCGACGCAATCCGGTTCGATGAATGTCCATTGTCGACCTCTTGTTGTGATTGTCCGGAACCGGCCGGCCCGCGATATGCCCCCCGCGGCCCGGCCGGGTGCTGCATCGGATGAAACGGAACTGCACCTTCGAAAGCGCCGGGCGCGATGCCCGGGTGTCACGGCCGGTGTGGACGCGCGTCACGCGTCGCGCAACCCGGCGGGTGTCGGGGCGACTGCATTGCCCCGACCGGAAAGCGTCAGCACGGCCGCCGGTTCATGGCGCGCGGTCGGCCCGGGGCCGGCGGCGCGAAGTGAATGGAGGAGTGCGAATCAAATGCGGGCATGCCCGATCTTCCTTCAGGTTTCGGATGAAACGGAACGGCACGATGCGATGAGGCGGGGATGGTGCGAACGGCGGTGCTGCAACGGCAGGAAAGCGCGACGCGAGTCGGCGAGGCGAGCCGGATTGCTTTCCGGAAGCTTGCGCAAACTTATCTCAGTGAAATCCTGGTGTCAAACTTTTTTAGTTTCAGTCAAACAAAGTATTGGCACGTGCTTCGCGATCGATGTGCGATCGGTCTAAATTTCCGCGAAATTTGTCCGTAAACGGTAAAAAACGGATTGAAAGGAGAGAGAGGGCATGACGATTTCAGTCACGGCAGCGAGCGGCCTTACGCTCGCGCAGATGGTGCAGGAAGCCGCGCTCGACGGGCGTCGACAGGCGGACACGACGGCCGGGAAACCGCAGGACACGCCGCTCGAGATCCGGGCGCTGGACCCGGAAGCGATGCAGGCGGCGCGCACGAAGCAGTTGACGATCCTGGGCGACCTGTCGACGAAGCTGCGCGACGTCACCAGCGAGCTCGCGACGAGCCTGCAGGAGATCATCGCGAAGCGCCCGGACCTGGCCGACGCGAAGTTCGACTTCATGACCGACAACGGCCGGATCAAGGTCGTGTCGAAGACGATGACGGAGAGCGATCGCGCGTGGGTGGAGTCGACGCTGAACGCGAACGCGGGCCTCGTGTTCGCGACGCGCGAGTTTCACCAGCAGGCCGTCGACTTCGCCGAGCAGGGCGCCGCCGCGGTGGGCGACACGTTCTCCGACGACGATCGCAAGGTGGCCAGCCAGCGCGCCGACGCGGACTTCCTCTTCATGAAGGAGATGAATGCGTCCGTCGCGCGCAACCGGAAATTCGAGGAGGTCGGCGGGCATTTCACCACGCAGGACGGCACGCGGCTGAACTTCGACGAGTCGGCCGGCAGCGCGCGCGGCACGCTCGCGCTGCTGGATACCGATCGTCAGTTGTCGTCGGGCGCGGCGATCTTCGTCAGCGACGTGTCGGGGCAGAAGACGTACGGCAGGCGCGCGGGCCTGATCGACGTCGGCTTCGGGAACGCGTTCGAGGACATCCTGAACGGCACCCACAGCGTCGGTTTTCACGAGACGGCATGACGGTGCCGGCGCGCCGTGCCGAAGCGCCGCGCGCCTATTCGTCGCGCAGCGCTTCGGCCGGCCGTACCCGCGCGGCGCGCCAGCTCGGATAGAGCGTTGCGACGCACGACATCAGGAACGCGGCCGCGGCGATCTCGATCACGTCGATCGCCGCGAGCTTCGACGGCAGCGAACTGAGGAAGTACACGGACGGCGTCAGGAAGTGGATGCCGAGCAACCGCTCGACCGCCGGCAGCACCCACGGAATGCTCACCGCGATCGCGCAGCCGAGCGCGACGCCCGCCAGCGTGCCGGTGAGGCCGATCGTCGTCCCCTGGATCGCGAAGATCTTCATGATCGACCCCGGCGGCGCGCCGAGCGTGCGCAGGATCGCGATGTCGCCCTGCTTCTGCGTGACGGTCATCACGAGCGACGACACGAGGTTGAACGCGGCGACCGCGACGATCAGCATCAGGATCAGCGACAGCATGCGCTTTTGCAGCCGCTCGGCCTCGAACCACGTGCGGTTCTGCCGCGTCCAGTCGCGGATGTAGAGATCGCCCGACAGCGAGCGCGACAGTTCCAGCGCGACGTCGGGCGCGCGCTGCAGGTCGTCGAGGCGCAGCCGGATGCCGGTCGGCGCGCGTACGTTGAACAGCGTCTGCGCGTCGCGGATATGGATGTATGCGAGCGCGCTGTCGTACTGGTAGTGGCCCGACTCGAACGTGCCGACCACGTTGAACTGCCGGAACTGCGGCAGCGCGTCGCCGATGCGCGCGGTGTTGCCGGGCGCGAAGAACGTGATGCGGTCGCCGATCTTCACGTGCAGCGCGTCGGCCAGCGCCGAGCCGAGCACGATGCCCATCCCGCCCGGCACGAGCGCGTCGAGCCGCCCCGTCTTCGGCTTGCGCGCGATCTCGGACACGCGCGGCTCGAGCACGGGGTCGATGCCGCGCAGCGCGACGCCCGTCACGCTGCCCGCGTTCGTCAGCAGCGCCTGCGCGTCGACGTAAGGCGCGACGGCGCGCACCGCCGGATTCCGCAGCGATTCGTGCGCGGTGAGCCGCCAGTCGGGCATCGCGCCGGTGGGCGAGAAGATTTCCACGTGCGCGAGCACCGACAGCATCCGGTCGCGCACTTCGGTCCGGAAACCGTTCATCACCGACAGCACGACGATCAGCGCGGCGACGCCGAGCGCGATGCCGGCCATCGCCGCGCCGGCAATGAACGACACGAAGCCGTCGCCGGCCGAGCGCCGGCCGCCGCGCGCGTAGCGCAGCCCGATCTGCCATTCGAACGGGAGTTTCAAGCGGATTCCTTTCATTTCGATTCGATTCGTGCCGAGCCGCGCATTCTAGCGAACGCGGCGCGGGTGCGCGCAGCGGTTGGGGCGGCGAGCCGAAATCCCGCCCGACCGGACGGTCGACGGCCGGCGTTGCGCGCCGGCACACCGATATTTCCATCGTTTCGGGTCTGATCGATAATGGCGGCCAGCATCCGGTCGAACACAACATTCCAAGCATTCCGGCGCAACCAGGGCCGCGCCGTCACAGACCAATAAATCTCGGGGAACGCCGCCGAAGCCGGCCGCACGTCCTTGAACAAGGAAATAACAACATGGATTTGCTGCGCTTCCTGCTGCTCCTGCCGATTCGCGTGGCGGGCTTCGTCTGGTGGCTGCTCGGCTGCGCGCTGCGGCCGCTGGTCGGCGACGTGTCGTGGACGGCGCCCGCGTGGATGGGCATCACCGCCGCGGCCGTGCGCCGCCGCCCGTGGCACGCCGGCGGCATCGTGCTGCTCGCGGCCGCGCTCGGCTACGGCGGTTACTGGTTCAAGCATCGGCCGAAGCCGCCGGAGCCCGAGACGGTCACGTTCACCGTGAAGGCGCCGCCGATCACCACCTATGAGGTGGACGACAGCGACAAGCCGAAGATCACCGTGCATCCGCTCGACGTCGTGTTCTCGCAATCGGCCGCGCCGATCGAGCAGGTCGGCAAGCCGGCCGGAGAGGGCATCGAGATGACGCCCGCGCTCAAGGGCGCGTGGGCGTGGGTCGACGACAAGACGCTGCGCTTCACGCCGGCGGCCGACTGGCCGGTCGGCGCGCACGTCGAGGTGCGTTTCGCGGTGCACCGGGTGTTCGCGCCGCAGGTGACGATGCACGACGACCGCTTCGCGTTCGATGTGCCCGCGTTTGCCGCCACGTTCGGCAACAACGAGTTCTACCAGAATCCCGACAATCCGGCGGAGAAACAGGCGCTGCTGCAACTGCGCTTCAACTATCCGGTCGATCCGGCCGAATTCGAGAAGCGCATCGGCCTCGTGCTGGTCGGCCGCGACGGCAAGAATGCGACGCCGCTGCGCTACACGGTCAACTACGACAAGATGAAGACGAGCGCGTGGGTGTATTCGCAGCCGCTCGAGATTCCGCGCGATCCGCTGGTCGCACGGCTCGACATCGACAAGGGCGTGAAGAGCGCGCGCGGCGGCAACGGCACGCCCGACGTGCTGCACGCGGCAGTCGGCGTGCCGGGGCTCTACAGCCTGTCGATCGACAACATCGCGCCGACGCTCGTCGACAACGAGCGCTACGAGCCCGAGCAGGTGCTCGTCGCGGAAGCGTCCGACGGCGTGCGCAGCGCCGACCTCGCGGCGCGCGCGAAGGCGTGGGTGCTGCCGAAGCGCAAGCCGGGCGTCGACCAGGCGGACGACGATCCGCCGTACGAATGGAACGTGGCCGACATCAGCGATGCGGTGCTGAAGCAGTCGAAGCCGCTGCCGCTCGAGGCGGTGCCCACCGAGAACGATTTCGCGACGCTGCAGAGCTTCAAGTACCACGCGACGCCGGGCGAGCGCGTCGTCGTGCGGTTCGAGGGCAACCTGAAGTCGGCCGGCGGCTACCTGCTCGGCGAGCCCTTGACGACCGCGTTCACGGTGCCGGACTATCCGAAGCTGCTGCGCTTCATGGCCGACGGTTCGCTGCTGTCGATGAGCGGCAGCAAGCGGTTGTCGGTCGTGTCGCGCAACCTGCCGGGGATGAAGGTCGAGATCGGCCGCGTGCTGCCCGACCAGCTCCAGCATCTCGTGAGCTTCAACAACGGCACGTACGCGCGGCCCGAGCTGTCGTATTCGTTCAGCGAGGATCACATCGTCGAGCGCTTCGTGCAGACGCGCGCATTCCCGGCCGGCGAACCCGGCAAGGCCCACTACGAAGGCATCGATCTCGGCCAGTACCTGAAGGGCGGCAAGCGCGGCGTGTTCCTGCTGCACCTGACGAAGTACGATCCGGCCGCCGAGAAGAAAAAGGCCGACGACGCGAAGGACGGCGATGCATCGTCCGGCGACGGCAGCCAGGATCAGTCCGACAACGCCGACTCGGGCGACAGCAGCGGAAACGACAACGACAGCGACAGCGCGCTCGGCGATACGCGCCTGATCGTCGTGACCGATCTCGGGATGCTGGTCAAGAAGGCGCTCGACGGCAGCCAGGACGTGTTCGTCCAGTCGATCCGCACGGGCAAGCCGGTTGCGGGCGCAACGGTATCGGTGCTCGCGGTGAACGGCCAGGCGCTGTTCACGCAAATGACGGGTGCCGACGGCATCGTGCATTTCCCGGCGTTCAAGGGGCTCGACCGCGAGAAGCGGCCGCAGCTGTACGTCGTGAAGAAGGACACCGACCTGTCGTTCCTGCCGGTGGCCGGCCGCGATCGCCAGCTCGACTTCTCGCGTTTCGACGTCGACGGCGAGCGCAATGCGACGGGCCAGGGGCAACTGTCCGCCTACCTGTTCTCGGATCGCGGCCTGTACCGGCCCGGCGATCCGTTCCACATCGGCCTGATCGTGCGTGCCGCGAGCTGGGCGCGCAGCCCGGCCGGCGTGCCGCTGCAGGCGGAGATCGTCGACCCGCGCGGGATCACGGTCGAGCGCAAGCCGGTGACGGTCGATGCGACGGGCTTCACCGAGCTCGGCTATACGACGGCCGAAACGGCGCCGACCGGCACGTGGACGGTCAACCTGTACATCGTCAAGGACGGCCAGCCCGGCGCGGAGCCGATCGGCAGCACGACGGTGCAGGTGAAGGAGTTCCTGCCGGACCGCATGAAGGTCGACGCGAAGCTGTCGCAGCAGGTCGTCGAAGGGTGGGTGAAGCCGAAGGGGCTGAAGGGTGTCGTCGACGCGCAGAACCTGTTCGGCACGCCGGCGGAGAAGCGTCGCGTCGCGGCGACGCTGACGCTGCGCCCGGTGTGGCCGTCGTTCCGCAGCTGGCAGGGTTATCACTTCTTCGACGCGCGCCGCGCGAAGGAGGGCTACACGACGACGCTGCAGGACGGCACGACCGACGAGCACGGCCATGCCGAATTCGACCTCGATCTCGACAAGTACGCGGACTCGACCTACCAGCTCTACTTCCAGGCGAAGGCCTATGAAGCGGAAGGCGGGCGCAACGTCGCCGCGAACGCGCAAACGCTCGTGTCGAACAACGACTGGCTCGTCGGCTACAAGTCCGTCGACGATCTCGGCTACGTGAAGCGCGGCAGCCCGCGCACGGTGCGGCTCGTCGCGATCGATCCGAACGCGAAGGCGATCGACGTGAAGGGCCTGCGCGCGCAGCTCGTCGAGGAGCGCTACGTATCGGTGCTGACCAAGCAGGATTCCGGCGCATACAAATACGATTCGCGGCTGAAGGAGGTGCCCGTCGACGAGAAGCCGCTGACGATTCCGGCGGCCGGGCTCGACTTCACGCTGCGCACCGACAAGCCGGGCAGCTATGCGCTCGTGATCCGCGACGCGGACGGCGCCGCGGTGAACCGGATCGAGTATTCGGTCACGGGCGACGCGAACGTCACGCGTTCGCTCGACCGCAACGCGGAGCTGCAGGTGAGCCTCGCGAAGCACGACTACAAGCCGGGCGAGCAGGTCGAGATCGCGATCCGCGCGCCTTACGCGGGCAGCGGCCTGATCACGATCGAGCGCGACAAGGTGTATGCGCACGCATGGTTCCATGCGGACACGACGAGCTCGATCCAGCACATCACGGTGCCGGCCGGTTTCGAGGGCAACGGTTACATCAACGTGCAGTACATCCGCGATCCGTCGTCCGATGAAATCTTCATGAGCCCGCTGAGCTACGGCGTCGTGCCGTTCTCGGTGAACCTCGACGCGCGCCGCAACGCGCTGTCGGTCGATGCGCCGGCGCTCGTGAAACCCGGCGACACGGTGAATTTCACCGTGCATTCGGCGAAGCCCGCGAAGGTCGTCGTGTTCGCCGTCGACGAGGGCATCCTGCAGGTCGCGCGCTACAAGCTCGGCGATCCGCTGAAATTCTTCTTCCGCAAGCGGATGCTCGAAGTCGGCACGTCGCAGATCCTCGACCTGATCCTGCCGGACTTCGAGAAGCTGATGGCGATGGCCGCACCGGGCGGCGACGCCGACGATGCGATCGGCCGTCAGTTGAACCCGTTCAAGCGCAAGCGTGACAAGCCGGTCGTCTACTGGTCGGGGATCGTCGACGTGAACGGCGACACGCGCCTGAGCTATTCCGTGCCCGACTACTTCAACGGCAAGCTGCGCGTGATGGCCGTGTCGGTGTCGCCGGACCTGGTCGGCACGTTCGAGGGCGCGACGACGGTGCGCGGCGACTTCGTGCTGTCGCCGAACGTGCCGACGACGCTCGCGCCGGGTGACGAGGCCGACGTCAGCGTCGGTGTCTCGAACAACCTGACGGGCGCCGGCAACCAGCCGGTGCCGGTCGCGGTCACGCTGAAGACGGGGCCGCAGTTGCAGGTGATCGGGCCGGCCACGCAGAACGTCGCGCTCGCGCCGCAGCACGAAGGCGTCGCGATGTTCCGCGTGAAGGCGACCGATACGCTCGGCTCGGGCGCGCTGTCGTTCGGTGCGCGCTACGGCGCGAAGGGCGCGCAGCAGCGCGTCGACGTGTCGGTGCGGCCGGCCGCCGCGTTCCGCACGCAGCTCGACATCGCGCGGCTCGACCCGGGCAAGAAGGCGAGCGTGCCGAACCTGCGGTCGATGTACGACGCGTATGCATCGCGCGACGCGAGCATCTCGACCGCGCCGCTCGTGCTGTCCGAAGGGGTGGCGTCGTATCTCGTCAACTTCGAGCACTACTGCAGCGAGCAGATGGTGAGCGCGGCCGTGCCGCGCGTGTTCGCGGCGAAGTGGCTGTCGGTGCGCGCGCTGACGAGCGCGATGCATGCGACCGACGCCGGCGCCGACACGACGAACGCGGCGGCGATCGCGCAGTTCCTCGGCGTGCTGCGCGGCCGGCAGAACGCGCAGGGCGGGTTCGGCCTGTGGAGCGCGACGCCCGACGCGGATCCGTTCGTGTCCGCGTACGCGATGCACGTGCTGCTCGACGCGCGCGAGCGCGGCATCGCCGTGCCGAAGGACATGCTCGACGCGGGCAACCAGTATCTGCAGAGGCTCGCGGCGAACGATTCGCTCGGCTCGCTCGACCTGCTGCGCCAGCGCGCTTATGCGGTGTACTTGCTGACGCGCCAGGGCAACGTGACGACCAACAGCCTCGCGGCCGTGCAGAAGCGGCTGCAGGACGCGTATCCGAACGACTGGAAGAACGACCTCGCGGCCGCATGGCTTGCCGCGTCGTACCAGCTGCTGAAGCAGGACAAGGAGGCCGCGGCGCTGATCGCGGGCCCGCAGGCGCTGCTCGAGCGCAAGCGCGCGTCCGACGGCGGTTACGTGACCGGCTACTACCTCGATCCGCTGACGCGCGACGCGAGCGTGCTGTACCTGATCGCGAAGCACTTCCCGGAGCGCGTGCGCAAGCTGTCGCCGCGCGCGATGGACAACCTCGCCGCGCCGCTCGTCGACAACCGCTACAACACGCTGTCGTCGGCGATGACGATCCTCGCGCTCGATGCGTATGCGGCGTCGAGCGCGGGCCAGCTCGACCAGCTCGCGATCGACGAGGTGCGCGCGGGCGCCGCGCCGAAGGACGTGTCGTCGATCCAGGCGAACCTCGTGCGCTCGGGCACGTGGGCGGCCGGTGCGTCGCGCGTCGACTTCGTGAACGGCAGCACGCTGCCCGCGTGGTGGATCGCGAGCCAGTCGGGCTACGACCGCGGCACGTCGACGAAGGCGATCAGGAATGGCCTGGAGATCGTGCGCGACTACACCGATACGGACGGCAAGCCGCTCGGGAAAATCACGCTCGGCCAGGAGATCGACGTGCACCTGAAGATCCGCGCGACGGGCCCGGCGAACGTCGGCAACATCGCGATCGTCGACCTGCTGCCCGGCGGCTTCGATCCGGTGATCGCGCCGCCGCCCGTCGCCGACACGCAGGACGGCGACAGCGACGGCGGCGCGTCGGCGCCGGTGGCCGATGCGCCGTGGCGTTCGCCGATCGGCGTCAAGGGCTCCACGTGGCAGCCGCAGTTCGCGGACGTGCGCGAGGACCGCGTGGTGATCTACGGCACCGCGACGACCGACGTGCGCGAGTTCGTCTACCGGATCAAGGCGAGCAACGCGGGCCGCTTCGTCGCGCCGCCGGCTTACGGCGAGTCGATGTACGACCGCCGCGTGCAGGCACAGGCACCCGGCGGCACGGCGCTGACCGTGGAGCGCGTGCGATGACGGCGCGGCTGCAACGGCCGTGCCGGGTGCGCGGAGCGCCCGCACGTGGCTGACGCCCCGGTGCTGCGGCGCGCGCTGCGCGGCGCCGGCCGCTGGCTGCATCGCTGGCAGAACTGGATCGCCGGCGCGCTGCTCGTATTCGGTGCGCTGGCCGCGTGCCGGCTGTGGCCGCATCCGCCGCTGCGCGACTGGAAGCCGTCGTCGGTCGCGGTGGTCGACGCACAGGGCCGCTTGTTGCGGCTCACGCTGGCGAAGGACGACCGCTACCGCCTGTGGGTGCCGCTCGACCGGATGTCGCCGCAGCTCGTCGAGGCCGTGATGCTGCACGAGGACCGCTGGTTCCGCTGGCATCCCGGCTTCAACCCGTACGGCCTCGCGCGCGGTGCGTGGATCACGTATGTGCGCGGCGGCAATCCGCAGGGCGGCTCGACGCTGACGATGCAGCTCGCGCGCTCGCTGTGGCGGCTGAACACGCGCACGCCGGCGGGCAAGCTCGAGCAGGTTGCGCGCGCGGTGCAGCTCGAACTCTTCTATTCGAAACGGCAGATCCTGGAAGCCTATCTGAACGATGCGCCGTACGGCCGCAACGTCGAAGGCGCGGGCACCGCGAGCGTCGTGTATTTCAACCGGATGCCCGATGCGCTGACGCTGCCCGAGGCGCTCGCGCTCGCGGTGATTCCGCAGGACCCGGCGCGGCGCGTGCGCGGCGGGCAGGACGAGATCAACCGTGCGCTGGCCGCGTCGCGCAACCGGCTGTATGCGCGCTGGCTGACGAAGCATCCGGGCGATGCGTCGCTCAAGCCGCTGTTCGCGTTGCCGCTGGCGATGCGGCCCTTGTCGGCCCTGCCTTTCGATGCGCCGCACGCGGTCGACCAGGCGCTCGCCGCACGCAGCGCGTGGCGCACGGCCTCGGGCGGTGCGTCGGACGACGGCGACGGCGGTGCGCGGCTCGTGACGACGCTCGATCTCGACCTGCAGCGCACGCTCGAACGGCAGATCGCGCGTTATGTCGCGCGCAACGACACGCGCGGCGTGCGCAATGCGGCGGCCATCCTCGTCGATACGCGCGACATGGGCGTGAAGGCGCTGGTCGGTTCCGCGAACTTCTTCGACCGCACGATCGACGGGCAGGTGAACGGCACGCTCGCGCGGCGCTCGCCGGGCTCGACCCTCAAGCCGTTCATCTACGCGCTCGGTTTCGACCAGGGCGTGCTGCATCCGCAAACGGTGCTGCGCGACGTGCCGACCGCGTTCGGCCCGTATGCGCCGGAGAATTTCGACGGGCATTTTCTCGGGCCGATCACCGCGACCGACGCGCTGAACCGCAGCCGCAACGTGCCGGCCGTGTGGGTCGCGTCGCAGCTCAAGTCGCCCGACCTGTACCGGTTCCTGCAGGAAGCCGGCGTGCGCCGGCTCGCGAGCGCGCAGCACTACGGGCTCGCGCTCGTGCTCGGCGGCGGCGAAGTGACGATGCAGGATCTCGCGGGCCTCTACGCGATGCTCGCGAATCGCGGCGAATTCCGGCCGCTGCGGCTGCGCGCGGACGAACCGGCGCGGCCCGGCCGGCGCATGTTGAGCGCGGAGGCGAGCTACATGACGATGGACATGCTGCGCCAGCATCTGCGCCCCGACGAAACGAGCGGCGCGCAGCCGTCGAGCGTGCCCGTCTACTGGAAGACCGGCACGTCATGGTCGTTCCGCGATGCGTGGACGGCCGGCGTGTTCGGCCCGTACGTGCTGGTCGTGTGGGTCGGCAATTTCGACAACTCGACCAATACGGCGTTCGTCGGCGTCGACGCGGCCGCACCGCTGTTCTTCCAGGTCGTCGACGCATTGAATGCCGAGCGCACGCTCGTCGAGCCGCCGCGCGCGGTGCCGCCGCGCCTGAAGCGCGTGCGGATCTGCCTCGCGAGCGGCGACCTGCCGAACGAGTGGTGCCCGCAGCAGGGCTGGACGTGGTTCATTCCGGGCACGTCGCCGATCCGCGTGAGCACCGTGCACCGGCCGGTCGTGATCGACGACGCGACGGGGAAGGCCGCGTGCCCGCCTTACGACGGCAAGCGCACGCATACGGAGATCTTCGAGTTCTGGCCGTCGGATCTGCAGCAGGTGTTCGTGCAGGCCGGCATTGCGCGCCGGCGGCCGCCGCAGAACGCGGAGTGCCGCGACGCGGGGCAGGTCGACGGCGATCCGCCGCGCATCACGTCGCCGCTGCGCGGCAGTACGTATGCGATGCGCGTGAAGAGCACGGAGGAGACGCGCATCGCGTTCAACGCGACGGCCGATGCGAGCGCGCATGCGCTGTACTGGTTCGTCAACGATGCGTTCGTCGGGCGCAGCGTGCCCGGCGATGCGCTGTTCTGGCAGCCGCGGACGGCCGGCAGCTATACGGTGCGCGTGGTCGACGATCACGGCCGCGGCGATCAGCGGCCGCTGGCGGTGGGGCTCGAACAGTAATGGACGACGGCCTGCCGGTGCAGGCCCGGATTCAGACGCTGTAGCCGATCCGCAGCACGCCCCATTGCCGCCCGCCGACGACGATGGGAGCGGAAACGTCCTTCATCAGCGCGAAGTTGCCGTTGCCCATGTCGCGCCGATAGGTCTGCAGCAGGAACGGCTTGGTATGCGACACGGAGGTGCGCGCCGTGCGGTCCGTGTAGATCCGGCGATTCCGGCAGTTCGCGGCGTTCCACGCGGCGTCCGCGCGCTGGGGCAGCGAGAATTTCCGGTTGTGGGTCGGCAGGTAGCACTGCCGGTCGAAGCTCGCGCAATAGACGATGCGTGCGTCGATCCCGAGCACCGGCTCCTGGATGGCCGGCAGCACGCGGTCGGTGAAGTCGGTGAAGCGCGTCATGAACTGCTGCGGATCGGTGCCGGGAATCGGCACGTAGTGCGCGTCGAAGAGCGCGTCGAGTGCGATCTCGCCGCGCCCGACCGCTTCCTCGAAGAGCTTGCTGATCGCGGCGGCCGTGTGCCGCGCGGTGTCGATCAGGCGCGTGTCGGGCGATTCGATGCCGGTCGCGGCCGTGAGTTCGATGAGCGTCTCGGAGACGGAGAGCAGGTTGCCGAGCCGGTCCTTGGCCTGCGAGAAGTTGTCGCTCGAATCCTCGACGCCGGATGCCATCTCGCCGACCTGTTCGTCGAGCCGGTGGCATTGCGTCTCGATTTCGTCCGTCAGCGACGCGATCTGCTCGGCCTCGCCGGCGAGCTCGGTGATCGCGTGCCCGGTCGCGTGCACGACCTCGCCGATCGTACGCGTGCCCTCGCGCACGCGATGCGCGCGGGCAGCGTTGTCGGTGCCTTCCGCGATCAGGTGTTCGGTCTGCTCGGCGAGGCGCGCGAGGGTCGTCTCGATCTGGGCCGTCGCCTGTCCGGTCTTCGCGGACAGGTTCTTGACCTCGGCCGCGACGACGGCGAAGCTGCGGCCCGAATCGCCGGCGCGTGCGGCCTCGATCGCGGCGTTCAGCGCGAGCAGGTGAGTCTGTCGCGCGATCACGGAGATCTCCTCGGACACGGCCCGTACATGATCGAGCGCGTCGCGCAGCGCACCCATCTGGTTGCCGATCGACGTGACGCCTTCGACGAGGCCGTGGATGTCGGCGAGCGACGCCTCGATCGTCTGTTGCGACTGGCGAACCGCGTCCGACGCATTCGCGCTCACGGCGCGCACCTGCTGCGCCGCTTCGGCAATCCGGTGGTTGCCGCGCAACGTGACGGCGGCCGATTCGCGCAGCGTGTGGCAGACCTCCGCCTGTCTGGCGACGCGGGCCGCGACTTCCTCGACGTGACCCGACACGTCGCAGATCTCGATGCCGAGCTTGCCGGCCTGCTCGGCGATGTCGCCGACGAGCGCGCGCGACGAACGGTGGCCGCGGCCGATTCCGAAGAAGTTCACGTTGCGGGGTCTCCTTGAAGGGACGCGTGCCTGGTCATCGGCGGATGCTGGGCGTGCGCTCCTGTCTTGACGGCAGCGAGGGCACGGACTTGAGGTCGGGTAAACATCGAGACCGGGATCGGGATCGGGATCGGGATCGCGGATCGTCCGGCCGGTGCCGCGCGTTGCCCGCCGTTCATGGCTTTTGCTGCCTTTTGCGGCGTTTGCGGCGGCCGTGTTCCGGCACCGGGCCGGACGGGCGCACGCGGGCTGCCCGTCCGGCCGGACGCGTCGCGCCGCGTCAGAACACGTGGTGGATGCCGGCGTTGACGCCGACCGTCGTGCCCGGCAACCCGAACAGCGCGCCGCCCGTGATGCCGAGGCCCGTATTCATCGCGCCATGGTTGTTGACGACACCGACCTGCGCGTACAGGCCCGTTCGCTTCGACAGGCTGTAGTCGGCGCCGATCGCGGCGAGCAGCGAATGATTGTGCGAATCGTTGCGATCGATCGTGTACCACGCGCCGGTGTTCAGGTCGAGGGCCGGCGTGACGCGATAGTCGAGGCCGGCGCTGTACACGTTGTTGCTGAACGAACCGGCAACCTTGTAGCTCGTGAACGACGCCTTGCCGGTCACGGGCCCGAACGTGTAGGCGGTGCCGATCGTGCGGCCGACGAACGCGACCGTGCTCGATACCGGCGTCGGCGACGTGCCGCCGTTGCCGTCGTAGAGCGCCGCGTTGAGCATGAAGCCGCCATTCGCATACGTGAGGCTGCCGGAATACTGGCGTCCCGCCTGGAAGTCCCCGGCTTTTCCGCCGAAGCCGAACATCGCGCTGCCCGTGAGCCCGGCGATCGTCGGGCTCGTGTACGAAATCGCGTTCGGGTTGAAGAGGCCGGTGACGAGCACGTTGTCGACGTACGGGATCAGCGCGGCGCCGAAGTGCGAAACGTTGCGCGGGTCCGATCCGAGCACCGCGAGCACGAACGGCGAGAACTGCAGGCCGATCTTCGTTTCGCCGAACCCGCCGTCGATCCCGACCCACGCCTGGCGGCCGAAGAAGTTGCCGTTCGAATGACCGAACGCCCCGTCGGTGATGTTGAAGCCGCTCTCGAGCTTGAATTTCGCGTGCAGCCCGCCGCCGAGATCCTCGGTACCCGTCAAGCCGAAGTTGGTCGGCGTCATGCCGGTATCGGTCAGCGCGAACTGGCGGCCCGCATTGCCGCCGGTCGCCGAGTCGAGCGACCGGCTCGTGTAAAGCAACGCGGCGTCGAGGTCGCCGTACAGCGTGACGCTGCTCTGCGCGAAAACGCTCGTGCTCGCCGCCGCGCCGAGCAGCGCCGCGCAAATCGTCCGTGTCGTGATCTTCATCGTCTGTCTCCGTTTTGTTGAATGTTGTAATACGTATAGCTAATTAATATTGCGGCGGCGGATTCGACGCGTGCCGCCTGCAGGCCGTGCCGTCGGGGAACGCACGGCAGTGCTTCGCGAGGGCCGGAATGCGACCGCATCCCGGCACCGCGACGAAGCGAAACGCTCCGCCCGGGCGGGCGGTGTTACAGCGAACGGTTCAATTGCTCGAGGATGGCCGGGTTCTCGAGCGTGGACGTGTCCTGCGTGATCGCTTCGCCCTTGGCGAGCGAACGCAGCAGGCGCCGCATGATCTTGCCCGAGCGCGTTTTCGGCAGGTTGTCGCCGAAGCGGATGTCCTTCGGCTTCGCGATCGGCCCGATCTGCTTGCCGACCCAGTCGCGCAGCGTCTTCGCGAGCGCCGCGGCCTCTTCGCCTTCCGGACGCGCACGCTTGAGCACCACGAACGCGACCACCGCCTCGCCCGTCGTGTCGTCAGGACGGCCCACCACGGCCGCCTCGGCCACCAGCTCGTGCGAGACCAGCGCCGATTCGATCTCCATCGTGCCGAGCCGGTGGCCCGACACGTTCAGCACGTCGTCGATCCGGCCCATGATCGTGAAGTAACCGGTGTCCTTGTCGCGCACGGTGCCGTCGCCGGCGAGGTACAGCGTGCCGCCGAGTTCCTCGGGGTAGTAGCTCTTTTTGAAGCGTTCCGGGTCACCCCAGATCGTGCGGATCATCGCGGGCCACGGGCGCTTGACGACGAGAATGCCGCCTTGCCCGTTCGGCACGTCCTGGCCGGTTTCGTCGACCACCGCGGCCATGATGCCCGGCAGCGGCAGCGTGCACGAACCGGGCACGGTCGGCGTCGCGCCCGGCAGCGGCGTGATCATGTGGCCGCCCGTCTCGGTCTGCCACCACGTATCGACGATCGGGCAGCGCTCCTGGCCGACGTGCTTGTGATACCACATCCACGCTTCCGGATTGATCGGCTCGCCGACCGTGCCGATGATGCGCAGGCTCGACAGGTCGTAGCTCTTCGGATGCACCTTGTCGTCGGTCTCGGCGGCCTTGATCAGCGAACGGATCGCGGTCGGCGCGGTGTAGAACACGCTGACCTTGTGGTCGCCGATCATCTTCCAGAAGCGGCCGGCGTCCGGGTAGGTCGGCACGCCCTCGAACACGACCTGCGTGCCGCCGCAGGCGAGCGGGCCGTACGTGATGTACGTGTGGCCGGTGACCCAGCCGATGTCGGCCGTGCACCAGAACACGTCGGTGGGCTTCCAGTCGAAGGTCCACTTCATCGTCTGCGCGGCCCACAGCAGGTAGCCGCCGGTGCTGTGCTGCACGCCCTTCGGCTTGCCGGTCGAGCCCGACGTATACAGGATGAACAGCGGATGCTCGGCGCTCACCCATTCCGGCTCGCAGGTGTCGGATTCGGCGGCCGTCAGTTCGTGCATCCACAGGTCGCGGTCGGCATGCCAGTCGATCTTGCCGCCGGTGCGGCGATAGACGATCACGCTCTTCACCGCTTCGCAGCCGCCCAGCGCGAGCGCCTCGTCGGCGATGCTCTTGAGCGGCAGCGTCTTGCCGCCGCGCGCCTGCTCGTCGGCCGTGATCAGCGCCGTCGCGCCGACGTCGACGAGCCGCTCGTTCAGCGACTTCGCGGAGAAGCCGCCGAACACGACCGAGTGCGTCGCGCCGATGCGCGCGCAGGCCTGCATCGCGACGATGCCTTCGATCGACATCGGGATATAGATGACGACGCGGTCGCCCTTGCCGATCCCGCGCTTCTTCAGCGCATTCGCGAAACGCGACACGCGGGCGAGGAGATCCGCATAGGTGACGCGCGTGACGGTGCCGTCGTCGGCTTCGAAGATCACCGCGACGCGCTCGCCGTTGCCGGCTTCGACGTGACGGTCGAGGCAGTTGTACGAGGCGTTGAGCTCGCCGTCGTCGAACCACTTGTAGAACGGCGCGTTGGACTCGTCGAGCACGTTGGTGAACGGCTTGTGCCACGCGAGGCCTTCGCGCGCGAGGCGCGCCCAGAAGCCTTCGTAATCGCGCTCGGCCTCGGCGACGAGCGCCCGATAGGCCGGCATGCCGGAAATGGTCGCCGCCTGCTCGAGCGCCGCGGGCGGCGCAAACTGGCGGGTTTCGTGAAGAACCGATTCAATCGTGGACAAGCGTGTCTCCATGCGTTCTTGGGATGCAGGGCTGCTGTTCGGGAAAACGCAACATGCATGCCAGCATCAGCGATCGATGCGCGCATTCGGCGGAAGTCGCGGCGCACCGCGCGCGTTTCGGGCGATCCGGTCGAACGGGCGACGGGGTGGATACCGTCAAGCCGAAGCCGGCCGTTCATAAATGCAGCACATCGTGTTGCAGTCCTCAACAGGTGGCGCGTGCCGGGGAAGGTGGTCGGCCGCTCGATCCGGAGCGCGGCGGGGTGACCTGGCGGCGTCAGGCGATCAGCGACCGAAGCGCCGGTGCGTGCCCGAACTGTCTGATCCGTTCGAGCGCCGACACTTCGATCTGGCGAACGCGTTCGGCGGACAGGTTCAGTTGCCGGCCGATCTCGCGCAGCGAATACTCGCTTTCGACGTCGATGCCGTACCTCAAGCGGAGAATCCACGCTTCACGTGCCGGCAGGCGGTCGATCAGCGCCGCAACCGCCGCGCGAAGCTGGCGGGCGCTCGCGGATTCTTCCGGGGTCGGCGCGGCGTGGTCGATCGCGACGTCGCACAACGTGAGGTCGTGATCGGGCGAAACGGGCAGGTCCGCGGAGATGGGCTCGCGCACGATATCCATCAGATCCCGCACCTTGTCGACCGGGATCCGCATCTGCGTCGAGAGCGTCGGGGCGCCGGCAACCTCGCCGGTTCGTTGCGCATGCGTTCGCGCGAGGCGGGCCAGCTTGTTGATCGCGTCGACCGTATGCGCGGGCACGCGGATCGTGCGGCCCTGATCGGCGATCGCATGCGTGATGGCCTGCCGGACCCACCAGGTCGCGTACGTCGCGAATTTGAAGCCGCGCCGGTGATCGTAGCGATCGACGGCCTTCATCAGGCCGAGATTGCCCTCCTGGATCAGGTCGAGAAACTGCAGGCCGCGATCGGGATAGCGCTTGGCGATCGACACGACGAGCCGCAGATTGCTCTGGAACAGCTTCGTTCTCGCGGGCTGCATCGCGCGCTCGATACGCGACAGTCGCGCGTCGATCGCGATCGCGATGTCGAGCGGCAGGCTCGACTCGCCGGCGAGGCCGGCGAGCGCGGCGCGTGCTTCGATCAGCGCCGGCGCGCGGCGGGTGAGGGCGGCGGTACAGCCGGCATGCGCGGCGATGCAGTCGGTCATCCATGCGCGCACGTCGTCGCACGGCATGAAGAGGTCGCGGCGCGGCGAATCGATGCGTATGCCCGATTCGGCCAGGATGTCGACGATGCACTGTTCGAACTTGCGTGCTTGCGTTGCACGGTCGCGAATCGCGCGGCCGATGCGTTCGATCGCACGCGCGGTGAAGCGGATCCTGCCGGTCGACGCGGCGGCCTCGCGAAGCAGCGCCCGGTAACCGGCCGACGCGAAACCGCCGGTGCGCAATGCGTGCTGCATCCCGGCGGCCAGCGCGCCGGCGCGGTCGAGCGATGCAACGACGCTGTCGCGCCATGCCGGGCTGTCCGGCGCGCGGTCCGTGTCGTCCTCCCCCTCCGGTGATTCGATGGTCGAATCAGGCGCCGTTGCGTTGCCGGGCGACTCCCCGGGTAAAGTCGCGGGCGCTTCGTCAAGCGATTCGGCGTCGCCGACGAACCCCGTCACGTAGACCGATGCCGCCACCTTGCCGGCGCGGATGTCGCCGGCGATCGACGCGACGGCGTCGAGCGCAGCCGGGTCGCGGCTCAATGCGTCGATGCACGCCGCGCGCCCGTTTTCCAGATGAAGCGCGAGCGCGATCTCTTCTTCGCGGTCGAGCAGGGGTGTCGCGCTCATTTCGCGCAGATAGATGCGGACGGGATCGCTCGTGCGGGCCGCGAGCAGATCGGCGGTCGCGAGCGGGGCCGACGCGTCGGCGAGCGGCGACGTCGTGTCCGTCGCTCGCGCGAAATGACGATCGAGCGTCCATGCGCTTCGCGAGTCGACGTGCTCGCGTACCTCGATTCCCCATTCGCCGAGCATCGACGCGGCGGCGTCGAAATCCGCGCCGTCCGCGGCATCGTCGGGCAGCGCGTCGACGATTTCACCGCGCGTCACGTAGCCGCGCCCGATGCCCAGCGCGACCAGCGCATTCAAACGGTCCGTGCGCTCCGCGTTCGTGCCGCCGCGCGGCACGCCGTCGTGTTCGCGCCCGCGCCCGGGATCAAGCAAGCTTTGCATAGACGTTGCACCAGCCTTCGGCGGCAACCGCCTTGCCCCCGAACATCGGGCACGTGCCGGAGGATTCGCCGGCGACGGCCTTGTAGAAGCGGCAGTTCGAGCACGTCTGGCCGGCCTGGTACTTCGGGAACTTGCCTGCATCGACGGTCGTCGCCTTCGCGCGGTAGCCGAGCGTCTTCGCGGCCGCGTCGTTTTCGTCGACGAGCGGCGCTGCCGCGAATGCGCTGGTTCCGGCTGCGAGTGCGGCACACAGGCCGGCGGTCTGAACGATGAAGGTTCTGCGAGTGCGGGAGATCATGTCGTTTTCCTGAATAAAAAACCGGCCCCGCGCGCCGGGATGGCTTCCCGGCGCGGCGGTCGATCGAAGCGAAGGGAGAAAAGCGTTATTTGCGCGGGCCGGCGACGAGCGGCGCCTTCGACGAGGTGGCGACATCGGCGGTCAGCTTGCTCTTCGACGCGTCATAACCGTTCGAATAGAGCAGGAACGCCATCAGGTCCTCGTATTCCTGTGCCGTCATCTTGCCGGGGCGATCGGCCGGCATGTTGTTCGACATGTACTGGAAGATGCCGCCGACCGTGATGTGCGACTTGCCCTCGGGCGCGAAGGATTCCCCGCTCAGCGCAGGGGCGGTATTGCCTTCGAGCTGGTCGCCGTGGCATTTCGCGCAGGCATCGATATAGAGCTTCTTGCCGTGCTGTGCCTGCGCATTGTCGAACGACGGCACGCCGTTTTCGTCACTCGCCGAGACCTTGATGAAGCCGCCCGTCGCGGGTGTTCCGCCGGCGAGCAGCACGCCGGTGCGCGAGTGCCCGGCCGACGCGACCGCGCCGTCGAGGAAGCGGCCGCGCGACGGCGTATTGGCCGCTTGAGCGATGTTTTCCGGCAGGTTCCAGCCGCGTGTGAGCGCGGCGATCCGGCCGTTGGCATTCAGCCGCGACAACGCCGCGTCGATGCGCTGCCGCAGCGCGTCCCGATCGGGGCCGAACGCGAACGCGAGCTGCCAGTCCGAGTACGGCGACGCCGTGGCCGCGATCCGGAACGGCTGGCCGGGATGCGCATGCCGGTACGCCACGACGCTCGGATACCAGACGATCGCGCGCTGTGCGCGGCCGGTCGCGAGCGCGTCGATGGTCTGCTCGGACGTGTTCTCGAGATCGAAGCGGGCGTTCGTCGCCTGTGCCGCGATCAGTTGCGACGGGCTGGAGTACGTGGCCGCGATCGTTTCCTTGCCGGTGGACGATGCATGCGCGTCGCGCAGCGTCACGCTGACGTAGCTGGAGCGCAGATACCCCTGCGAGAAACTCATCCGGGCATTCGATGCATCGGCGATCGCCGAGCGCGGGAAGCCGGCGATCATGTCGCAGTCGCGTTCGAGCGATTGCTTCAGTTCGGCGGCGGAGATGCCGTCGTCGCCGCCGTCGTCGTCCACGCCGCGCCGGTTGAACGAGGCGGCGATGCCGGCGGTTCGCAGCACTTCACGTGCGACCGACATGTCGAGGGCGGCGGTCGGGCTGCCCGGCAGCGTGCAGACGCGCACGCCGCCGGCCGCGGCGGACATCGGGGTCAGCGCCACGCCCGCGGCGAGCAGACTGGCGAGGGTCAGGGGAGCGAGTCGAGTTTTCATGGTCGTGCATTCCGGTTGAAACAGTGGGGGCGTCGCGCCCGGATCGGGCGCATGCCGGGCGCGACGCGCGTTCAGTCGAGCGCGAATACGTAGAGCGTGCCGCCGCGCGGAACGTCTTTCGCGACGTCGGCCATCGGGCCGCCCCAGATCGGGTTCGCGCCGCCGTATCCGGCGAGCACCGCGACATATTCCTTGCCGTCGACCTCGAACACCGACGGCTGCGCGATGATGCCGCTCGCGAGCTGCGGGCTCTCCCACAGCACCTTGCCGGTCGCCGTGTCGAAGGCATACAGGTGGCCGTCGAGCGAGCCGCTGAATGCAAGACCGCTCGCGGTGGTCGCGACGCCGCCGTTCCACGGCTTCTTCGACCAGTGGCCCCACAGTTTCTTGCCGGTGTTCACGTCGATGGCCTGCAGTTCGCCATAACCCTGGCTGCCCGGTTCAGGCTTGATCTCGAAGCCTTC
This sequence comes from Burkholderia sp. LS-044, assembly GCF_004803625.1. Classification (NCBI taxonomy): domain Bacteria; kingdom Pseudomonadati; phylum Pseudomonadota; class Betaproteobacteria; order Burkholderiales; family Burkholderiaceae; genus Burkholderia; species Burkholderia sp. LS-044. Next base: position 188,028 of record NZ_SSWO01000006.1, read on the forward strand.
CCCGAGGTACGGCAGGCCTTCCATGTAGCTGACCGACTTGCCGGACAGGCTCATGCACGCGTGAAGGGAAGGTACGACCGCGATGTGGCGCGCGGGGTCGTACGACACCGACCACCAGTTCTTGCCGCCGAGGAAGCTCGGGCACGTGTCGATCGTCGTGCCGGCCTTCGGGAACTTCGACGGGTCCGCGATGGGCTTGCCGTCGGCCGTGTAGCCGGTGACCGACGTTGCCGTGACGAACGGCTCCGCGTAGATCAGCTTGCCGGTCGTGCGATCGATCGCATGGAAGAAGCCGTTGCGGTCGGCGTGAATGATCGCGTCGTAGTCCTTGCCTTTGTACTTGATGTCCGCGAGGATCGGCGTGTTGACGCCGTCGTAGTCCCACGTGTCGTTGCTCGTGTACTGGTAGTGCCACTTCAGGTTGCCGTTCTTCGGATCGAGCGCGAGCAGCGAGTCGGAATACAGGTTGTCGCCGGGACGCAGCGCCGCGAGCCACGGGCCGGGGTTGCCGACGCCCCAGTACAGCGTGCGGCTTGCCGCGTCGTAGGTGCCCGTCAGCCAGGCGGCGCCGCCGCCGTGCGCCTGCATCCCGTCGGGCCAGGTGTCCGCGCCTTTTTCGCCGGGGCTCGGGATCGTGTAGCGCTTCCAGACCAGCGAGCCGTCTTCGGGGTTCAGCGCGGCGATGTACCCGCGAATCCCGTATTCGCCGCCGGAGGTGCCGACGATGATCGAGCCGTCCAGCGCGAGCGGCGCGAGCGAGAACGCATAACCGAGGCCCGGCTCGAACATCTGCTTCTTCCAGACGAGATTGCCCGTCTGCGCGTCGAGCGCCACGACCTCGCCGCTCAGCATCGCGACGTAGACGTTCTTGCCGTACAGCGCGACGCCACGGTTGACGACGTCGCAGCATGCGGTCTTGAACGATGCCGCGCCAAGCTTCGGTTCGTATTTCCACAGCTGCTTGCCGCTCTTCGCGTCGAATGCGTAGACGTTGTCCTTCGGCGTGGTCACGAACAGGTAGTTGCCGTTGATGATCGGCGTGGCTTCGAAGCCCTGCTTCAGTTCGGCGGGGAACTTGTAGGCCCACACCTGCTTGAGTTCCTTCGCGTTCGACGCGTCGATCTGCTTGAGCGGCGAATGCGACTGGCCGTCGTAGGTGCGGTAGTAGGTCAGCCAGCCCGGATCGGTGTGCGCATCGGTCAGCCGCTGGTAGGTCACGGCCGGGTAGTCCGCGGCCGCTTCGACGAGGCCGGGGTTCAGCGCGACGGCCGCTGCCGCCGCGATGCCGATCGTCGCCAGCCGGCTCGCTGAAGCCGAGAGTTTCTTCATGGTTGTCTCCTGAGTCATTGTGGTCGCACCGCCGCGAACGGTTCGTCGCGCCGGCACGGTGGGGATTCCGGGCCGAGTGCGCAGCCGTTCACGCAAGTCGCATGCCACCGCGGCGCGAAGCCGGTATGAAGCGGCACACGGGCGCGTCGTGCGTCGTGCGGCGTCGGACGCGTCGCGCGCACGTGTCAACGAAGGTGTTGCATTCAGGTACACCCCCGTGCGCGCAGTGTTGCCAAACATGACAGGTGGCGCGGCATCCGTGACAGGTGGAACGCCGCCCGCGCCGGTGTCACGCACGCGGTGCGCGGCGACGCGCGCGGGCGTCGTGCCGACGCGGCTGGCATGGTTCTCGCACGCTGCTTCGCGACAACAGCACGCCGCGCGGTGCGGGGCACACCGCGGCGAAATACAAGCATGGAGACGAATGAAATGATCAGGAGGCCAAAGGCAGCCGGAAAGGGCAGCGCGATGCGACGCGCGCGTCGCGCGCGGCACGGTGGCGCGATGCGTGGCGCGCTTCTCGGGCCGGCCCTCGGCGCCATCGCGCTGTTCGGCCTGTCGACGGGCGGCGCGCGTGCGCAGCAGCCTGCGGACGGCACGGCCGCGACAGGCGGCGCCGTGCCGCCGGCCGCCGTCGCCGTCGCGCAGGAAGCGCCGCAAACGCCGGCCGTCACATTGCCGACGGTGGTGGTCGTCGGCACGACGCCGCTGCTCGGGATCGGTACGCCGCTGCAGAAGGTGCCGGCAAACGTGCAGACGGTACGCGCGGCGGAACTCGATGCGCAGCACCGCGCGACGCTTGCCGACTTCTTCGCCGCGAACCTGCAGAGCGTGACGATCTCGGAGGCGCAGGGCAATCCGTACCAGACGGACGTCAACTATCGCGGCTTCACCGCGTCGCCGCTGCTCGGTACGCCGCAGGGGCTGTCGGTGTTCGTCGACGGCGTGCGCGTGAACGAGCCGTTCGGCGACGTCGTGAACTGGGACATCCTGCCGACGCAGGCAATCGACCGGATGCAATTGATACCGGGCTCCAACCCGGTGTACGGACGCAATACGCTCGGCGGCGCACTGGCGATCACGACGAAGAACGGCAAGTCGAACCCGGGCGGCGAAGTGGAGGTGTCGGGCGGCTCGTGGGGCCGCAAGACGGCCGCCATCGAGCAGGGCGGCACGATCGGCTCGAACCTCGACTACTACGCGACGGCGAACGTCGCGAACGACGGCGGCTGGGCCGACCACAATGCGAGCCGCGTGCGGCAGGCGTTCGGCAAGCTGCGCTACACGGATTCGGACACGACGCTGTCGATTTCCGCCGGCGGCGCCGACAACGCGCTGTACGGCACCCAGACGATCCCGCGCTCGTTCCTCGACAACCGGAAGCAGGCGTACACCTATCCTGACCTGAACCGCAACAGTGCCGGCTACCTGACGCTGTCGGGCGATCGCTTCTTCGGCGAGCACGTCGAGCTGAGCGGCAATGCGTATTATCGGCACCTGCGCAACACCAACATCAGCAGCAACAACAATACCGATTACGGATCGGTCGGCGACGACGGCACGGTCGACACGGTGCAGGGCACCAACGCGCAGTCGACGGTCGTGACCGACAGCTACGGCGGCAGCCTGCAACTCACGCTGCTCGGCAAGCTCGGCGGGATGGCGAACCAGCTGATCGCGGGCGTGGCGGCGGATGTCGCGAACTCGAGCTACGTCGCGTCGTCGCAGGACGCGTATTTCACCGACACGCGCGCGGCGATCGGCGTCGGTGACTTCGAGCCGCAGACCCGCGCGAAGACGCGCAACGCGAACCTCGGCGTGTACCTGAGCGATGCACTGTCGCTGACGCCGCACTGGACGCTGACGGTGTCGGGCCGCTACGACTGGTCGAAGGCGCAGATCGGCGACGAGAGCGGCGTGCAGCCGCTGCTCGACGGCAACCATACGTTCTCCCGGTTCAACCCGGCGCTCGGGCTCAATTGGAACCCGGTCGCGGGCTTCACCGCCTATGCGACGTACAACGAAGGGATGCGCTCGCCGACCGCGATCGAACTCGCATGCGCGGACCCGGCCGCGCCGTGCTCGCTGCCGAACGACTTCATCGCGGACCCGGCGCTCAAGCCGGTGATCTCGAAGACGTTCGAAGCCGGCATGCGCGGCCGCATCGGCGCCGCGACGACCTGGAGTGCCGCCGCCTACCGCACGACGCTGACCGACGATATCCAGTTCATCAGCAGCCCGGCAAGCGCGCAGGGTTATTTCCGCAACGTCGGCGATACGCGGCGGCAAGGCATCGAACTCGCGGGCCGCACGCGGTTCGGCCCGCTCGGTGTCGGGCTTTCGTACAGCTATGTCGATGCGACCTACCGGTCGTCGTGGACCGAGCATAGCCCGGCGAATTCGGCGGCCGACGCGAACGGCAACGTGGCCGTCAAGCCGGGGGACCATATCCCGGGCATTCCCGCGCACACGGTGAAGCTCCGGCTCGACTACGCGGCGACGCCCAGGTGGGATATCGGCGCGAACGTCACGTGGCGCAGCGGCGTGTATGCGCGCGGCGACGAGAACAACCAGGACGTGAACGGCAGGATTTCCGGCTACGTGCTCGTCGATCTCGACATGCGCTACCGGATCACGAAGCGCTTCGAAGTCTTCGCGAGCGTGACGAACCTGTTCGACAAGCGCTATGCGAGCTTCGGCGTGCTGGGCCAGAACTTCTTCAACGGGCCGAATCACACGTTCGACGGTGCGAATCCGGTCAACGAACAGTTCGTCGGACCTGGCGCGCCGCGCGGTGCGTGGGTCGGCGTGCGCTACGCGTGGGATTGAGCTTTGCCCGGCTGCGTGCATTGCCGCGTCGCAGCCCGAGCGGCGCTCAAGATGTGCGCGACGGGCCCGGTCGGGCCACCGGTGCCGCCGCGAACATCGCGGCCACGGCGCGCGCGATGCTGCGTGCCAATGCCGGGTCGCTTGCGAGGTGCCCGGCGCTCACGTGTTCGATCGCGGCCGCGGGCACGGCACGCGCGAGGCGGGCGACGTTGGCGGCCGGGCAGACGGGATCGTGCATTCCGTGCGCGGCGAACAGCGGCACGCCGGCCTGCGCCGCCCGGCGCGCGAGCGCGAGCACGCGGCGCTCGCCGAGCCAGCAGTCGTGTCGCAGGTAATGCGCCTGGATCCGGTACTTGTCGATCAGCCGGGCGACGGTCTTGTGCGAGCGGATCGCATCCGCGGGTGAGCGGCGCGGGTTCGGCGATGCGAGGATGGCGTTCTCGTACGCGTGCCACGCGAGCGCCACCGCTCGCTGCCGGGCCGCGCCCGCACCGGGTTGCAGCCGCCGCGCGCAGCACGCCAGCAGGCGATCCGGCTGGCTGCAACTGGCCGCCGCGTACAGGCGTCGCCATTCGCGGGGCGCGCGCGTTCGCGACGTCGTGAACAACCGGCGGACTTCGCGTCGCGACGTCAGGAACAGCCCGCGCAGCACGACGCCGGTGACTGGTGCGGGATGTGTGCCCGCGTATGCAAGTGCGAGCGCCGCGCCCCACGAGCCGCCGACGACGCCCCAGCGCGCGATGCCGAGCTGCGCGCGCACCGCTTCGAGATCGTCGATCAACCGCGCGGTGTCGTTGTGGCGTGTGCCGCCGCGTGGTGCCGACGCGCCCGCGCCGCGCTGGTCGACGAGCACGACGCGCATCCGCGTCAGGTCGAACAGCCGCAGGATGCCGGCCTGGCTGCCGCTGCCCGGCCCGCCGTGCAGCACGACGACCGGATGGCCGTGCGCCGCGCCGGCGACGGAGAACGCGATCGATTGCGCGTCGCGGTGCAAGCGTCCGCGAACGGGCGCGGCGAGCGTGGACGGTGACGCCGGCGACGCGGGTCGGGATCGGGATAGGGGGCGAATCTGGGCAGGCATCGTGTCGAATCGGTTCGGGGAATCGGGGCAATCGTCACGCGGCCGCACGGGTGTCCGGGCGACCACTGTATTTGATCCACGACAAAGCCAGAAACGCGCCAGCCGCAAAGATCGGGATTCGCACGGGTAGTCACGCATCGGGCAGACGCGGTATCACGAAGTCCGGCCCGCCCGGTGACCCGACCTGCCCGGCGGAGCCGGATCGTGTCTTGCAATCTGCTTTCGATTGGGGCCGTGCGCCTCGCGTGGCCCGATGCTTGCTTGCAATGACGGCAAAGAGTCCGGCAACTGACCGGAAGATCCCCGGAGGAGACAATGCGCGATGACGTAGAGCAGGCGGCCGGATCGCGGGCCGCGCATTCCGCCGGCTGGCCCGCGCCGTCGATCCAGAAAGCCCATGAGCGGTCCGAGACGTTCGGCCTGCAGGTCTCGGCACGCCCCGACTACGACGTGCTGTCGAGCGCGGCGCTGGTGCTCAAGCGCGAGCAGAGCCGTGTGCTGTGCGCGCATGCGATGCCGGTGATGGAGACGCTGCACGAGCAGATCGTCAACACGCAGAGCATGATCGTGCTGACCGATGCGCAGGGGTTGATCCTGCATTCGATCGGCGACGACGATTTCCTGCGCCGCGCGGAGAAGGTCGCGCTGCGCCCGGGCGCGAACTGGGCGGAGGACCGGCAGGGCACCAACGCGATCGGTACGGCGCTCGCCGAGCTGTGCCCGATGGTCGTTCACGGCGACCAGCACTTCCTCGCTGCGAACCGCTTCCTCACCTGTTCGAGCGTGCCGATCCTCGATCCGTACGGCGACGCGATCGGTGTGCTCGACGTGACCGGCGACCACCGCAGCTACCACCAGCACACGATGGCGCTCGCGAAGATGTCGGTGCAGATGATCGAGAATCACCTATTTACGACGACCTTTCAGGAGACGTTGCAGGTGTCGTTCCATGGCCGCCCCGAGTTCCTCGGCACGCTGATGGAGGGGATCGTCGCCTTCACCGCCGACGGCCGTTTCCTGTCGGCCAATCGCAGTGCGCAGTTCCAGCTCGGCATGCCGCTCGCCGCGCTGCGCGCGCATACGCTGTCGTCGCTGTTCGACGTCACGAGCGCACAGTTGATCGACCGCATGCGCGCGAGCACCGACCGGCACCTGATGCTGAACCTCGGCACCGGCGCGGTGGTCTGCGCGCGCGTGCATTTCCGGCGCGCGACGCTCGCCGAAGGCAGCCGTCCGACGGACGTTCACGACGCGGGTGCGCCGGCCGCGCGCGCGAACGCGGTGCCCGCGCCGGCGGCCGGCACGTCGGCCGGCCTGTCGCGGCTCAACTACCTCGACACCGGCGATCCGCAGGTTGGATGCGTGATCGCGAAGGTGCGCAAGGTGATCGGCAAGGACATCCCGATCCTGATCACCGGCGAGACCGGTACCGGCAAGGAGCTGCTCGCGCAGGCGATCCACAACGACTCGCCGCGGCGCGATGCGCCGTTCGTCGCGGTCAACTGCGCGTCGATTCCGGAGACGCTGATCGAGTCCGAGCTGTTCGGCTACGAAGAGGGCGCATTCACCGGCGCGCGCCGCAAGGGCTCGATCGGCAAGCTGCTGCAGGCGAACGGCGGCACGCTGTTTCTCGACGAGATCGGCGACATGCCGTATCCGCTGCAGGTGCGGCTGCTTCGCGTGCTGCAGGAGCGCCTCGTCAACCCGCTCGGATCGACGAAGACGATCGCCGTGGACATCGCGATCATCTGCGCGACGCACCGCGACTTGCGCGACATGATTGCGCAGAACCGCTTTCGCGAGGATCTGTACTACCGGCTGAACGGCCTCGTGGTGCGCCTGCCGCCGCTGCGCGACCGCACGGATCTCGCGGTGGTCGTGCAGAAGATGCTGCAACGGGAGGCCTACGCGGGCCCGGGCCGGCCGCCGCTGTCCGTCGCGCCGGACGTGATGGCGCTGTTCGTGCGCTGCGCGTGGCCCGGCAACTTCCGCCAGCTCGGCAACCTGCTGCGCACGGCGGCGGCGATGGTCGACGACGACGGCGAGATCCGGCGCGAGCACCTGCCGGACGATTTCTTCGACGACCTGCGCCGCGACGATACCCGGGCCGAGCCGGCCGCGCACGATCCGTCCGCCGCGGCATGGCCCGCGGACGCGCTCCCGGCAGGCGACGCGCGGTTGCAGGATGTCGCCGCGTCCGCGATTGCGGCTGCGCTCGCGCGCCACGGCGGCAACGTGTCCGCGGCGGCGCGCGCGCTCGGCGTGTCGCGCAACACGATCTACCGGAAGATGCCGGCCGCCGACCCGCAGCGCCAGCCGTCCGACGAAAGCTGACGCGCGCCACGGGTTCGTGGCCGCGCGGCCTGTCACAGCCGGTGTGTCAAGTTGCAACACCGGTGTTCAACGATTCAACACCTGTCACCGTCCATGCGCATCGTGCGGCCGTGGCGTCGAACCGCATTCGCGCCAATCGCGTAGGCAAATCGTAAGGATTGCGTCCCGATGCCCGGGCGAGCGCCGCGCATCGCTGTCGGGCCGTCGAAGTGCGGCCTCGGCACGCTCCTTGCTGAATAGGAACCGACCGCTCGATTGCCGCGGTTGTACGACTCACCGACTCACCGACGCAACTCATCAACTCAATCAGGAGACACATCATGCAGTGGACCACCCCGTCTTACACCGACCTGCGTTTCGGCTTCGAAATCACGATGTACATCGCCAACCGCTGATCGCCGAGCGTGCCGCCCGTCTTGCCGTGATCGGCGCGGGCGGCGTCGGGAGCTGACGCCCATGAAGATCAAGATACTCGGCTCGGGAGCCGGCGGCGGCCTGCCGCAATGGAACTGCAATTGCGCGAACTGTCGCCGCGCACGCAGCGGAAGCGGCCACGTGCTGCCTCGCACACAGTCGTCGATCGCGGTCAGCGACGACGGCATCGACTGGATCCTCGTCAACGCGTCGCCCGACATCCTTTCCCAGTTGCGCGCGGATCCGGAGTTGCAGCCGGCACGCGCGATTCGAGACAGCGGCATCGCCGCCGTCGTGCTGTGCGACGCGCAGATCGATCACGTGACGGGCCTGCTGATGCTGCGCGAGCGCTCGACGCCGCTGCCGCTCTACGCGAGCGCGCCGGTGCTCGAAGACCTGTCTACCGGCTTGCCGCTCGTGCCGCTGCTCGGCCATTACTGCGGCGTCGCCGCGCATACGATCGTGCTCGGCGAGCCGTTCACGGTGCCGGCGGCGAGCGGGGTCCGCTTCACCGCGATTCCCGTCGACAGCAAGGCGCCGCCTTATTCGCCGCGGCGTGCGTCGGCCGCGCCCGGCGACAACATCGCGCTGTCGATCGAAGATGTCGCGAGCGGCCGGCGCGCGTTCTATGCGCCGGGGCTCGCGGCCGTCACCGACGACGTGCGCGCCGCGATGGACGGCGCCGATCTCGTGCTGGTGGACGGCACGTTCTGGAGCGGCACCGAGATGATCGACCTCGGCCTGTCGGGCAAGCACGCGGCCGACATGGGGCATCTCGCGCAATGCGCGGAGCACGGGCGGCCCGGCATGATCGACTGGCTCGACACGCTGCCCGCGCACACGCGCAAGGTGCTCACGCACATCAACAACACGAATCCGATTCTCGATCCGCATTCCGTCGAGCACGCGCACCTGCGCGCGCATGGCATCGACGTCGCGCACGACGGCATGCAATTCCAGGTCTGACCATGAACGCACCGATTCCCGCTACGGCATTGCATCCGACGCCCTGGAGCGCGACCGAATTCGAGGCGCGCCTGCGCGCGCTCGAATCGCGCTATCACATTCATCACCCGTTCAACCGCCGGCTCAACAGCGGTGCCTGTTCGCCCACGCAGATCCGCGGCTGGGTCGCGAACCGCTTCTACTACCAGATCAACATCCCGCTCAAGGATGCGGCGATCCTGTCGAACTGCCCCGACCGCGACACGCGGCGCCGCTGGATCCAGCGGCTGATCGACCACGACGGGCAGGGCGACAACGAGGGCGGCATCGAGGCTTGGGCGCGGCTCGGCGAGGCGTGCGGTCTCTCGCATGACGAACTGTGGTCGCTCGAGCACGTGCTGCCCGGCGTGCGTTTCGCGGTGGACGCGTATGTGAATTTCGCGCGGCGCGCGCCATGGCAGGAAGCCGTGTGCTCGTCGCTGACCGAGATGTTCGCGCCGCAGATCCATCTCGACCGGCTCGCGGGCTGGCCGTCGCATTACCCGTGGATCGAGCCGGACGGGTTGCATTACTTCCGCAGCCGCGTGCCGCTTGCGCAGCGCGACGTCGAGCACGGGCTTGCGGTGACGCTGCAGCACTTCACGACGCCGGATGCGCAGCAGCGTGCGCTCGGCATCCTGCAATTCAAGCTCGACATCCTGTGGTCGATGCTCGACGCCGTCGAAAAGGCCTACCCGCTATGAACGCGATCGAAGCTGCCAGCGGCGTGCCGCTGCGCCCCTGCCTCAGGGGCATGTACCGCCTGCAATGGGAGGCGGCCCAGGATGCATACGTGCTCCTCTATCCGGAAGGAATGGTCAAACTGAACCCGAGTGCCGGCGAGATCCTCGCGCGTTGCGACGGCACGCGCGAGCTGGACGACATCATCGGCGAACTCGAGCGCCTGTTCAGCCAGTCGGACCTCGCGACCGACGTGTACCGATTCCTCGATCATGCGCGACTGCGCGGCTGGCTCGACTGACATGGCCCCCGACACTTCCCGTCCGTCCGCGCCGCTGTGGCTGCTCGCGGAACTGACGTACCGTTGCCCGCTGCACTGCGCGTTCTGCTACAACCCGGTCGATTTCGCGACGCACGGCGCGGAGCTCGACACCGATGCGTGGCGCACGGTCATCAGCGATGCGCGCGCGCTCGGCGCCGCGCAGATCGGTTTCTCGGGCGGCGAGCCGCTGCAGCGCGACGACCTCGAGACGCTCGTCGCGCATGCGCGCGGGCTCGGCTTCTATACGAACCTGATCACGTCGGGCGTCGGGCTGAACGTCACGCGCATCGAGCGGCTCAAGGCGGCCGGGCTCGACCATATCCAGTTGTCGCTGCAGGATTCGACGCGCGAGCTGAACGATTTCCTGACGAGCACGCGCACGTTCGAGCTGAAGCGCGGCGTCGCGCGGCTGATCAAGGCGCACGGCTACCCGATGGTGCTCAACTGCGTGCTGCATCGCTACAACCTGCCGCACGTCGGACAGATCATCGAGATGGCGCTCGACCTTGGCGCCGATTACCTCGAGCTCGCGAACACGCAGTACTACGGCTGGGCGATGGTGAACCGCGACCAGCTGATGCCGACCGTCGAGCAGGTGCGCGAGGCGGAGGAAACGGTCAACCGCTATCGCAAGCTGGTCGGCGAACGCTGCAAGATCCTGTTCGTCGTGCCCGACTATTTCGAGCGGCGCCCGAAAGCGTGCATGAACGGCTGGGGTTCGGTGTTTCTTGGCGTCGCGCCGGACGGCACCGCGCTGCCGTGTCATGCCGCGCGGTCGCTGCCGGGGCTCGCGCTGCCGAACGTGCGCGACCGGTCGCTGAAGGAAATCTGGTACGACAGCGACGCATTCAACGCGTATCGCGGCGAGGACTGGATGCGCGAGCCGTGCCGCACGTGCGACGAGCGGCATGTCGATCACGGCGGCTGCCGGTGCCAGGCGTACCAGTTGGCCGGCGACCCGGCGCAGCCCGATCCGGTGTGCGAGAAGTCCGCGCATCACGGCCGGGTCGAGCAGGCCGTGCAATTCGCGCGGCGACCCGCGCCGCGCGACGAACAGCCGCTGGTGTTCCGCAGCAAGGAGAATTCGCTCGCGCAGTGTGGAGCGGCCTGCGACTGCTGACAAGGCACGGCGACGGCGGCGGGGTGAACAGGGCAAGGCAACGCGATGGAAGCCGGATCGATAGATATGCATTCCTCTTCATGTCGGCGATGTGGCGCGCGTGTACGAGGATGGGTGAGCGCGCGAAGGCGGGCGCGATGAGCACCGCTGCCTTCGGAACGCGGCAGGCGACCGGCGTGCGTGGTGCCGCTGGCGATCGGGTACGCCGTCGCGGAACTCGCGTCGCGTCGGTCTTCGCTGCCGTATGCGTTCTGCATGCCGCCCTGTTCGTTCTGCTCGCACATGAGCAGATCGTACGACGCGAACCACTGCAACGGCAGGTGATCGTGGCGACGCTGATCGCGGCGGTGCCGGAGGCGTCGACGGCGGCGGCGAAGGCGAAGCCGGTTGCCGCGTCGCACGCGGTGCAGGAGGCTACGTCCGCGCCCCGATCATCTGCGGGCAGTGTGTCGCGGATGAACCGGCAGGTCGCGTCCGGCCGTCCCCGCCCGCCGGCGCATGACGCGTCTGTGCCGGCTCCGGCACAGTCAGGTCCGTCCTTGCCGGCCGCGGCGCAACGCGATACGCCGCACGACGATGCGGCCGCACGAATGCCGACGCAGACGCAGACTCAACCCGAATCCCGATCGTCTTCCGTGTCGGCGCCGCTGCGCTTCGTCGCGCATCCCGACTGCGCGCTGGTCAAACCCGACTACCCGCCGCAGTCGCTGCGCCTGGGCGAGCATGGCACCGTGCTCGTCGAACTGGAGACCGATGCGGCGGGGCAGATCGTCGCCGCGCGTGTCGTGACCGGCAGCGGTTATCCGCGTCTCGACGCGGCGGCGCGTGAAGCCGTACTGGCGAGCCGCTGCGCGCCGCATGTGTTCGACGGCGCGCCGGTGCCGACGCGGGCACGCGCGCCGATCGCGTTCAATCTCGACGACTGACAGGACACTTCATCATGACAATCTACGGAATCGGTCACGTATGGACGCAGGGCGACCCGATGACGCGCGCGGTCGCGCTGTTGCTCGTCGCGATGTCGATCGCATCGTGGACGGTGATCGTGATCAAGGCGATCGAGCTCGTCGGCATCCGGCGCCGCGCGGCGCGCGCGGAAGCGCGCTTTCGGGACGACGGCGGCGCGGCCGGCGCGATGCACGGGCTCGGAGGGCAGGACAGGCCGTTCGTCGATCTCGTTCGCGCGGGCCAGGCGGCGATCGCGCATCACGAAGCGAGCAGGCACCGGCTGCACGACCGGATCGACGCGAGCGACTGGCTGTCGCGCAGCCTGAAGACGTCGGTGGACGAATCTGCGGCGCGGATGCAGCGCGGGCTCGGCGTGCTCGCGTCGATCGGCAGCACCGCACCGTTCGTCGGACTGCTGGGCACCGTCTGGGGGATCTATCACGCGCTGCTGTCGCTCGGCGCAACCGGCGAGGCGAGCCTCGACCGGGTAGCGGGGCCGGTCGGCGAGGCGCTCGTGATGACGGCATTCGGACTGTGCGTCGCCATCCCCGCCGTGCTCGGCTACAACACGCTGGTGCGGCTGTCGCGCGATATCGTTGCACGGCTCAACCGCTTCGCGCACGGGCTGCATCTGTTGCTGCTGACCGGCAGCGTGCCCGAGCCCGCCGGGCGCCCTGAACCGGCGACCAGGATGCCGGCCGACCTGCACCCTGCCGCCGACGGAGCACGAGCATGAACGCCGGCCCGGACGACGCGCCCGAAGGGAATGCACTTGCAGCCGAGATCAACATGACACCGCTGATCGACGTGATGCTCGTGCTGCTGGTGGTGTTCATGGTGACGCTGCCGGTGCTGCATCACGCCGCGCACGTTGCATTGCCGCAGGCGGAGAGCCCGCGCGAGGATACGAGCGTGCCGCATGTGGATGTCTCGATCGATGCGGGCGGCGGCGTGAGCTGGAACGCGCAGCCGGTGTCCGATACCGGGCTGGCGGCGCGTCTCGCGGCGGCGGCCCGCACCGCGCCTCAGCCGGAAGTGCGCCTGTCCGCCGATCGCGCGGCCCGCTACGACAGCGTCGCGAAACTGCTTGCGGCCGCACAAGCGGCCGGTCTCACGAAAGTCGGCTTCGTTACCGCGCCCGCTCGCGGCCGATAGCTCGCGCGATGTCGCGTTGTATGGGCGATGCGGTGCGGCACCTTCGCCGCACCGCATCGCGCCGGGGGCTTACTTCGCCGAACTCGCGCTGACCTTCGCGAAGTCCAGGCTGCCGAAGCCCGTATCGTCGTCCCAGCCGGCCTTCGCGGTATAGCCGTGGCTGCTATAACCGTTGTTGCCCGAGGTCACGTCGTGGAGCAGCGACGTATTGGTCGGGAAGTTCTGGTAGAACGCCGACGTCGGCAGGCCGAGGCTGTTGTTGTTCGCCGATTCGACCCGCGCCCAGCCGCCGACGAAGATCGGCGAAGCGAGGCTCGTGCCGCCGACGAGCTGGTTGGCCTGCCCGTTGATGACGATGTACGCGCCCGTCGATTGAGCGGCGTCGAACGCCACGTCGGGCACCACGCGTTTCGTCACCGTGCTGCCGAGCGCGGCCGTCTGCCAGCTCGGCGCGGTTTCGAACGCGCTCACGCCGCCGCCTGTGGCCCAGATCCGCACGGCGTTGTCGACCGGGTTGCCGTTGCTGTCGAGATCCGCGTACGCGACGCCTTCGTTCCACACGGTTTCGCCTGCCCACGTCGTGGTGCCGGTGGTCGAGAGCGTCGTGCCGCCGACCGCGACGACATACGGCGAACTCGCGGGCGACGACACGCTGTACTTGGACAGGTTGATCGTCGTCCTGACCGACGTGCCGTTGTACGTGCCGATGTAGCCGGGCGCGCCTTGCGGCGACGTCGACCATTGATAGACGCCCGCGTCGCCGGCCGAGACCGAGAAGACCTGGCCCTGCGCGACGGCCTGCTTGAACACCGCGTCGTCGGCGGCGAGCGAGCCGTCCGAGTTCGCGGCGGTTTCGTCGAGGCCGAGCGACACGTTGATGACGGTCGCCTTGTTGTCGGTCACGGCCTTGTTGTACGCCGCGGTCAGCGTCGCGTCGGTGAGGCCGCTGTCGTTGCTGTCGCCGTTCACTGCCGAGTAGAAGATCAGCTGCTTGACGCCGCCGGACGTGCCGATGATGTCCTGGCTGTCGAGATCCCATTCGCCCGGATCGCCGTCGTCGGCCAGCGTGCCCGATCCGCCCGCGACCACGGCCGTGTTGACGGTCGGCAGGCCGGCATTCCGCGTGAAGGTGTTCAGGTCGGCGATGGTCTGGGTCATGTCGCCCCAGGTGATGATGCCCACCGTGGTGTTGGTCGCGGCGGGCAGGCCGCTCGCATCGTAGATCTTCGCGAAATCGGTCGGCTGGTGGCCGACCTGTTGCGACGCGGCGGCCGCGTTCTTCGCGATCTTGTTCGGCTCGATGGCGGCGGCCGGCGCGAAGCGGTGGAGCAGGCGGTGCGGCACCGCGGCGTTCTGCAGGCCGAGCACCGCATCGACGACCGGGCCGAGCGACGCCGGGATCAACGCGGCCGAATCGTTCGCGAAGACCGGCTTGCCGCGATAGTTGAAGCGCTTGACGCTCGCGTGGAAGCCGTTTTGTGCGTTGGTCGCGTTGCCGTCGGCGGAGACCAGCGTGTTGTTCTCCGACACCGTGACGTTGCTGAAGCCGTTTGCCTTCAGGTGGGCCACGACGGCCGCGACCTGGTCGTCGGTCGGCGCGAAGCGCGCCTTGAACTGCGCGGGCGTCAGGTACTTGCGGTAGTTCGCGCTGCCCGGCTGGTTGACGTCGCGCAGGAACGCGTCGAGCTGGTCGGTGTTGCGGTTCTTCAGCACCACGGTGACATGCAGCGGCTGGCTCAGTTCGAGCGGGGTGACGTGCGTGTCGGTGAGCGCCGGCGTGCCGATGCTGTTGAGCGAGTACGCAGGCTGGGCCTGCGAGGCGGCCGAAGCAGCCGCGGCGGGCGCATTCGACAGCAGGAAAGCGGCGGTGCGGGTCGGCACCCAGCTGGTTGCGGCCTGGGCGGGCAGCGGCGCCAGCGTGGCGGCTACCGCGAGCGGCAGTGCGGCGAGGGCAAAGCGTTGCGAGAGTGTGCGATTGACGTGCTGAGTTCTCTGCATTGTGAGCTCCGAGATTTCGACGAAGAACCGGTGCAGCGCGCGACCCGGATCGCGGGTAGCGGCAGGGCGGCGCATGCAACCTGACGCAAGACCGGACCGACCGGCGTGATTCACGGCGACATAAGTTTTCCTCCCCCTCCCACCATCAAGATCGGAGGCCGGCCCGGGTGCCGGATTCGCGTATCGCGAACGTCGATCCCGCGCACGGCCTGCTGTCGTGCCGGCTCGCGTCGCAGCAACGGCGCGCGTGCCGGCCATCTGTTTCCCTTCAATCTGCTGTTGCGGATGTTTCGCTGCGTTATCACTTAATTAGGAATCCAATGAATGAAATCCGTATAAGCGGGCAATGCATGGTCGAGCGACGACGTGGTGTGCGTGTTTCGTGTGAGGTGCTGCGGGCGAAATCGAATGTCCCGGTCAACCGGGAGAGATGTCGACATCGTCCTCTTCCGCCAGAAGCGGAACGGGATGACTGGTGAAGCGGGAGCTGTGTGTTGCGAGCGGGTGCCGCGGCTTACGAATCAGCTACTTCTCGTTTTAAACGTAATAAAAACGGAAATTGATTGTCGGGCCATTGATTTCCTGATGCGGATTCGATTTCCCGGCGATATTGCTTGCGGGGAAAGATAGCAAGAAAGAAAACGGCGAGTCAAACTTTTTTTGATTAGGTTTAAAAAGTTTAGATAATCGCTTCTCAGGGTGTTTTTTATAAATGGAAAACGATTATGTAAGTCATTCGTCATCCTCGACGAGTGAGATATCTGACGCAATGCAGGCGCAGCGCAGGCGTTGCCGAGAACCGGTGCGGCCGCTGTCATTTCGCGGCGGTGTTCTGAAACCGGCTCTCGAGGCTTCCTTGCTGGCGTGTGGCGGGAGAGCACGCGTGCGGCACAGCGCTCGATTCCCTTCGATTGAAGCCGGGCGGATCGCACGCCGGGTGTTGCACGGCATCTTCTTTTCCTTCTTGCCGGCTTTCCCGATTCCCGCAGCGGCGGCGCGCAGGTCGCGCGCCATGTGCCGTGCATCACGGCCCGGCGATCATCCGTCGTCCGCCTTGGCCTGCAATCCCTTCAACCCCTGGATCACGACCAGCAGCGCGCGGCCGTGCTCGTCCGATCCGTCCCACGCATCGACGATCGCGTCGCGCAACAGGTCGTTGTATTGGCGGCGCGATGGCTCGGTATCGACGCCGTAGAAATTGCATAGCTTATTGAATGGCGCGCTGCGGCGCAGCCGATGCCCGTTCGACAGCCTCAGGCGCGATACGGTCGGCTGGCTGACCCCGGAGAGTCGCGCTATTTCGCTGGACGAGCGTGTATCTGCCAGCAGGCGGCGCAACAGGTCTTGTACGGGAAAATCTTGGTCCGGGGCTTCCATGCGATGCATTATACCTATACAGTTACGGCTGTTGAATGGGCTTGCTGTCACCAGCGAGGCTGTATCCCGAGAAAGTTGATGACACTGAAACACCTCCCACCCACGTTCTGCTGGACCAAGATCGGTACCGAGTCCGGCGAGGAACTGCCGACCGTCGTGCTTCGCAAGGAATGGGAGCGCCGGCTCGGGGGCGGGCGTTTTCTGTGGGGCATCAACCAGCCGCTCGGCAACAGCGCGCAGATCGCCGCGCATCGCACGGGCTCGCTGCTCGCGCTGTTCTCGCCGGTCGCGTCGCGCCCGCGCCCGGGCGAACGCAAGGACGCGCTGTTGTGGAATGCCTGGATCGACGCGAGCGGGCAGGTGCGGCCGTTGCCGCCGCATACCTTCATCGCGAGCCGCTCGACCTTGCCGTCCGGCCGGCGCCGCGAACAGCATTACGCGCTCGTCTGCGCGTCCTCCACCGCGCTGACGGTCGGCACGCAATTGCGCGTGTTTCCCGATCACCTGCGCAGCGTGAGCACCGGCAAGGCGCTCGGCGCCGCGCAGGGCGCGGCCGTGGTCGATTGCGTCGGGCGAGCGAAGGAGCAGACGGGCAAGAGCTATCCGCTCGCGCTGTCGGTCGAACTCGAGGCACCGTATTTCGTGCGGCTCGCCCAGCCGTGCGTGCTGAAGGCGCGCGATCTCGCGGAAGTGAACAAGGCGACGCGCGCCGGTGATTTCGATCGCTTCGTCGAACTCGTCGCGCGCTTGCGCGGCCGTTCGCCGACGGACGCCGTGCGCGGCGTCACGCGCGATCTGTTCGACGTGCCGCCGATCGAAACGGCGGCCGCGTATGTGGCGCCCACGCACGTGGCGCGTTTGCGCAACCGGCCGGCGGCCGAGCATCCGCGCGATCTCACGGGCGACCTGTTCGACCTGTCGCCGGGCGAAGCGGCCGCGTTCGCGGGCCTTGCACATCCGCGCATCGGGCGCGCGTGACGAATCGCGCGCGGCACGTCGCGCAAGAATTTGTTGCAATCTCGCCATAGCGGAGCGGCGAGTGCAGAGGGACAATCGGCTCGAAGCGCGCTGCGCGGCGGCCGATGCGTCGACGATCGACGGGTCGTGGTTCACGCTGCCGACATGCGCACCACGCACACGGGGCGTCGGCGTGCTTCACACTGCAACCCTGAGGGAGAAGTGTCGATGTCGACCCACATCTGTTCGCGGGAAGCCCGGGCCGCGCAACGCTTCGTCGAAGCAACGCGCAACGTCGATCAGGCCTTTCGCGCCGTGCGCGGCGAAAGCGACGACGACGGTTCGTCGGCCGAATACGCGCGCGCGATGTCGCGCCTCGATCGCGCGCTCGCCGAGCTGGCGCGTGCGCAGGAGTTCTTCGATCGCGTGGTCGGCGCCGATACCACTGCGCACGACAGCTGATTCCGCCGCTTCCACGTGTCCGCGCGTCGAGTGACGCGCATGCCTCTTCATGCCGGGCAGGGCAGCCCGGCATCTCATTCGTCCCGTTCAGATTTCAGACCTTGCGGCCTTCGACCGGATAGCCGGGATCGGTATACCCGTGCGTCGATGTGTGCCCGAGCGGCACGAGCGAACCGGCGAACCGTTCGTCGTCCGGGCCGAGTCCGAGCGTCAGCGTATCGATGTCGCTGTCCCTGTCCCGATGCGCTTCGGTGCGCGGCCGCGCGATCGTCGAGCCGACGATGCGGTTCTTCATGACCCGCACGAGCGCGAACGCCACCGATGTCGTGCCGCGCGGCCGCGCGGCATACGCGTCAGCCCGCGCGTGTCATCTCCGGCACAGCCGGTGCGGGATGGTACGCGTAACCGCGATGCTGGAACGAGGTCGCGAAGAACCGCATCTGGTAGCGGATCGCATTCGCCCAGTAATCCCACGTATGACCGCCGGGCCGCTCCGTGTAGTCGTGCGGCACGCCGAGCGCGAGAAGGCGCTCATGCAGCGTGCGGTTCGAGCCGACGAAGGAATCGTCGCGGCCGCAATCGATCGCCAGGTCGAGATGGGCGCGCACGAACGCGCGCGCGCTTTCGACGATCACGTTGCGGTTCCAGAATGACGAATGGCGTTCGGGATCGCCGAACACGTGGTCGATGCCCGGCTCGTCCGCGCAGCAGCGCGGATCGACCGCGCCGCTGATGCTGCCGACCGCGCCGAACGTGTCGGGCCGGTCGAGTGCGATGCGCAGTGCGCCGAAGCCGCCCATGCTGAGCCCGGTGATCGCGCGTGCGTGCTGCGTCGCGATCGTACGGAAATGCAGGTCGACGTAGGACACGACTTCATCGCCGATGAAGGTTTCGTAACGGCTGCCCGAATCGAACGGGCTGTCGATGTACCAGCTTTCGTGCCCGCCGTCGGGCATCACGAGGATCACGTGATAGCGGTCGGCGAGCGCGGCGATGTGCGTGTTCGACGTCCAGTCGGTATGGTCGCCGCCCGAGCCGTGCAGCAGGTAGACGACCGGATAGCGTTCGTTGCCGCGGTTGTCGCGCGCGTAATCGTCGGGCAGCACGACCGTCGCCTTCAGCGTCTCGCTCATCGCGGCGCTCGGGATCGCAACGACCCGCGCATGAAACGCGAAGGCAGGGCTCGTGACGGCCAGCAGCAGAAGCAGCCAGAAGGTACGTGCCAGGTGCATCGATCGTTGCATGTCTCGACCCAGTCCGGCGCCGGACGCCGGGAAAACCCTGTTCCGGTGACTCTAGCAACCGCGCCTTTCAACCAAATTTCGGCGAATCATACGGTTTCGGCATTTTCCCCGCCTGACGACCGGAGATGCCTGCTGCGCCCAGGATGCGCCCGATTGCATCGCGAAACGCATCCGGCCGCTCGGCCGGAATCAAGTGCCCGCAGCCTGCGATCGTGTCGAAGCCGGCGCAGCGCGCGAGCGCCCAGTCGGGCACGTGCCAGCTCGCGCGCGAGCGTTCGCCGGCGACGAGCCGGACGGGATGACGCTCGAACACTTGCGCGAGCGCCTGCAGGTAGCCGGGTTCGCCCGTCGTCGCGACGACGGAGCGGCCCATCGCGCGCAGCGTCGATGCAGGTTGATGCGCGAGCCAGCGGCGGGCGTCGTCGAGCTGGCCCGGCGACGGCGCGTCGATCGCGCCGCGCAGCCAGCCGAGCGGATCGGCGCGCAGCCCGTCGAGCATCGCGTCGGCCTCGCCGGGCGTCATGCGGCTGACCGACGCCGACCAGAACGCATCGTCGAGCGTGAAGTTGCCTTCGACGTTGACGATCCGCCGTACGCATTCCGGGTGCGCATGCGCGAACAGCATCGCGATCGCGCCGCCGACCGAGTGGCCGACGACATCGACCGGTTGCGCGCCGAAGTGAGCATCGACGGTCTGGCGCACATGCTCGACCTGAGCGGTGAGCGAAATCGCGTCGAATGGCACCGCGCGATATGCGCCGTAGCCGAGCAGGTCGGGCGCGAGATGCGGGCCGTTCCATCCGCGCACGTCGAGCGTGCCGATGAAACCGTGAATGAAGACGACGGGCGTGGGCTGGGTCATGGGGCGGGCGGGCAAGGAAGGGGCGGCAATGCGAGTTCGGCGAGCAGTTCGTCGAGTTCGAGCACGTGCGTGCGGTCGTGGTCGAGCAGCTCGCGCACGAGTTCGTCGAGCGACATGCGGCGGATGCCGTCGCGCAGCCCGCAGCGTGCGAGCTGCGCGGGATCGAGCGCGGCGGCGACGGTGCACAGCGCCGCGCGACCCGTGCGGAATGCCGCGACCGCCGCGTCGAGCGGCTGCGCGAGATAGTCGCGTTGCGCGGCGAGTGCGGTGCCGTCGACGGAGGCGATCACCGGCAGGTCGAGCGTGCGTACGGCGTCGATGCGTTCGGCGAACACTGCGTCGAGATCCCGCAGGTGGCACGCATGCTCGACGAGCGAGAAGCCCGTGCCGTCGGGGCGGCGCGTCCGCAGTGCGGCCGGCACGTGCGCCGCATACGCGGCGAGCCGATCGGGCAGTTGCGCCAGCGCGGCGACGACACCGGCGAACGGCAGCAACTGTGGATGCGCGCTGAACACCGCGCCGTAACTGAACAGCGTGCCGCCGAGCCGCCCGCGCGCCTGCACGACGTCGTGGCCGTGGCGACGCATGACGTCCGCGACCATCGCGCCGCAGAACTGGCGGGCCGTCGTGTCGGTTTCGATTTCGGGGAATTTCAGCGCGATCTCGTGCTGGATCGCGCCGATCGCGGCGACGCCCACGCGCGACAGCGCCGCGAATTCGACGTAGCGCTCGGGTTGAGCGATCAGAGCTTCGAGCTGGGCGCCGAGCGCGGTGGTGCGGAAGCGGTCGAAACGGGAATGCATGATGGAAAGAACCTGCCTAGTAACGTCTCAAAACGATACGTTACTAGGCAGGTAGCGTCAACGGCGGGATGAGCGCGATGCGCTGCATCAAGCGTTGCCGGCGCCCGGCGGTCACGCAAGACCGCCTGACGCCGCCCGTCTTACGCGTGCTTCCCCGCCTCGGCTTGCGCACTCTGCTGCGCTTTCAGTTCCTGCAACTCGGCCGTGAATGCCGGGCTGAAATCCTCGGCCTCGAACAGCGGGCGGATCTCGATGTCGGAGTCGCCGGGCATCGGGTTCGGGCAGCGCTTCACCCATTCGACCGCTTCTTCGATCGATTTCACCTGCCACAGCCAGAAGCCGGCGACGAGTTCCTTCGTTTCCGCGAACGGGCCGTCGATGACGGTGCGGTTCCTGCCGGCAAAGTGCACACGCTTGCCGCGCATGCTCGGGTGCAGCCCGTCGGCGGCGAGCAGGATGCCGGCTTTCGCCAGTTCTTCGTTGAACCGGCCCATCGCGGCGATCATTTCGGGGTCGGGCATCCGGCCGGATTCGGAATCGGCGGTGGCCTTGACGATTACCAGGACGCGCATGGTCGTATCTCCTTGAAAGGAATCAGGGGGCGCCGCCGGCCGTGCCGACGGCAAAACGATCGGTTACGACAACACGACGCGCGACGGCGACGCGAATCGACATCTGGCCCGACGAATATTCGGGGACGCACGCACCGGCGGGCGATGCGGCGGAGCCCTTTGCCAAAACTGTTATGCTGGTCCTCACCACGTTCACGCGGAGGGTGCCATGGCTGCTAAGGAAGTGTCGAAGAAGAAGTACCTGAAAATCCTGAACAAACGCCTGCGCGCGGAACCGGCGGCCCCGGCCGGCGCGTCGTTTGTCTTTTTCCCGCTGGGCGCGAAGGCGAAGAACGCGACGGGTGTCGTGTCCGGCGATGCGCGCAGCAAGCGCGAACTGGCGGTGATGGCCGCGGTTCAGCGCAAGGCGGCCGAAGAGTTCGTCGTCGCCGGCGCCTGACCGGAACAACCTGCCGGACCGTCGTCCGGGTTGCCGCCACCGCGGCTTACGCGGCGGCGGCCTCGCAATGCGCGATTGCGCCGGCGAGCACGCGCGGGATGTCGTGTGTGATGGCCGGGCCGTGCATCGGCAGGATGACGTCGAGATCGAGCGTCTGGATCCGGCGCAGCGCGCTCGCCAAGTGTGCGAGCGACGGCAGGTAGTCCGAGCGCCGGATCGAATCGAGGATGGCCGGCAGCGGGTCGTCGGCGGCTTCGTCGCCGAAGCGCATCAGGATGTCCGACGACAGCAGCGCCTTGTACGCCGGCAGATACACGACGAGCGCATCCCATTGATGGACATGCTTCGTGAAGATCGGCACGACGTCGACGCCGGAGATCGTCGTCGGCTCGCCGTCCTTCAGCGGCGTCGCACGCACGCCGAAGATATCGGCCAGCCCGTGCGCGCAGATCGGATGCGCGTATGCGACGAGCGCCGGATTGGCCGCGAGGAAGTCGGGCAGTGCGCCCATCTCGTCGACTTCGAAATGCGGGACGACCACGCTGCTCACCATCGACGGCGCGATGCCGACGGTCGCGAGGCTCGCGCTCAGTTGCGGAAAGTTGGAACGCGTGCCCGTTTCGATGCAGACGACGTCGCCGTCGGGCGACCGGATGAAGAACTGGCTGAAGCCGAGCTTCAGCTTGTCGATGTAGGTCGTTGCGCGAAACAGGCCGCTGCGGATTTCTTCGATACGGGCGGTGTCCATCGAGGCGGTCCTTGCGCGGGCAGTGGGGGGCGGGGCACCCCGATCGCGCGCGCCGCGATGCACCAGGGGCGCGCGACACGGTGCCTCGACGCAGTCTAGCAGCGCTGCTCCAGGCGCGAATCCTGTCAGTTCACGCAGCAGCCGGCACGGCGCTGAACGCCATGCCGGCCGGAAAGCATGCCCGGGTCGTCGATGCGGCGCTCAGGACATCTTGTCGGCCGCTGCCGCATACCGGCCGCCGCCGCCCGCTTCGTCGCCTGCCGCGAGCTGTTCCAGCGCGAGCCCCTTCGTCTCGATGCCGAGCGTCCACACCGCAATGGCCGCCGCGACGAACGACAGCGCGCCGAGCGTGAACACGCCGCCCTGGCCGAACACCGGCAGCACGACGCCGACCACGTAAGGCCCGATCAGCGAGCCGACGCGCCCGATCGCCGATGCGAAGCCCGACCCCGTCGCGCGCGCACCGGTGCCGTACAGTTCGGGCGTGTACGTGTACAGCGCGGCCCACATCCCGAACAGGAAGAACTGCATCGCGAGGCCGGTGACGATCAGCAGCGTCGTGCTGCCGCCGTACAGCGCGCTCTGGCCGTATGCGTATGCCATCGCACCGCCGCCGATCAGCGACGCGATGCAGGTCGGCTTGCGCCCCCAGCGTTCGACGAGCCACGCGGCGCACAGGAAGCCCGGCACGCCGCCGAGCGAGATCAGCACCGTGTAGAACACCGATTTCGTGACCTCGAAGCCGGCTTGCTGCAGCAGCGCGCCGAGCCACGACGTGAGGCCGTAGAAGCCGAGCAGCGCGAAGAACCACAGCAGCCACACCATCACCGTGCGGCGACGATACACGCCGCTCCAGATCTCGCGCAGCGCGCCGTGGCCGCGTGCCACGACCGGTTCCGCAAGCCGCGACGGCGGCGGCAGCGTCGTGACGCCGGCCGAGCGCATCACCTTCGCCTCGATCGTGTGCATCACCGTGTCGGCTTCCGCGTGCCGGCCCGCATGCTCGAGCCAGCGCGGCGATTCGGGCACGATCCGGCGCACGACGAGCACGAACACGGCGGGAATCGCGAGCAGCGCGAACACCGTGCGCCAGCCGAACTGCGGCAGCACGAAATACGCGACGATGCCGGCCGTGATGAAGCCGAGCGGCCAGAAGCCGTCCATCAGCGCGATCAGGCGGCCGCGCTTCTCGGTCGGCACGAATTCGGACAGCAATGTTTGCGCGACCGGGAATTCCATTCCCATCCCGATCCCGAGCAGCACGCGGTAGACGATCAGCGCGTCGACGCTCTGCGCGGTCGAGCACAGGTAGGAGGCCGCGCCCCACAGCACCATGCTCCACTGGAATACCGGCCGGCGGCCGAAGCGGTCGGCGAGCAGGCCGGCGACGGCCGCGCCGAGCACCATCCCGAAGAAGCTCGCGCTCGCGACGAGGCCGGCGGCCGCGGTCGACAGGCCGAACTCCTTGCGGATCGAGCCGAGCACGAACGTCATCGTGCCGAGGTCGACCGAGTCGAAGAAGAACGCGATCGCGATGATGAAGAAGATCCGCTTGTGATAGCCGGAGAACGGCAGGCGTTCGAGCCGGGCGGCGGCGGAGGCGGGAGCGGTGGCGGCGGGCATGGCGTCCTCTGAAATGAAAAGGGGCCGCGAAGCGCGTGCTTCGCGGCCCCGATGCTTCGTCTTCAGTAGACGCGACCACAAAATGCCGCATCAGAGGAAAAGCGCCGCCTGCTTGCCCAAATGCGTCATCGGCGGCGGCACATGCCGTATCAGTTCTTCAGCTTGTAGCCGGTGCGGAACATCCACGCGACGATCGCCAGCAGGATCACGAGGAACAGCCCGGTCGCGGCGAGGCTGATCCACACGTGCACGTCGGCGAGCCCGTAGAACGACCAGCGGAAGCCGCTGACCAGGTAGACGATCGGGTTGAACAGCGTGATGACGCGCCACGCGGGCGGCAGCATGTCGACCGAGTAGAAGCTGCCGCCGAGGAACGTGAGCGGCGTGATGATCAGGAGCGGCACGAGCTGCAGCTTCTCGAAGCTGTCGGCCCAGATGCCGATCACGAAGCCGAACAGGCTGAACGTGACCGCCGTCAGCACGAGGAACAGCACCATCCAGAACGGATGCAGGATGTGCAGCGGCACGAACAGGCCGGCCGTGGCGAGGATGATCACGCCGAGCAGGATCGACTTCGACGCGGCCGCGCCCACGTACGCGATCACGATCTCCCAGTACGACACGGGCGCGGAGAGGATCTCGTAGATCGTGCCCGTGAAGCGCGGGAAGTAGATGCCGAACGATGCGTTCGAGATGCTCTGCGACAGCAGCGACAGCATCACGAGCCCCGGCACGATGAACGAGCCGTAGCCGATGCCGTTCACGTCGCTGATGCGCGAGCCGATCGCGGAGCCGAACACGACGAAATACAGCGACGTCGAGATCACCGGCGCGATGATGCTCTGCATCAGCGTGCGGCGCGTGCGGGCCATTTCGGCGCGGTAGATCGCGCGGATTCCATGCAGGTTCATGCGTCAGGCTCCTTGCTGCACGCCGTTGCGACGGTTGTCGATCAGGCTGACGAAAATGTCCTCGAGCGAGCTCTGCGTCGTATGCAGGTCGCGAAAGCCGATGCCGGCCGAGCCGAGCGCGTTGATCAGCGTCGCGATGCTCGCATCGTCGCGCTGCGAGTCGTACGTGTAGACGAGCGCTGCGCCGTCGTCCGCGCGTTCGAGGCCGAACGGCGCAAGCGCGGGCGGCACGTCCGCGAGCGGGTGCTCGAGCTGCACGGTGAGCTGCTTCTTGCCGAGCTTGCGCATCAGCTCGCGCTTCTCCTCGACGAGCACGAGTTCGCCGCCGAGGATGATGCCGATCCGGTCGGCCATTTCCTCGGCTTCCTCGATGTAGTGCGTGGTCAGCAGGATCGTCACGCCGCTTTCGCGCAGCGAATCGACGAGCTTCCACATGTCGCGGCGCAGCTCGACGTCGACGCCGGCCGTCGGCTCGTCGAGGAACAGGATGCGCGGCTCGTGCGACAGCGCCTTCGCGATCATCACGCGGCGCTTCATGCCGCCCGACAGCGTCATCAGCTTGTTGTCGCGCTTGTCCCACAGCGACAGCGCCCTGAGCGTCTTCTCGATATGCGCGGGATCGGGCGCCTTGCCGAACAGGCCGCGGCTGAACGACACGGTTGCCCAGACGGTTTCGAACGCGTCGGTCGTCAGCTCCTGCGGCACGAGGCCGATCATTTCGCGGGCCGCGCGGTAGTGATCGCGGATGTCGTGGCCGCCGACCGTCACGCGGCCTGAGGTCGGCGTGACGATGCCGCAGATCGAGCCGATCAGCGTCGTCTTGCCGGCGCCGTTCGGCCCGAGCAACGCGAAGATCTCGCCGGGGCGGATGTCGAGGGTCACGTGCTTCAGCGCCTGGAAGCCGGACGCGTAAGTCTTGGAGAGGTCGGAGACGGAAAGGATCGGTTGCATGCTCACGGATGGCACGGCCGGCCGGCGCAACGGTGTGCGCCGCGCGTGCCCGGCGCCGCCGCCGCTGCGAAGCGGCCGGGACCGGGGACGGCATGGCGAACGGGCGTCATGTCGAACGGCGTTGTGGTGCGGGATCGCGGGATCGCCATATTAGCAATCGACAGATGGAAATGCATTCTCGTGGAAAGGGCGAGCATCGCCGGTGCTGGATTGGCGCGAATTGACGGTACATCGCCCAATAACGCGGTGTTTTATTTGCGGTGTTTGAACAATGTGTGCCGTTTTATGCAAACGGGGATGCGATCGCGTGTCCGCCCGGAGGCGGCGCGGCCGGCCGGCCGACTGTGCCGCCCGAAGGCCGACGCGGCGTACCGGGACGGCGTGCGCCGCGCTCGCGATAATGCGTTTCTTTCATCGTTTACGGAGCGGAGCGCATGTCTTTGATCGATTTCAAATCCGTGGCGGCCGCTCAGGCCGTCGCGTGGAAATCCACGATCGTCGGCGAGGTCGGGCCGGCCAGGATCAAGGTGCTGCGCATGGATGCGCAGGCTTACGAAGCGGAAGTGCACGACTACAACGAGGGGCTGCTGGTGCTCGACGGCCGGATGATGCTCGAGGTCGGGGGCGAGACGGTCGTCGTCGAGGCCGGGCAAATGTACCTGGCGCTTGCCGGCACGCCTCACGCGGTGCTGCCGGGCAGCCACGGCACGCTCGCGATCGTCGACGTGTGAGGTTGCGCTGCAGCATGCAGGTGGATCGTCGAGGGCCGGCAGGCAAGGCAGAGCGCGGATCGGCCGCGGTTATTCAAACGCGTGTTACACGGGCCATGTATTTGTCTGAGCAAATAAATTGAAGGCCGTTTGAAAATCTGTCAAATCCCCGGCACGCACTGCGATTGCGCGGTTTCGGCCGTTTGGAACTCTGCATCCATTTACTTGTAGGAATCGTCCGATCATAGTCTCGTCAAACGACGCATCACGATAACGAATCAAGCGTACGGATGGAGACCAATTGATGAGACGCCTATCCGCGGGGCCAGTCGGACTGCCGTTTCCCGTTTTTTCGCTGAACGCAGGCGCGATGCAGGTCGCGTACCTGCGTTGTCATATCGCCGTGTAGCGGCGAACCACATCCCGTTTCGATTGTTCTCACGGCGCCGTGCCGCATGACGGCGCCGCGGGAGAGCGCTTGCCTGCCGCCGCGGCGCGTGCCGCATTTGCCTGACCGGCATCGCGGCAACCTGGCGCACACCGTCATGCGCCGCGCGTTCGTGCGGCGGCGCGATACCAACCGGCGGGCCATGCAGCCTGTCCGGACGAGACTTGTCGTACCCGAAAAGGAGGGGTTGATGATTTGCATTCCTGAATGGCGGAAAGCGATCCTGTCGTGCGCGGTCATCGCTTTGCCGTTCGTCGCCGGTTGCGGCGGCGGTGACGATCCGGGGCCGATCAACGTGCCGCAGTGCTCGGGGAGCGCGTGCGGGCCGAGCGGTTCCGTCACGACGCCGCCCGTCGTCACGAAGCTGTGCCCGGACGCGCTCGACTACACGACGACGTACACGGGTGGCGCAGGCAGCGGCGAGTACGTGAAGGTGAAGTTCGACACGACGAAGATGACCTACCAGATGCAGTTCATCGAATCGTCGGTGCCGACGTCGGCGGGGCAGGTCAACAATACGCGCGCAGGCCTGACGATCAGCGGCGCGTTCCATCATCCGACCACGCTCCCGACCGCCGAGCAGAACCGCTGTGCGTTCGTGCTCGACAGCGGCGCGACGAGCGACGGCGCGTATTCGGTGACGATCAACCGTGCGGATCCGCCGATGCTGTTCGTCGGCAATGGCGTGGTGGGCGGCGGGATTCCGGGGGCGACGATTGCGTTCGCCGGTATCCCGCTGCTCCCGGGCATCACGCTCGGCGTCGTACCGTCGCGCACCTTCGATTTCTATCCGTTCATCGGCTTCACCGACACCGAAACCGACTTCACGAAAGTGGCGGG
Source organism: Burkholderia sp. LS-044 (assembly GCF_004803625.1). NCBI lineage: Bacteria > Pseudomonadati > Pseudomonadota > Betaproteobacteria > Burkholderiales > Burkholderiaceae > Burkholderia > Burkholderia sp. LS-044. The sequence goes on from NZ_SSWO01000006.1 coordinate 216,170, forward strand.
CAACTACAACGAGGTCGGCATCCATCTGTCGCCGATCGGCGGTGATGGTCAGAGCCCGACCGGGCCGGTCGGCTGGGAGCCCGACGTCGTCAACTGGAATCAGACGTTCAATGCGGACGGTTCGTGTTCTATCACGCAGGGCAGCGACTACTCGTGTCAGACGACCGGGACGCCGTGGGCGCAGCGCAAGAACGCGGACGGATCGGCAGACAATGTATTCGTGAGCAATCCGGTGGGGCAGGGGTATCCGATCGCGGGGCAGGGCTCGACGCTGATCATTGCACCGAGTCAGGCGAAAGGCATCATGATCGTCGGCAGGCTGAACGGCGTACTTGTGCCGATCGTGATTCGTGTCGGCTATACGCACGTCGATACGGTCAATCTGTTCGCATCGGTCGCCGATGCCGAAGTCGGCATCTCGATGCTGGCGTCGACGAAAGCGATTGCCGCGAACTCCCTGAAGGGGGGATATATCGGTGCGACCAGCGCATCCGCATGCGGCGTTGTGACATCCAGCGGTCAGGCGAACAAGGTGACGTCGCCGGGGCCGAGCTTCAACCCGAACATGCCGCACCCAGACCTGCCCGGCGTCTTCACCAATAACACCTTCTATTCGGTAGCAGGCAGTTGCGATGACGGCACGGCCGTCTCGACGATGGCCGCGAACTATACGTCCACGCTGTTCCAGGGCAGTACCGCGGCGTTCATCGATCCGCAGACGTCGGGGGTGACCTCGCAGTTCGGGCTCGACTACACGCAGGCGACGCCCGGCAAGATCAAGGTCACGGCCACGCAGGACTTCAACGCGAAGGGCGCGAGCGGCAACGTGGCGATCTTCAAGAAGGGCGACACGGGCTGGCTCGTGACAGCCGGCAATGTCTACGCGATGGTCGTCAACAACAGCCAGGTCAACCCGTTCTTCACGGTCGGCGCGTTCGTCCAGTAACCCTGTATTGAACACGTAACACCGGCGGCGCATGCGTCGCCGCCGGCGAATCGAATTTCAAGAGGATTCCTATGAACTTGAAGCAATGGATGGCCGCGGCATCGCTCGCGCCAGTGCTGGCTGCGTGCGGCGGAGACGGCGACCCGCCGCCCGCGCCGGTGGTCCGGCTGTGCCCGCAGACGATCGACTACAACACCGTGTTCATCGGTGGGTCGGGGTCGGGCGAGCTCGTGAAGGTGCAGCTCGACACGACGAAGATGACGTACCGGATGACCTATCTCGCGTCGCCGGTGCCGACCACCACGGGCACCGTGCAGCCGACGCGCGACACGGCACCGGCGAACGTGGTCGACGGCACGCTGGCCGACGAAACGGGGCTGCCGACGGTGAAGCTGAACCAGTGCACGTTCCGGATGCAGAACGCGAGCCTCGACCCGAGCCGCCCCGCGCGGCTGTTCCTCGGCGAAGGTGTGCTGGGCGGCGCGATCCCCGGCGCGACGATCCAGTTCGACGGCGTGATCGGCGTCGGCAAGATCCCGAAGACGACGTTCCCGTACTACCCGTTCATCAGCTTCTCGTCGCTGGAAACCGACCTGACGAAGATCGCCGGCAAGTACAACCAGCTCGGCTACCACCAGGTGCCGTCGCAAAGCTTCCAGCCGGTGGCGCTCGACCAGCAGGTGACGATCAACGCGGACGGCAGCTACGTCGAGACCGACAACTTCGGCAAGAAGAACGGCGGGCAGCCGCTCGCGTCGAGCGCGACCGTGAACCAGCCGTTCACGCTGCGTCCGGATGCGCCGGCGTTCCAGTCGCTCAACTACCTGCCGCAGATTCCGCCGACGCTCGCGGCGGTCGATCCCGCGAAGGCCGGCAAGGGAATCCTGATCGTCGGCAAGCTGCGCAACCAGCTCGTGCCGATCTTCATCCGCACCGGCGCGGCGAATGCGGACCTGACGCAGGGCTCGCCGAGCGCGGACGACGAATCGGGCATCTCGTTCCTGAGCCCGCAGACGGCGATCACGCAAGGCTCGCAGAACGGCGAGTACACGGGTGTCGACAGCGCGTTCAACTACCGCGCGACCGCGCTCGTCGGCGCGCAGGCCACGCTGCTCGATCCGTTCAACGCGTCGCAGGCCGCGCTCACGCGTGCACTGAACCTCGATTTCACGCAGAAGGTGCCGGGTGTCGTCACGACCGTGCATGCGGATGCGGCATCGGGGCCGGCGACCGGCAAGTTCGTGTTCACCGGCGGCGTGTTCGGGTTCCTCGACATGAACGATACGAGCAATCCGTACTTCACGGTCGGCGCCTTCGTGCAGTGACGCAAGCCCGGATGGAGACACGGCGGCGCCGCGCGAAGGGGCGCGGCGCCCGGACAGAACGAGAAGGAGACTTCATGAAGAAGCTGATTGTCGCGGGTGTCGTCGCAGGCATATCGACGCTCGCATCGGCCCAGCAGGCGGGCGACAACGTCGCGACGCTGGGCTGGTTGCACATCATGCCGCAGGATTCGACCAACGGGCTCACGACGAATCTCGCCGGCATGCCGATCAACGGGCCGCTGCGCCTGCCCGGGTCGTTCACGTCGCCCGGCACGAGCCTGACTGTCAACAACGCCGATACGGTCGGCCTGACGCTCACGCACTTCTTCACCGACCACATCGCGGTGACGTCGGTGCTCGGCGTGCCGCCGGAGTTCACGCTGACCGGGCACGGCACGATCAAGCCGCCGGGCCCGTCCGGCGCGCTGGGCAGCGTCAACATGGACAACCCGGCCAACCAGCCGGCCGTGAAGAACGCAAGGCAGTGGAGCCCGACGATCATTCTGCAGTACTACTTCAATTCGCCGACGGCGAAGTTCCGCCCGTTCGTCGGGATCGGTGTGGCCTACAGCTGGTTCAGCAACATCGAACTGAACGGCAACTTCGCGAAAGACATCAACGAAAACCTCGGCAGCGTGCTCGCGGCGGGCGCCGGCAAGCCGGGGCCGACGTCGGTCGAGGGCAAGGCGTCGTCGTCGTTCACGCCGGTCTACAACGTGGGCGCGAGCTACGCGATCGACAAGCACTGGGGGCTGACGGCGACGCTGACGTACATGCCGCTGAAGACCTACTCGTCGCTCGTGATCAAGGCGGCGGACGGTTCGACGCTCGCCACCACGCGCACACGGTTGAAGGCGGATCCGCTGATCACGTTCGTCGGGATTTCCTACAAGTTCTGAGCCGTCCGGCGCGCATGACGCGCACCGGCGGCTTCCTGCGACCGTCGGGCCGGAACGATCCGGCCGGGCGGTCGAGTTCCTGGCGGCGTGCCGCCATTTGTGAAGAGAGGGGGCAGTTCAAATGAGCATTCGCAAAATCGTATCGCTTGTTGCTGCAGTGGCTTTCACCGCGGTTTCCGCCGCGCCTGCTTTCGCAGTCACCGTTTCGCGGGCCGATGGTCAGCCGATGAACCCGAATGGCGAGCCGTTCTCGGCGACCGGGCTCACGAACCTCAGCAAGGGCGCGATCAGCGCAGGCTGTACCGCGACGTTCAACGGCACGATCACGTCGACCGGCATCGTCAACATCACGTCGACGACGTTCTCGGGCGGCGCGACATGCTCGCTGATCAACGGCAGCGCGAGCAGCACGTCGCCGTGGACGGGGCAGGCCGACAGCACGACGCAATTGTCGATCAACAACGTGAAGGTGAACGTCACGCTGCTCGGCACCTGCGGGCCGAGCAAGGTTGTCACGACGTGGAGCGATACGAACTCTTCGCTGACGTTCAATAACGCCACGCTGACGCCGGATTGCACGGTGGGCGGCACGGTGCTGACGTCGCCGAAGTTCCACGTGCAGTAAGCGTCGCGGATCGAAGCGGGTACCCGCCGCGCGCGAGGGCCGTGCGGCAGGTGCGGCGGGTATTTGCAGCCTCGATGGGTCCATGCCGTCGTGCGCATCGGCGCGACGGCCGGATTCATTCGACAGAGCGGCCGCGTTTCTCGTGTAAGGCCGCCATATATCAAGAGAGAGGCCGTACAGATGAACATTCGTCAAATTGCATCGCTTGTTGCTGCAGTGGCATTCACCGCGGGTTCGGCCGCGCCTGCTTTTGCAGTGACCGTTTCACGCGTGGACGGCCAGCCGATGAATCCGAACGGCGAACCGTTTTCCGCGTCGGGGCTCACATCGCTCCAGAAGGGCGCGTTCAGTCCGATCAACTGTACGACGACGGTCAACGGCACCGTCACGCCGGCCGGCATCGTCAACATCACGTCGACCCAGTTCACCGGCGGCACATTGTGCGTGTTGTTCACCGGTAGCGCGAGCAGTGCGGCGCCATGGACGGGAAACGTGGACAGCACGACGCAAGTGTCGATCAACAACGTGAAGCTGGACATGCGGGTACTCGGTACTTGTGGACCGAGCAAGGTCACGGCGGCGTGGAGTGATCCGGACTCGCGCGTGACGCTCAACAACGCCGTGCTGACGCCGGATTGCACGGTGAACGGCTGGCTCGCGACGTCGCCGAAGTTCCACGTGCAGTAAGCGTCGAGAGTCGAAGCGGGGAACTCGCTGGTCACGAAGGCCGTGCGGGATGTACGCGGGTTGCCGCTTCGTCGATGCGCTCGAGCCGTCTTCCGTATCAGCGTGACGACAGGCTGGCCGCACGTATCGCGCATCCGATGCGTGTGGCGTTGCAGGATCGGTACGGCGTACCGCGCCATCCGATTCGACTGAATTACCACTATTCCAAATTGGCCAGAACTATCCCGGAAGACCCATGCTTACCGATCCAGCAAAGTATGGCGATGCCCGCGGCGCGACGCCTGACCGGCTGCGCACGGCCGCGTGGCTGCAGTACCTGATCGAATATCTCGACGCTGCCGCTTGTGTAGCGATGGCGGCTGACAGTGGCGACACGACCGTCGCCGCGTCGCAGGCGATACGGATGCGGACAGGCGCGAATCTGTCGCGTGACGCAACGGCCGTGCTTCAGGGGCTCGCGCCGTGGATCGCATCGGACGGCGGCGCCTGCGAATGCGACCTGACCGACCCGCGCGGCGCATGCTCGCATGTGCCTTCGATACGGCAACTCGCCGAAGCCGAACGCTGCTGCCCCGGCTCGCGTGCCGTGTTCGACACCGCGCACGGCGTGATCGATGCGTGCGCATTCGACGATCCCGATGTCGGCTGGGCCGCACTCGGGCGGATTTCCGGCGGTCTCGAATGCAGCGGGGGGGATGCCGGCACATGCACCGCACATGAGACGGGCGCGCAGGGCGACACGCTGCCTGCGAAGAATCCGAGAGAAAGGCTCGCCGTCATCGCGGCGGCGAGCGGAGAAACGTCGACCCTGCCGGGCGCCGTCATCGACGCGATCGTGCTGCGTGTATGCGGGCCACGTGACGATGCATCGCGTATCGACGAGATGGCTGCGCTCGTGACGTTCTCGGCCGTGCTCGCCGCCGGCGACGGGGCCTCCATCGCCGCGTATGGCGGTCAGCACAACCTCGTTGCGCGGGCGATCCGCACGCATCGCGCCGATCTGGCGTCGGTGGACGGGGTGCTCGCGGCGTTGTCCGTGTGCAGGCTGGATCGACTCGTCGGCGCGGGCAGCTTTTGGGCTTATTACCTGCTGGCGGGTATCGCGATCGCAGCGCCTGACGCCGTGCGGGAAATCGGTCGCCGTTTTCATGGCGACGAGTGGCAGGCATGCCTCGATCACGTGCTCGCGTGGCCGGCGGTCAATCGCTTCGGGCCGAAGGAGGACATCGCATTCGACCGCCTGCGTGGCGCAATGAGCCTGACATCGCGATGGAATCCGATCGTCCGCGGGAAGCGGATGCGGAAGCAGGCCGGTGTAGCGCCCTGATTCCACGAGCAAGGGGGCAAGGCCGGCTGACGCGCCAGCTTTTCCGAAGCCTCTTCCGAAGTAATCCGCAAGGATGCCAAACGATTTGTGGACGCGCATCCTGATTCGCGCGCCATGCCGGACCCCGTTCGCTCACGCGAACGGGCATCGGGAGGCAGCGCGCCGAGCCGACATGCCGTCAGCAGTCCACACTGGCCGTACACCGTACACCGTACACCGTACACCGTACACCGTACACCGTACACCGTACACCGTACACCGTACACCGTACACCGTACACCGTACACCGTACACCGTACACCGTACACCGTACACCGTACACCGCACACCGCACACCGCACACCGCACACCGCACACCGCACCATCCATCCCGCCTGCGCGCCCCGATTCCGGTGCCATCGCCCGAACGCAGTATGATTCCGCAAACGATGCCGGCGACCGCTTCGACGTCACTGCCCGCCCGCGTCGCCGAAGATCTGCCAAGCTTGCTGTAAGCCGGACGCAAACAGCCGCAGTGTGAGAGCGCCGCCGCGAACCCGCGTTCCGACCACCTTCATCGAAACGGTCAGTCAGATGTCAAAGCAAAACAAGAAAATCCTCCTCCTGAGCGTCAGCGCCGGCGCCGGCCATACCCGAGCGGCCGAAGCGATCCGCGCATTCGCCGACCACCATCCCGCCGGCATCGAAGCCACCCACCTGGACGTGATGGATTTCGTGTCCACCGGCTTCCGCAAGCTGTACACCGATCTCTACATCAAGCTCGTCAGCAGCCAGCCGGCGCTGTGGGGCTACCTGTACCAGAAGACGGACGAAGTCGATCCCGCCGCCCCGTCGCAGAAGATCCGGCGTGCGATCGAGCGGCTCAATTGCCGGGCGCTGCTCGCGGAGATCGAACGCCAGCGCCCCGACGCGATCATCTGCACGCACTTCCTGCCGGCCGAACTGCTGTCGCGCGAGATCCGCAAGGAGCGCATCGACACGCCGGTGTGGGTGCAGGTCACCGATTTCGACCTGCACAGCATGTGGGTCGTGCCGAACATGCGCGGTTATTTCGCGGCCAACGACGAGATCGCGTGGCGCATGCATGCCCGCGGCATGGCGCCTGAAACGGTGCACGTCAGCGGCATCCCGATCATGCCGGCGTTCGGTCAGCCTCTCGATCGCGCGGCCTGCGCGGCCGAGTACGGTCTCGATCCCGCGCGCCCGACCTTCCTGATGATGTCCGGCGGCGCGGGCCTCGGCGGGCTCGACGTGCTGGCGGCGCGCCTGCTCGGGATGGATGCCGACTTCCAGCTGATCGCGCTGGCCGGCAAGAACGAGGCGATGCTGGCATCGTTGCAGGAACTGGCCGCGCAACATCCGGGCCGGTTGTTTCCGCAGGGCTTCACGCAGCAGGTCGAGCGCCTGATGGCCTGCGCCGACCTCGTCATCACGAAGCCGGGCGGCCTGACGACGTCCGAATGTCTCGCGATGCAGTTGCCGATGATCGTCAACTCGCCGATTCCGGGCCAGGAAGAGCGCAATGCGGATTTCCTGCTCGAACAGGGTGTCGCGCTGAAGGCGATCGACGACGACGCGCTCGTCTACCGGATCCGCGCGCTGCTGCAGGCGCCGGAGCGTCTCGCCGACATGCGCCGCCGCCTCGCGCCGCTCGGCCGGCCGCTCGCCGGCCGCTTCGTGCTCGATCGCGTGCTGGGCCTGGAGCCTGCCGCATGAGCGGCGCGCGCTTCGTGCCGACGCGCCATACGCTGTTTGTCGTTGCATGGGTCGTGTTGCTCGCGTATTTCTTCGCGAACGTGGAGATCCAGATCGAAGGCAGCGCGGGCTGGGCGGCCAACCTGCCGACGTGGCGCATCGAGCATCACTGGCTGCTCGACATCTTCTGGGGCGGGCGGCCGATGACCGGCTACCACGCGTGGGTGTTCCCGTTCGTCGCGCTGTTCTTTCACTGGCCGGCCGTGTTCAACGGACGGTGGTCGTGGCGCATCGAAGCGCGGATCGTCGCGTGCATCATGGTGTTCTGGCTGACCGAAGATTTCCTGTGGTTCGTGCTGAATCCGGCCTACGGTCTCGCCCGTTTCAATCCGGCCAACGTGCCGTGGCATATCCATTGGTTCGGCGTGGCACCGACCGACTACTGGACGATGAGCGCCGCCGCGATCGTGCTGTTCATTCTTTCCCGCGAGCGCAAGCGCGCGTTCTACTGATCCCCGACCCGACATGAAACTCGCCTTCATTGCCGTGCTTTCCGTCACGCTCGCCGGGCTCGTGCAGCCGGCCCATGCGGACCCGGCCTCCGAGGTGTCCGCCCGGCCGAGGCCGATCAAATGGGCGCAGGGTGTGACCGATGCGCATGTGAACAACCTGCATCGGATCACGCCGACGCTGTACCGCAGTGCGCAGCTGTCGCGCGCGGATGTGCCGGAACTGCAGAAGCTCGGCATTCGCAAGGTCATCAGCTTCCGTTCGTTTCACGCGGACGACAGCATCCTGGCCGGCACGCAGATCAAGATGCAGCGCATCCGGATCAACACCTGGGACATCCGCGACGAAGACATGGTCGCGGCGCTGAAGGCGCTGCGTACGGCAGACCAGGACGGCCCGGTGCTGATCCACTGCCAGCACGGCGCCGATCGTACCGGCCTCGTGTCGGCGTTGTACCGGATGGTGTACCAGGGCTGGACGCGCGAGCAGGCGCTCGACGAGCTGCAGCATGGCGGCTACGGGTTCCATCCGATCTGGCAGAACATCACGAACTATCTGAAGCGCGTGGATGTCGAGCGGTTACGGCAGGAGGTCAATAGCGGCTGAGCCGGAAAGGAAAAACGCCGCCGACGGGGACCGTCGGCGGCGTTTCTTTTTGGGCGGCCGGGCAACACGGCCGCCGTCGTCAAACCGTCTCCGGCTGCCGCACGGCCTTCGCGACATTCCGCGCCATCGCCCCGTTCGCGACGAAGTAGGGCACGTCCACGCGAGCGAGCGGTTGCTTGCCACGAATCTTGTCCGCGATTTTCTCCGCGATCATGATCGTCGGCGCATTGAGGTTACCGGTCGTGATGATCGGCATGATCGACGCATCGACCACACGCAGCCCTTCCAGCCCGTGCACGCGGCCTTCTTCATCGACCACCGCCATATCGTCGTAACCCATCTTGCACGAGCACGACGGATGGAACGCGGTTTCCGCGCGGGCCCGCACGAACGCGTCGAGTTCCTTGTCGGTCTTGCAATCGGCGCCCGGGTTCAGCTCGCGGCCGCGATAGCGGTCGAGCGCGGGTTGCCGCATGATTTCACGCGTCGCGCGGATCGCATCGCGGAACTCGCGCCAGTCGAGCGCTTCGGCCATGTAGTTGAACAGGATGCTCGGATGCTGGTTCGGATCGCGCGAGCGCAGCTTCACGCGGCCGCGGCTCGGCGAGCGCATCGAGCCCACGTGCGCCTGGAAGCCGTGCATCTCGATCGCGTTCGAGCCGTTGTAGTTGATTGCCACCGGCAGGAAGTGGTACTGGATGTTCGGCCACAGGTCGTCGTCGCGCGTGCGGATGAAGCCGCCCGCCTCGAAGTGGTTGCTCGCGCCGAGGCCCGTACCGTTCAGCATCCATTCGAGGCCGATCTTCGGCTGGTTCCACCACTTCAGCGCCGGGTACAGGGAGACGGGTTCCTTGCACTCGTACTGGATGTACATCTCCAGGTGATCCTGCAGGTTCTGGCCGACGCCGGGCAGGTCGAGCACGACGGGAATGTCGAGTTCCTTCAGCCACGCGCCGGGGCCGACGCCCGAGCGCTGCAGCAGTTGCGGGGACGCGATCGCGCCGCTGCACACGAGCACTTCGCGGCGCGCGTGCGCGGTTGCGCGTTCGTTGCCGCGCAGGTACGTGACGCCCGATGCGCGCTTGCCGTCGAACAGGATGCGATCGGCGAGCGCATGCGTGACGATCTCGAGGTTCGGCCGTGCACGCGCCTGGTCGAGGTAGCCGCGCGCGGTGCTCGCCCGGCGGCCCTTCGGCGTGACGGTGCGGTCCATCGGGCCGAAGCCTTCCTGCTGATAGCCGTTCAGGTCGTCGGTGCGCGGATAGCCGGCCTGCACACCCGCGTCGACCATCGCCTCGAACAGCGGGTTCACGCCCGGCTTGCTGGTCGTGACCGACACGGGGCCGCTGCCGCCGTGATAGTCGTTCGGGCCGACGTCGCGCGTCTCGGCTTTCTTGAAGTACGGCAGGCAGTCGAGATACGTCCAGTTCTCGAGGCCCTTGTGCGTCGACCAGTTGTCGTAGTCGAGCGCGTTGCCGCGGATGTAGCACATCCCGTTGATCAGCGACGAGCCGCCGAGCCCCTTGCCGCGCCCGCATTCCATCCGGCGGTTGTCCATGTGCGGCTCGGGGTCGGTTTCGTACGCCCAGTTGTAGCGGCGGCCCTGCAGCGGATAGGCGAGTGCCGCCGGCATCTGCGTGCGGAAGTCGAAGCGGTAGTCGGGGCCGCCCGCTTCGAGCAGCAGCACCGTCACGTCCGGATCTTCCGTCAGGCGCGTTGCGAGCACGTTGCCCGCGGAACCCGCGCCGCAGATGATGTAGTCGTATTCGCGTGTCGTCATGACGGTCAATCTCCTTTCGTGATCCTTAAAACACCGGGTTGTAGCGGCCGAGCTCGACCTGCACCGACTTGATTCGAGTGTAGTGCTCGAGCGTCGTGATGCCGTTCTCGCGTCCGACACCGGATTGCTTGTATCCGCCAACCGGCATCTCGGCCGGCGATTCGCCCCACGTGTTGATCCAGCAGATGCCGGCTTCGAGGCGATGGATCGTGCGGTGGGCGCGCGACAGGTTCTCCGTCACCACGCCGGCTGCGAGCCCGTAGTGCGTATCGTTCGCGCGGGCGATCACTTCGTCTTCCGATTCGAAATCGAGGATGCTCATCACCGGCCCGAAGATTTCCTCGCGGACGATCTTCATGTCGTCGCGGCAATCGCCGAACACGGTCGGCGCGACGTACTGGCCGCCGCCGAAGTGGCCGTCTGTCAGGCGCGTGCCGCCGGCGAGCAGCTTCGCGCCTTCGGCCTTGCCGCTTTCGATGAAGCCGAGCACCTTGTCGAGCTGCGCAGCCGAGACGAGCGGGCCGAAATTGGTGTCGGCGTCGGTCGGCTTGCCCACGCGGATGCGCTTCACGCGTTCGAGCACCTTCTGCGTGAACGCGTCCTTGACCGAACGGTGCACGAACACGCGCGTGCCGTTCGTGCAGACCTGGCCCGAGCTGAAGAAGTTGGCAGTGACCGCGATGTCGGCCGCGCGGTCGAGATCCGCATCGTCGAACACGATCAGCGGCGACTTGCCGCCGAGCTCCATCGTCACTTCCTTCAGCGACGATGCGCCGGCCAGCGACATCACCTTCTTGCCCGTCTCGACGCCGCCGGTGAACGACACCTTCGCGATGTCCGGATGGCCCGTCAGCAGCGCGCCGACCGAGCCGTCGCCCTGCACGACGTTGAACACGCCGGCCGGCACGCCGGCTTCCGTGTAGATTTCCGCGAGCTTCAGCGCGGTGAGCGGCGTGACTTCGCTCGGCTTGAACACCATCGCGTTGCCGGCCGCGAGCGCGGGCGCCGTCTTCCAGCACGCGATCTGGATCGGGTAGTTCCATGCGCCGATGCCCGCGCACACGCCGAGCGGCTCGCGCCGCGTGTAGACGAACGATTCGGCGCGCAGCGGCACCTGCAGCCCTTCGATCGCGGTGGCGAGGCCCGCGTAGTACTCGATCACGTCCGCGCCGGTGACGATGTCGACCGCGAGCGTCTCGGCGATCGGCTTGCCCGTGTCGCGCGTTTCCAGCGCCGCGAGTTCGTCGTTGCGCTCGCGCAGCAGGTCGACCGCGCGGCGCAGGATGCGCGAGCGCTGCATCGCGGTCATCGCGGCCCATTCACGCTGGCCTTCCTGCGCGGATGCAACCGCGCGATCGACGTCGGCCGCGCTGGCCTGCTGCACCTGCGCGAGCAGTTCGCCGGTGGCGGGATCGAAGGTGTCGAAAGTCTTGCCGCTCGTGGCGTCGACGTAACCGCCACCGATGTAGAGGCGCTGCAAACCGAATACGGACATGAGGATCTCCTTGAGGGCGACTGCGTCGCGCGTCAGTCGGACGCGAGCAGCAGGTCGATGTAATCGTGGGCGAGCTTCAATGCAGCCCGGGTGTCGATCGGGCCGCCGGCGAGTGCGCCGCGCAGCCACAGGCCGTCGATCAGCGCGGCGAGGCCGCCGGCGGCCTCGCGCGCCTGCGTGCGGGGCAACGCCTTCGCGAATTCCGCGCACAGGTTCGAATGGAGGCGCCGCGTGTTGACGTGCTGCAGGCGCTTGAGCATCGGGTCGTGCATGCTCTGCGACCAGAACGCGAGCCACGTCTTCATGACGGGCGCGCTCACCTGTGTGTCGTCGAAGTTCGCGGCGGCGATCGCGCGCAGCCGCGAGCGCGGGTCCTTGCGTGCCGCCACGCGGCGGCGCGTGGTGGCCGACCACAGGTCGCGCAGCACGTGCCGCATCGTCGCTTCGAGCAGGCCGTCCTTGTCACCGAAGTAGTGGCTGACGATACCCGTCGAGATGTTCGCGCGCTGCGCGACGGACGCGAGCGTCGTGCCGGGCAGGCCCGCTTCGTCGATCGAACGCAGCGTGGCGTCGATCAACTGTGCGCGGCGAATCTCCCGCATTCCGACTTTCGGCATCGCGACTCCCTTCGCCCGGACGGGCCGTCCATGGAAGTCGAGAGCTTAGCGGTTTTTTATTGATCGTTCAATCAACAAAAAATCGGGGTCTGACGGTGATGGCGTGTGCCGGGCAGACGAAAGGGCAGTCGGCCGTGCGTTGTGCAGGTGCGGAAAAATAATCGAAAGATGGTTAAGAAAACAGAAGTTTGTTTAAAACGCTTTCTGAAGTCGGCGATCAATCCGGTTAATCGTTGCGGGTGTCGAAGCGATTACGGAATGAAAGAATATTGAGCTGTGTGATATTCGGTGAAATATGGAAGCCGGTCGAAGAAACGACGTCACGTTTCATTCATGAAAATTCGTTTTAAATAGGCGAATTAAACGGTTCAAGTTATTGAATTTAAATGAATATCTCATGGTAGGGCGGGGTTCGGCCGGCGCTCCGCAAACGATTGCGATCACCCTCGAAAGGATTCCGCTTACCATAAAAAATGGCGGAATAATTTGAAGCGGCGGTATTTCCTGACAGAGTAGAGGGTATCGTTGGAATGACTTGAGTCAGTAATATTGTCCGTATTAGTATGGCGCCGCACTACGAGGAATGAATCGATGCCGCCGGTATTGCCGCGGTGCATTGGCCAATCGCGCGATTCGGATTGCGCGCGAAAACCGGCGCAGCCATTGCGCACCTGCAGCATGCCGCGACGTCGAGACGCCGCATCCACCGGAGAACGACGATGCTGACCGAAAAACACGTGGTCCCGCTACCGAATGGTCTGAAGGTCTACGTCGAACGGAACGTGTTCGACCCGGCGTTCGACACGGCGATGCTCGTCAACGGCGCGCTCGCGACGACCGCGTCGTTCGGGCAGACCGTCCAGTATCTCGGCGAGCGGATGAACACGATCTGCTTCGATCTGCCGTACGCGGGGCAGTCGCGCCAGCACAACCCGGGCTGCTTCATCCTGACGAAAGACGACGAAGCCGCGATCCTGCAGTACCTGGTCGAGCGTTTCGCGCCGGCCTACCTCGTGTCGGTGTCGTGGGGCGGCGTGGCGTCGCTGTTCGCGCTCGCACGCGGCTGCCCGAGCGTGCGGCGCGCGGCGATCTGCTCGTTCTCGCCGTTCCTGAACGACGCGATGGTCGACTACGTGACGCGCGCCCGCGACCACATCGCGGCCGGCGAGAACCTGAAGGCCGCGCAGTTGCTGAACGACACCGTCGGCCGCTACCTGCCGCGCATCATGAAGCTGTACAACTACCGCTATCTCACGCGCCTGCCGCGCGACGAGCAGGACCAGGTCGCGTTCCACGTCGACCAGATCCTGTCGCTGCAGCCCGAGCGCTACCTCAGCGAGTTCTCGAACATCGGCTGCGAGCTCCTGTTCCTGAACGGCGAGCGTGACGAATACACGACGCCCGCCGACGTGCGCCAGCTCGGCGCGCATGTGCCGCGCGCGCGGTTCGCGACGGTGCCGGACGCCGGCCACTTCCTCGACATCGAAGGCCGCGCGCAGCGCGAATACACGCGTGCGGCGCTGCTCGACTTTTTCTGCGGCGAGTCGTCGCTCGCCGCCGGCATCGCGCTCGCCGCCGCGCAGGCGTGCGTGCCCGCGCCGATGCACGCGCTGTCGTCGTGACGCCGCGCGCCGTGCGTCCGGTACGCAGCGCGCATCCGAATTCCCATCCCAACGAGGCAGGCCAGCCGTGAATATCGTTCAGACCATCGCCGTCGTCGTTCCGTGGGCCGCGTGGCTCGCCTACTGGATCGCCACTTCGCAAGGCGTGAAGGCGACCGTGCGCAAGGAAGCGTCGCGCTCGCGCACGCTGCAGTCGATTCCGCTGATCGTCGGCGGCGCGCTGATCATCCTGCCCGATCCGTCGTGGCAGGCACTCGTGCCCGACTGGCAGCGTTTCGGCCTGCAGGCGCAGTGCGGGCTCGCGGTGCTGGTCGCGGGCCTGCTGTTCTCGGTGTGGGCGCGGCTGCATCTCGGCACGAACTGGAGCGTGTCGGTCACGCTGAAGGAAGACCATGAACTCGTGCGCACCGGGCCGTACGCGCTCGTGCGTCACCCGATCTATACGGGCTGCCTGATCGCGCTCGTCGGCGCCGCGCTGATCGGCGGCGAATGGCGCGGCGCGATCGGCGTGCTGCTCGTGTTCGCGTCGCTCGCGTACAAGGTGCGCGTCGAGGAAAGCTGGCTGACCGGGTATTTCGGGCCGGCATACACGCAGTATCGCCGCGAGGTCGCGGCGCTGATTCCCGGCTTCTACTGATCCCCGCGAGGCGCGCGATGGCGAAGATGATCGTGACCGCGATCGGCTCGGCGGGCGACGTGCATCCGCTGCTCGGCGTCGCGCGCACGCTCGCGGCGCGCGGTCACGACGTCGTGTTCTGCACGCACGCGCCGTTCGAGGCGGCCGTGCGCCATTGCGGGTTCGAATTCGTGCCGATCGGCACTGTGGCCGAATACGAGGCCGCGATGGCGAACCCCGCGCTGTGGGATTCGCGCACGTCGTTTCGCACGCTGTGGCAGGTGATCGCACCGACGCTGCGCCCGCACTACGACGCGCTGCGTGCGCTGGCCGACGGCGACACGGTGCTCGTCGGCACGCTGTGGGCGTTCTCCGCGCGCTTCATGCAGGAGCTGCACGGCACGCCGTACGTGTCGGTGCAGGTGTCGCCGTCGACGCTGCTGTCCGCGCATGCGCCGCCGACCCACCCGCGCCTGACGATTCCCGCGCGTTGGCCGCTGCCCGTGAAATCGGCGCTGATGACGCTGATCGAGCGCCAGGTGCTCGATCGCACATGCGGCCCCGCGCTCAACGCGGTGCGCCGCGATCTCGGGCTCGCGCCCGCGCGGCGCGTGCTGGGCCGCTGGCTGCATTCCACCGACGGCGTGCTGTGCCTGTTTCCCGGCTGGTTCGCGCCGCCGCAGCCGGACTGGCCGTCGAATCATCTGCAAAGCGGTTTTCCGTTGTTCAACGATATTGCGACTCCCGACGACGATGTGGCACTCGATGCGTTTCTCGCGGCCGGCGAGCCCCCGGTCGTGTTCACGGCCGGTTCGACACGCGTCGATCACGCGGCCTACGCGCGCGCGGTGGCGGACGCGCTGCGCGCGACCGGCGCGCGCGGGATCCTGCTGACGCCGCACGATGCGGCGCCGGACGGCGACCGTTTGCTCGTGCGCCGCTTCGTGCCGATGCGCACGCTGCTGCCGCGCTGCCGCGCGCTCGTGCATCACGGCGGGATCGGCACGGCGGCGCTCGCGTTCGAAGCCGGGATCGCGCAGGTCGTCACGCCGTTCGCGCACGACCAGTTCGACAACGCGCAACGGGTTGCCGCGAGCGGCTGCGGCGTGCGGGCCGACGGCCCGATCGACGGTGCGCGCCTAGGCGCGGCGCTCGCGCGCGTGCTCGGCGAGCCCGCGTTTGCGGCGCACGCGGCGCGTACACGCGCACGGCTGGCGGCCGAGCGGGACGGCTGCGCCGCCGCCGCCGATTTCATCGAGCGGTTCGCGCCGCCGCGCGGGCGGCCAGCCGCACGGCCCGAAGCCGCGGTGGCCGGCGCATGAGCACCGCGTCGCCGCTTCACGACGGGCCCGTCGCGGCGTCCACGTTCGATGCGCCGGCCCCGGCGTCGGAACCGGCCGCGCAACCGGTGCGCGGCATCCGGCTCGCGCTGCTGACGTTCGCGCTGTCGCTTGCGACCTTCATCGAGGTGCTCGACTCGACCGTGACGAACGTCGCGGTGCCGGCGATCTCCGGCAGTCTCGGCGTATCGAACAGCCAGGGCACGTGGGTGATCAGTTCGTATTCGGTCGCGGCCGCGATCGCGGTGCCGCTGACGGGCTGGCTCGCGCGCCGCGTCGGCGAACTGCGGCTGTTCGTCGGCGCGGTGCTGCTGTTCACGCTGACGTCGCTGCTGTGCGGGCTCGCGCGCGACCTGCACGTGCTCGTGATCTGCCGTGCGCTGCAGGGGCTGTGCTCGGGGCCGATGGTGCCGCTGTCGCAGACGATCCTGCTGCGCACGTTTCCGCCGGACAAGCGCACGATCGCGCTCGCGCTGTGGGCGATGACGGTGCTGCTCGCGCCGATCTTCGGGCCGGTGGTCGGCGGCTGGATCGTCGACAACTTCTCGTGGCCGTGGATCTTCCTGATCAACCTGCCGATCGGGCTGTTCTCGTTCGCGGTCTGCACCGCGATGCTGCGCCCCGACGCGCAACGCGGCACGGCCGGCCCGATCGACGTGCCGGGCATCGTGCTGCTCGTGATCGGCGTCGGCTCGCTGCAGGCGATGCTCGATCTCGGCCATGATCGCGGCTGGTTCGGTTCGCCGCTGATCGTCACGCTGGCGGTGGTCGCGGGGCTCGCGATCGTGTCGCTGCTGATCTGGGAGGCGGGCGAGGCGCATCCCGTCGTCGACCTGAGCCTGTTCCGCGATCGCACGTTCTCGTTCTGCGTGCTGATCATCTCGCTCGGGATGATGAGCTTCTCGGTGGTCGGCGTCGTGTTTCCGCTGTGGATGCAGGCCGTGATGGGCTACAACGCGTTTCACGCGGGGCTCGCGACAGCGTCGCTCGGCGTGCTCGCGCTGGTGTTCTCGATCCTCGTCGGGCTGCATGCGCACCGCTTCGACGCGCGCGTGCTCGCGACCTTCGGCTTCCTCGTGTTCGCGGCCGTGCTCGTGTGGGATGCGCATTTCACGCTGAAGATGACGTTCGCGCAGATCGCCGCGCCGGGGCTGATCCAGGGGATCGGGCTGCCGTGCTTCTTCATTCCGCTGACGGCCGCGACGCTGTCGCGTATTCCGGACGACAGGCTCGCCGCCGCGTCGAGCCTGTCGAACTTCCTGCGCACGCTGTCGGCCGCGTTCGGCACCGCGATGAGCGTGACGCTGTGGGACAACCGCGCGACCTATCACTACGACGTCGTGTCGCAATCCGTCACGCACGCATCGGCGAACACGCAGCGCTTCGTGCACACGCTGAACGCGATGGGCGTGGACGGCGTGCGCGAGCTGACGACGCTGCACCAGGTCGTGATGCAGCAGGCCTACATGATGGCGACCAACGACATGTTCTGGATGGCGAGCATGACGTGTCTCGCACTCGCGGCGATGATGTGGCTGACGCGGCCGAAGCGTGGCGCGGCCGCGTCGTTCGGGCATTGAGGAGAGGAACATGACGACACTCGGCGCACTCGTGATCCTGTATCACCCGAGCGACGCGCAGCTCGACGCGCTCGGCACCTGGCGGCACGCGTGCGATGCGCTGCTCGTCGTCGACAACACGCCGCAGCCCGATGCGCGGGCCCGCGAGCTGTGCGCGCGCGAGGGCATCGCGCTGCTGCATCACGGCAATCGCGGCGGCATTGCCGGCGCGTACAACGCGGGCCTCGCGGCGCTGTTTCGCGACCGCGTCGATGCCGTCGCGCTGTTCGACCAGGATTCGTCCGTGCCCGCCGCGTATTTCCCCGCGATGCGCGACGTCTGCGCCGGGCTCGCGGGGCGCGCGTTCCTGGCCGGCCCGCGCATTTTCGACGAGAACGCGCGCAGTTTCCTGCCCGAACTCTCGACCAACGGGATCGGGCTGCGCCGCTTACGTATCGAGCCGGGCGCGCCGCTGCAGCGTTGCGCGTTCCTGATCTCGTCGGGCTGCGTCGTGTCGCGCGATGCGTTCGACGTGCTCGGCCGCTTCGACGAGACGCTGTTCATCGATCACGTCGACACCGAGTACAGCTTTCGCGCACTGGCGCGCAACGTGCCGCTTTATGTCGTGCCGTCGCTGGTGCTGCCGCACCGGATCGGCGCGAAGCAGCGTCACGCGATCGGCCCGTTCGAAATGACGTCGATGAATCACTCGTGGCAACGGCGCTACTACAGCGCACGCAATGCGGTGCAGCTCGGGATGCAGTACGGGCTGCGCTTTCCGGTGGCGATCGTGCCGAACCTGCTGACCGTGTGGCAGGTCGTGCAGATCGCGCTCGTCGAACGCGACAAGCGGGCGAAGCTCGCCGGCATCCTGTTCGGCATCGCGGACGGCCTGTTCGGCCGGCTCGGCCCGCTCGAGCGCACGCGGCCGCGGCTGGCCGAGCGGGCGCGGCGCGTCGAGCGGCGCATTCAGCAGGGATGAGGAGCGAGATGCGGCGTGTGAAACAAGCAGCGGGTTGGGCGCATCGCGTGAAGGGCGGCGCGGTGATCGGTGCCGCGGCGGTGTCGCTGGCACTGGGCGGATGCGTGCCGACGGGCTTCCTGCCGTCGCTGTCGTTGCACGCGCCGGCCGACGATGCGCTCGCGCAGACGGCCGGCCCCGGCGTGAACGGCGCGTGGCCCGCGCCCGACTGGGTGAAGCAGTTGCAGGATCCGCAGCTCGACGCGCTGGTCGCCGAGGCATCGCAGAACAACCCCGACCTGCAGGTTGCGCAGGCGCGGCTGCGGATCGCGCAGGCGCAGCTTCAGCAGTTCGATTCGTTGACGGGGCTGACGGGCACGGCCGGCGCAACGGTCAGCCGCGCGCGGATGCCGAAGCCGGGCGACGACGTCGCCAACGTATCGGTCGGCGGCTATCGCGTGCCGGTCGAGATCTTCGGCGATCCGAACGTATCGCCGTCGTCGGTGTTCGTCGGGCTCAACTACCAGCTCGACCTGTGGGGCAAGAACCGCGCCGCGACGAAGAGCCTGATGTCGCTGCGTGAAGCGGCGCGGGTCGAGGCCGAGCAGGTGCGGCTCACGCTGGCGGTCGCGATCGTCACCGTATACTGCCAGCTCGACCAGGCCTATGCGATGCAGGAACTGCTGCAGCAGAAGCTGAAGGTGAGCCAGCGCGTGACGACCGTGCTGCGCGAGCGCACCGCGCGCGGGCTCGACAACGCGTACGACGCGAGCGATGCCGCGATCAAGCGCAGCAAGCTGCTCGCGCAGATCGCGCAGAACGACGAGCAGATCAAGCTCGCGCAACTGCAGCTCGGCGTGCTGTCGGGCCGCGGCCCGGAGCGCGGGCTCGCGCTGCAGCGGCCGCGCGTCGGCGCATTTGCCGGCGGCGCGCTGCCCGCGCGGCTGCCGGCCGGTCTCCTCGGCCGCCGGCCCGACATCGTCGCCGCGCGGTTGCGCGTCGAAGCCGCGTTCGCGAATGCCGATTCGACGCGTGCGCAGTTCTATCCGGACGTGAACCTCGTCGCGCTCGGCGGCGTGTTCGCGCTGACGCCCGCGTCGCTGTTCTCGCGCGACGCGCTCGCCGGTTCCGTCGGCCCGGCGATCTCGCTGCCGGTCTTCGATCGCGGCCGGCTGAAGGCGAAGCTCGGTGCGGACGTCGCGCAGGCCGACGTGGCGATCGGGCTGTACAACAAGACTGTCGACGACGCGCTCGGGCAGGTCGCGCAACTCGTCACGTCGCTGCAGACATCGCAGACGCTCGTCGCGCAGCAGCAGGATGCGGTCGCGGCCGCGCAAAAGATCGTGCAGATCGCGGCCGACCGCCACCGGCGCGGCGTGCTGATGCAGAAGGACGTGGATGTCGCGGATCTCACGCTGATCGACGAGCGCGCGCAGTTGATCGCGCTGCTCGGCCGGCAGCGCACGCTGCGTGTCGGGCTGGTCGGTGCGTTGGGCGGCGGGTTCGATGCGGGCGCGACGGTCGCGCAGGCGCCGGCCGCGCATCGGGCGCGTAGCGGGGCGGCGAAGCGAGGTGCGTCGACCGTCGCACCCGCCGCGCCCGCGATGGCGGCTGCGACCGCCACGACCGCATCCGCCGCGAACGCGAGCACATCGGTGGCGGGGCCGTCCGCCGATGCGCGTGCGCGGAGCGTGTCCGTCCCGCAGGTCGTCGCTGCATCGGATACCGGGGCCGCACGACGCGACGACGCGGCACGCACGCCGGCCGTCGGCGCGACGCCTCGCGGCACCCCCGTTCCCGCGCGCACGGCGGCCGCGACTCCGGCGCCGAGCCTGCCGGTCATGCCGCCGATCCCCCTGTTCCAGCACGATCGTCTGATCGTCACGCAAAGCGACTGATGCACCACGACAACCTACATACCGCCGCGCCGCCGGCCGCACTGAACGATCCTGCACTCGACGCGCGCCGCGCGACGCGTCGCAAGCGCTTCATCGTGTTCTTCGCGGTCGTGCTGGTGGCCGCGCTTGCATGGATCGCATACTGGTTGCTGAGCGATCGTTATTACGAAGACACCGACGATGCGTACGTCGCCGGCAGCATCGTCCAGGTCGCCGCGCAGATCCCGGGATCGGTGACCGACGTCGTGGTCGCTGATACGCAGGCCGTGCGCGCCGGCCAGACGCTCGTGAAGCTCGATGACACCGAGGCGTCCGTCGCGTTCGCGCAGGCGAAGGCGCAGCTCGCACAGGCCGTACGGCAGGTCGCGAACGCGAAGATCTCGAACACGATGTACGTCGAGGCCGTGAACGCACGGCGCGCCGACCTGTCGCTCGCGCAGCGCGCGTTTGCCGCGCGCTCCGGCGCATCGGTCGAGATCGTCGCACCCGAGGAGCTCGCGCGTGCACGGGCCGCGGTCGCCGGTGCGCAGGCGAATCTCGCGGCCGCGCAGGCGCAACTCGACGCGGCGCGCGCGCTCGGCACCAGGCTGCCCGTCGACGAAAACCCGGCCGTCGTGCAGGCGGCCGCGCAGTTCAAGCTCGCGTACCGCAACCTGAAGCGCACGACGATCGTCGCGCCCGTCGACGGCACGATCGGGCAGCGTTCGGTGCAGGTCGGCCAGCAGGTCGGGCCCGGCGTGCCGCTGATGTCGATCGTGCAGCTCGACCAGCTGTGGATCGAGGCGAATTTCAAGGAAGGGCAGATCCGCCACATGCGCATCGGGCAGCCGGTCGAGGTCGTGTCGGATCTCTACGGCTCGCGCGTGACCTATCGCGGCCGTGTGCAGGGCTTCTCGGCGGGGACGGGCAGCGCGTTCTCGATGCTGCCGTCGCAGAACGCGGCCGGCAACTGGATCAAGGTCGTGCAGCGCGTGCCGGTCGTCATTGCGCTCGAGCCGCGCGATCTCGCCGCGCATCCGCTGCGCGTCGGGCTGTCGATGCGCGCAACGGTCGACACGCACGACCGCAACGGCCACGCGCTCGACAGCGAGCCGCCGACGCCGGCCGTCAGCACGCGCGTGCACGACGGGGTGGCGAGCGACGCGGAAGCGGCGGCTGCCGCGATCATTCGCGAGAATCAGGGCGGGTAGCGCCTGCCCGGGAGAGGGGCGGCCGATCGCGACGACCGGCCCGCCCCCGCGCGTCACGCCGCCCGCGAAACCTTTCCATCGTTTCCCGCCCGACTTTCGCATTTCCGCCATCGATGTCGGCGCCGTTCAAACGCGTGTCGCGTTTGAGACATCGGCGCCCCTGCCTCCGGGACTACTCTCGAACAGCACGTTGCGCGTGCGCCGGATGGCGCCGGCGCGCCGCGGCGCCACCAACGAGACATGGAGACAATACGATGAGCAGCAATCGAGGTGTCGTCTATCTTGGACCGGGCCAGGTCGAAGTCCAGAAAATCGATTATCCGAAGATGGTCGATCCGAGCGGCCGCGCGATCGGCCACGGTGTGATCCTGAAAGTGGTCAGCACGAACATCTGCGGTTCCGACCAGCACATGGTGCGCGGCCGCACGACCGCGCCGGTCGGCCTCGTGCTCGGTCACGAAATCACGGGCGAGGTGGTCGAGATCGGCCGCGACGTCGAAACGCTCAAGCTCGGCGATCTCGTATCGGTGCCGTTCAACGTCGCTTGCGGCCGCTGCGCGATGTGCAAGGACACGCATACGGGCGTGTGCCTGAACGTGAACCCGTCGCGT
This sequence comes from Burkholderia sp. LS-044, assembly GCF_004803625.1. Lineage (NCBI taxonomy): Bacteria > Pseudomonadati > Pseudomonadota > Betaproteobacteria > Burkholderiales > Burkholderiaceae > Burkholderia > Burkholderia sp. LS-044. Next base: position 238,479 of record NZ_SSWO01000006.1, read on the forward strand.
GCCGGCGGCGCCTATGGCTACGTCGACATGGGCGGCTGGATCGGCGGCCAGGCCGAGTACGTGCTCGTGCCGTATGCCGATTTCAACCTGCTGAAATTCCCCGACCGCGACCAGGCGATGGCGAAGATCCGCGACCTGACCTGCCTGTCCGACATTCTGCCGACCGGCTATCACGGCGCGGTGAGCGCGGGCGTGAAGCCGGGCTCGACGGTCTATATCGCGGGCGCGGGCCCGGTCGGGATGGCGGCGGCCGCATCGGCACGCCTGCTCGGCGCGGCCGTGACGATCGTCGGCGACATGAACGCGGAACGCCTCGCGCACGCGAAGGCGATGGGTTTCGAGACGGTCGACCTGTCGAAGGACGCGTCGCTCGGCGAGCAGATCGAGCAGATTCTCGGTGTCCCCGAGATCGACTGCGCGGTCGACTGCGTCGGCTTCGAGGCGCACGGCCACGGCTCGTCGGGCCACGCGGAAGAGGCGCCGGCCACGGTGCTGAACTCGCTGATGGAAATCACGCGGCCGGCCGGTGCGATCGGCATCCCGGGCCTGTACGTGACGGACGATCCGGGCGCGAAGGACAAGGCCGCGCAGCACGGCAGCCTGAGCATCCGCTTCGGCCTCGGCTGGGCGAAGTCGCACTCGTTCTTCACGGGCCAGACGCCGGTGCTGAAGTACAACCGCAACCTGATGCAGGCGATCCTGTTCGACCGTCTGCCGATCGCGAAGATCGTCAACGTCGAAGTGATTTCGCTCGACCAGGCGCCGGAAGGCTACAAGAAGTTCGACGGCGGCGCGCCGCGCAAATTCGTCATCGACCCGCACGGGTTGCTGGCGGCGTGATGCGCTAGCGTTCGACGCGCGCAGCGCGTCACGCGAAACGGGCGGCACCGGAAACGGGTCGCCCGTTTTTGCCGAGGAAGCACGGGGAAGGGCAGGTTGCGCGCAGGTATCGCGCGGGCCGGAACGCTTGCGCACCGCCGATCCCGGCCGCACGGAATTGCTGCGATAATCGTCGCCCGTTCCCGACTCCATCGCGGCCGCCCGGCGCCAAATCCACGAATGGCCAAGTCACTTCCCCTCGCCGCGTTGCACACGTTCGTCGAAGTGGCGCGCTGCGCCAGCATGAAGCAGGCGGCCGACCAGCTCTGCATTTCGCCGGGCGCCGTCAGCCAGCACGTCCGCAATCTCGAGGATCGCCTTGCCGTGCGCCTGTTCGAGCGCACCGGCCGCGAGCTCGAGCTGACCGGCACGGGTCGCGCGCTGTTCGATCAGCTCGCCGGCGGCTTCAACGAGATCGAGGCCGCGTGGGCGAACGTGCACGGTGCCAATCGGCGCATCGTCCGCCTCGCCGTGACGACCACCGCCTCCTTCGCGAACACGTGGCTCGTGCAGCGCCTCGGCGCGTTCAATGCCGCATACCCCGAAATCGAAATCACCGTCGAAACGCGCGCGCAACTGGTCGACCTGCGTCGCGACTATGTCGACGTCGCGATCCGGCACGGGTTGGGCCATTATCCCGGGCATGCATCGTTCCGCATCTGGACACCCGAGCTGTGGCCCGTCTGCAGCCCGCAACTGCTCGATCCCGCCCGCCCGATCGCCACGCCGGCCGACTGCCTGTCGTATCCGCTGCTGCAGGACGCGGACCGCGCCGACTGGGCGCTGTGGCTGCGCGCGCAGGGAATCGAGGATGCCCGTGCGCCGCGCGGCGCGAGCTTCAGCGAGGATGCGCTGCTGATCAAGGCGGCGGTCGCCGGGCAGGGCATGGCGCTGGTGCGCGACATCTACGCGCGGGACGAAGTCGCGGCCGGCCGGCTGGTGCGCGTGCTCGCGCGGCCCTGGCCGACCGAACTGTCCTATTACGTCGTGTGCAGCGAAGCGCGCCGGCACGAATGGAAGATCGCCGCGTTCCGCGACTGGCTCGCGAGCGAGATCGGCGGTGGCGACGACGGCCCGCGCGATCTACTGGCGTGACCCGCGCACGGCGGCGGCCGCGAGTCCCTTGAGCTTGCCGGTCGCGAGCGCGGTGCCGAGCAGGATGATCGCGCACCCGGCGACCGTCTGCGCGGTGATCGTCTCGTGCAGGAAGATCGCGCCCCATACGACACCGAAGATCGGGATCAGGAACGTGACCGACGCCGCATATTGCGCGCCCGCATTGCGGATCAGCCCGAAATACAGCAGGTAGGCGACGGCCGTGCAGATCGCGCCGAGCAGCACCACCGCGATCCACGCGGACGCGTGAACGGGGCCGTGCGGCCACATCGGCAGCGCGAGCGGCACGAGCGCGACCGCCGCGAACACCTGGCTGCCGAACGCCGACACGAACGGCCTGACATTCGCCAGCTTGCGCTTCGAGTAATGCGCGGCGAACCCGTACGACAGCGTCGCGAGCATCGCGGCGGCGATCGCGCGCGGTGCGCCGGGCGTGCCGGCGCCGACCGCGGAGCCGGCGAGCACGACGACACCGGCAAAGCCCAGCGCGAGGCCGATCGCCTGGGGTTTCGTCAGCGGTGTACGCAGCCATGCGAATGCGACGATCGCGGTCCACAACGGTGTCGTCGCATTCAGGATCGAATCGGTGCCGGCCGTCACGAACAGCGCCGCGTAGGTCAGCAGGCAGAACGGCAGCGCCGAGTTCGCGATGCCGACGACGAACAGCGGCACGACGTGCGAGCGGAATTCCTGTCGCGCCTGCGCGTTGCGCAGCACCGGCGACAACAGCACGGCCGCGATCGCGACGCGCAGCGCGATCAGCGGGACCACGCCGAATTCCGGTGCACCCATGCGCATGAACAGGAAGGACGCGCCCCAGATGGCAGCAAGGGTCACGAGCTGTAGTGCATTCATCGACGACTCCGTTCGGTGGATCGGGTGAGTAGCCGGAACGCGATACGCGCCGGCGCGGGCGAATGATCCATTGAATGTCACGCGTGCGTCGCGGCGCAAACGAGGTTTTGCGAGGGGCGGTTTAGAAAAATGAATCGACGCAAGCGTGCGCACGGACGGCGCGTGCGCGCTCAGTGGCCGCGATAGAGCTGGGCGAGTTGTGTATTGCTGGCGGTGGTGGTGCGTCGCGCACGCGCGGTGTGTGGGGTGTGTGCGCTCACTCGGTGGAATGTGCGGGCGCGATGCGCGGCATTGCGACCGGCTTTCGGGTCGGCGACCCGAACCGTGGTGGCGGCATGCGGCCGATCGGGTGCACGGATGGCCGGCGCGGCCCGCGCGACTGTGGTCTGGGCGGCTTCGCCGCCATCCGGGCTGCGCTGTCGCGCGGCCGCCACCTGGGTTCCATCAGTCGAATGAAACGGATAGGCGGGCGCCGGCAGGACCGGCAGCACGGGATCGTTCGACACGTACGCACCCGCATCGCTCGCCGTCGCGCCCGATATGTTCGAGCCGCGACAGACCGGATCGGCATTGCACGTCCGGTCGACCATCACGTAGCCGCCGACCAGCAGCACGAGCGTCAGGATGCTCAGGATCGGCGCGCTCGATGCGCGCGGCCGCCGGAACGCCGCGTTGCGAAGCGTCCGCGCGACGCGCGACGACCACGTATCGAAGCGCTGCACCGCGTGCATGGTATGCGCGTCGTCCGGCGTGCGGCGAACCGGATCGAACGGCCAGTTCCACTGGCCGCACACGGGGCAATGCTCGAGCGCGCGGAAGGCCACGAAGCCGCATTCCCTGCAGCGGCAGCCGGCAGTGCGCCGCGCGTCGGCTCGCGCGTTCAGGATCGCGCGCCAGTCGTCGCGTGCGCGGAACGTCCGATTGGGCAGGACTCGCATCGCCGGAAGCGGGCAGGCGCCGTCAACGAGGCGAACGTTCGCCGGTCGACATGACGCTTTCCTGCAAGGCAACCGATCGGCCCGTGCCGGAATCCGGCGGCGCGTGCATCGTCGACGGTCGTGCACATGCGGTGCTCATGGGATTCTCCGTGACGTCGGGTGAGCGGAGCACGTTCTTCCGCGGTTACCTTCCGCTTCATTCTTGGTCGCCTGCGTGTGAAACGCAATGCGCAAAAAGGAGCATCGCGACGTGCACGTTTCGTGCTATCCGTCCTGCCGCTGCCGGGCCGCGAGCGTCCCGATGGTCTCCATCGCGTGCTCGACGGCCGGTGTCCACGGCCGGCCGTAATTGAGCCGAAGATAGCGGCGGAATCCGCCGGTTGCGGAAAAGATCGGCCCCGGCGCGATGCTGACGCCGTTTTCCATCGCATCGTCGAACAGGTGCATCGCATCGACGCGCGGCGGCAGTTCGATCCACAGGAAATACCCGCCGTGCGGCGCGAACACTTCGGTGCCGTCCGGAAAATACGTCTGCACGGCCGCCAGCATCTGCGCCTGGTGCGCGGCGAGATTGCGGCGCAGCTTGCGCAGGAAGCGGTCGTACGCACCGTCGCGCAGGTAGTTCGAAATCGCCATCTGCGCGGGCACGTCGGCCGCCGGCGCGCTCGCGCCTTTAGCCTGACGGATCTGCCGCACGTAGCGTCCGGCCGCGACCCAGCCGATCCGGAACCCGGGTGCGAGGCATTTCGAGAACGAACCGCAATGCAGGACGAGCCCGCTGTCGTCATACAGTTTGGCGGGGCGCGTGGGTGCCGTTCCGAAATGCAGCTCGCCGTAGACGTCATCCTCGATCAGCGGCACGCCGCGCGCCGTGAGCAGGTCGATCAGCTCGCGTTTGCGCTCGTCGGTCAGCGTCGCGCCGGTCGGGTTGTGGAACGACGTCATGAACCAGCATGCCCGCACCGGATGCGTATCGAGCGCCGTTTCGAGCGCATCGAGATCGAGGCCGGTGCGCGGGTCGACCGGAATCTCGACGGCCTTCAGGTGCAGGCGCTGCACGGCCTCGAGGGCCGCGTGGAATGCCGGTCGCTCGATCGCGACGATATCGCCCGGGCGGGTCAGTGCCTGCAGGCTGAGCGTCAGCGCGTCGAGCGCGCCGGTCGTGATGACGATCTCGTCCATCGGCAACGCCGCGCCTGCGTTCAGGTAGCGCAGCGCGATCTGGCGGCGCAGCGTGTCGTAGCCGGGCGGCAAGCCGGACAGCAGCGCCGTGCGATCCATGTTGCGGGCCGCCGACGCCATCGCGCGCCACAGGCTGCTCATCGGGAACAGGGAATAACTGGCGAAGGCCGAGCCGAGCGGAACAATCTCGTCGCGTTTGAGCGAGTCGAGCAGGCGGAACAGCACATCGTCGTCGCCGGTTGGTTCGGCGGCCGGCTTGCGCGGCGGATCGTGGGCGAACCGCACGCGCTTGTCTTCGAGGTTCGCAACGAAATAACCGGATCGGGCCCGCGCGACGATCAGACCCTCGCCTTCGAGCGCGTAGTACGCGCGAAACACGGTGGACGGGCTCACGCCATACACGCGGCAGGCCATGCGCACGGTGGGGATGCGCGCACCGGGCGGCAGGTCGCCGCGGTGGATTGCGTCGGCGATCGTTCGTGCGAGCACAGCGTATCGCTTCATGCCAGCCCTCCGCCCGATCGGGGCCTTGCCGAAAAAGAGTAGCACGGCACCCGTCGCGTGCAAGCGCGCCCCCAATTGCTGATCCGCATGTTTTTGCCGGGCTCTGATTCTTTTCTTTCGTCTGACAAGCCGGCATGCTCTCGAGCAATCTGCGTTCCCGATGTCCGACCGACCGGAATCGACGCTGCCCGACGGCGGATTCCAGGCCCGCGCACATCCTGCGCGGGACCTTTTCTGCGGCGTCACAACCTTGCCCGGAATCATTCAGCGTGAAATTGAAGACTCTCGTCGCCGGCCTCGTGGCCGGCATCGCCCTCAACCTGTCGAGCGGCATCGCAACGGCCGCCTGCATCAGCAATCCCGCCGCCCAGCCGAACGCGACGTTCCCCGCCGCACTGACCGGCAAGCTCGTCTACCACAGCTACGTGAAGTACGGCGACGGCACGAGCCAGCTGTTCCTCTACGACTTCTCGGCCCATACGCTGACGCAACTGAGCAAGAGCACGTGGGGTATCACCGATCCGATGAACGGCGTGTTCAGCCCCGACGGCAAGTGGCTCGCGTTCATGGGCATCAGCAACGGCGCATGGAACGTGTTCATGCTGCAGCTCGGCGCCGGCACGCCGCCCGTCAACCTCACGAACAGCACGGGCGCCACGCGCAACGAGGATCCGAAGTTCAGCGCCGACGGCAAGACGCTCGTGTTCAAGCAGAACGGCGACGTCAAGCAGGCGACGCTGTCGTACACGAGCGCGGGCCCGGCGTTCACGTCGGTCGTGAGCCTGACGAACGCGCCGGCCGGCGCCGAGTATTCGATGCCGTATCTCGCGCCCGATTCGAGCGCCGTGTACTACGCGACGGGCACCGGCGCGAACATGGGGCTGATGAAGCGCACGCTCGCGACCGGCGCGACCGCGACGTTCGACAATCCGGCCGGGCTGCAGACGTACTACCCGATCGTGCGTGCGGACGGCATGGTGTTCTACGCGCGCTGGAAAGACAGCGGCCAGGCCGACCAGATCTATACGAAGACCGCGGACCCGGCGTCGACGCCGAACGCGTTGCCGATCAACGACTGCGTGAGCAACAACTCGGATCCGGCACCGGTGAACGGCACGAACTACGTGTTCTTCTCGTCGACGACGGCGGGCGGTTATCAGCTCTACGTCGGTGACGTGACGACCGGCCAGCGCTGGAGCCTGTCGCAGTTCGGCGTGAATGCCGACACGACGAAGGCCAAGCTCGGGGCGAGCTATTACGGCGGCCCGGCCGCCGCGCAGCCGGTGCTGCTGTCGCAGGGGCATCCGGCCGCTGCGTCGGCGAGCTACAACGCGTCGCTCACGCCGGACAAGGCGTTCGACGGCAACACCACGGGCACGCGCTGGGATTCGCCGGAAGGCGCCGGTGTCGGTTCGCAATGGATCTCCGTGGATCTCGGCGCGGTGAAGCGCATCGATCACGTCGATCTGTACTGGGATGCGGGCGCGCTCGCTTATCAGATCCAGACGTCGAACGACAACGCCAACTGGACGACGATCTATTCGACGAGCAACGGCGGTTCATATACCCACGTCACGCTGCCGAATCTCAACGGCAGCGGTCGTTACGTGCGGATGCTCGGCACGAAGCGCGCGACGCAGTGGGGATACTCGCTCTACGAAATGCAGGTGTGGGGATCGTAAGCGCAAAAGAAAAAACGGCCTTCGAGGCCGTTTTTTTCATGCGTCGATCACAGCGACGCTCACGCATGCAGCACATGCGCCGGGAAGGCGGGGCCGGCGCTCGCCGCGCCTTGCGCGAGCGGCGCGACCTGCTTGCGACGCTCCCTTGTCGGCGCGACGCCGAACGCGTCGCGATAGCTCTTGCTGAAATGGCACGCCGACTGGAATCCGCACGCCATCGTGATGTGCATGATCGACATGTCGGTCTGCAGCAGCAGTTCGCGCGCGCGGCGCAGCCGCAGCGTCAGGTAGTAGTGCGTCGGCGTCATGCCGAGGTGTTCGCGGAACAGGCGCTGCAGTTGCCGCTGCGACATGTTCGCGAGCCGCGCGAGCTCCTCGCGCGACAGCGGCTCCTCGATGTTGTTCTCCATCAGCGAGATCACTTCGAACAGCGACTTGTTCGCCGAGCCGAGGCGCGCGACGAGCGGCATGCGTTGCTGCGCGCTCGTGTCGCGCACGTGTTCGACGATGAACTGCTCGGCGATCTGCGTGACGCGCGCGGTGCCCACGCGCGCGGCGATCAGGTTCAGCATCATGTCGAGCGGCGCGACGCCGCCCGTGCACGTGATGCGGTCGCGGTCGATCACGAACAGTTCCTTCAGGAAGCGCGTATCCGGAAACTCCTCCTTCAGCGCCGACATGTTCTCCCAGTGGATCGCGCATGCGTAGCCGGCGAGCAGCCCCGACTTCGCGAGCGCATAGGTGCCCGTGCACAGGCTGCCGAGCGGGATGCCCGCGCGTGCGAAGCGGCGCAGCGTCGACAGATGGGCGGGCGTGGTCGCGCGTTGCACGTCGACGCCGCCGCACACGAACACGATGTCGGGCTGCCCCACGCATTCGGCCGGGCCCGTATCGACCGTCAGGCCGTTGCTCGCGGTGACCGGGCCGCCTTCCGGGCTGATGACCGACCAGCGGTAGAGCGGCTGGCCGCTCAGGTAGTTCGCCATCCGAAGCACCTCGATCGCATTGGTGAACGCGATCATCGTGAAATTCGGTAACGGCATGAACGCGAAGTGGGACAGCGACGCTGTGCGGTCGGGGGACATGGGGAGCTTCCTGAAATCTCTAATAGCTATAGGCCCGGGGCACGGATCGGGCTGCGGTATTGTGTGAGCCAGCGCAACAAGCGTGCCATACGGCTAAACCCTAGCTCCATACGTTGTATGGCTGAAAGCCGCATGCTGCACTGCACCGTATTCGTGATGCAGTGCACCCCGACCGGGCGGCAATCGCACCGCCGGCGTGCCTGTTCATAGGTGAACCGTCGACGGCGATTTGCTTGGTCATCCGAAAAAGCACGACCGGTCACTTGTATAAAACGGACGCGGATGGCGGAAAAGGCAAAGAACGCGTCTAAATTCATCAATCCGCCGAAAATCCGAACGACAAGAATAGAGCCGTCGGCAGCCTTGTACGGGACAAGCGGGAAACCCAGGCAGGGCGGGCCTTGAGCTTCGGTTTCAGCCCCTTATTCTTCGTCACGGACGCACTATGTCGAACACCCAGCCTTTCTTCTCGCAGTCCCTTGCCGAGCGCGACGCGCCGGTGCGCAGCGCCATCCTGAAGGAACTCGAGCGTCAGCAGTCGCAGGTCGAGCTGATCGCGTCGGAAAACATCGTGTCGCGTGCCGTGCTCGAGGCGCAGGGCTCGGTGCTGACCAACAAGTACGCGGAAGGTTATCCCGGCAAGCGCTACTACGGTGGCTGCGAGTTCGCGGACGAAGTCGAGGCGCTGGCGATCGAGCGCGTCAAGAAGATCTTCAATGCCGGTTATGCGAACGTGCAGCCGCACTCGGGCGCGCAGGCGAACGGGTCGGTCATGCTCGCGCTGGCCAAGCCGGGTGACACGGTCCTCGGCATGTCGCTGGATGCCGGCGGCCACCTGACGCACGGCGCGAAGCCGGCGCTGTCGGGCAAGTGGTTCAACGCGGTCCAGTACGGCGTGAACCGCGACACGATGCTGATCGACTACGACCAGGTCGAAGCGCTCGCGCACGAACACAAGCCGAACCTGATCATCGCCGGCTTCTCGGCATACCCGCGCGCGCTCGACTTCGCGCGCTTCCGCGCGATCGCCGACAGCGTCGGCGCGAAGCTGATGGTCGACATGGCGCACATCGCCGGCGTGATCGCCGCGGGCCGCCACGCGAACCCGGTCGAGCATGCGCACGTCGTCACGTCGACCACCCACAAGACGCTGCGCGGCCCGCGCGGCGGCTTCGTGCTGACCAACGACGAGGACATCGCGAAGAAGATCAACTCGGCCGTGTTCCCCGGCCTGCAGGGCGGCCCGCTGATGCACGTGATCGCCGGCAAGGCGGTGGCGTTCGGCGAAGTGCTGCATGCGGACTTCAAGACCTACATCGACAACGTGCTCGCGAACGCCCAGGCGCTCGGCGAAGTGCTGAAGGCGGGCGGCGTCGATCTCGTCACCGGCGGCACCGACAACCACCTGCTGCTGGTCGACCTGCGCCCGAAGGGCCTGAAGGGTGCGCCGGTCGAACAGGCGCTGGAGCGCGCGGGCATCACCTGCAACAAGAACGGCATTCCGTTCGACACCGAGAAGCCGACAGTCACGTCGGGCATCCGCCTCGGCACGCCGGCCGGCACGACGCGCGGCTTCGGCGTCGCGGAGTTCCGCGAGGTGGGCCGCCTGATCCTGGAAGTGTTCGACGCGCTGCGCGCGAACCCGGAAGGCGACCACGCCACCGAACAGCGCGTGCGCCGCGAGATCTTCGCGTTGTGCGAACGCTTCCCGATCTACTGATCCGACCGACCCGACAATACTGGAGCCACTCATGGGCACGCTGCATCAAGACAGCATCATCATCGACGGTCTGAACATCTCGAAGTTCGAGAAGCCGGTGTTCGAAGACATGCGCCGCGGCGGCATCACGGCCGCGAACTGCACGGTGTCGGTCTGGGAGAACTTCACGAAGACCGTCGACAACATCGGCGTGATGAAGAAGAAGATCCGCGACAACAGCGAACTGCTGACGCTGGTGCGCACGACGGAAGACATCTTCCGCGCGAAGAAGGAAGACAAGACCGGCGTGATCCTCGGCTTCCAGAACGCGCATGCGTTCGAGGACAACATCGGCTACATCGAGGCGTTCGCCGACATGGGCGTGCGCGTCGTGCAGCTCTGCTACAACACGCAGAACCTGGTCGGCACCGGCTGCTACGAGCGTGACGGCGGCCTGTCGGACTTCGGCCGCGAAGTGATCACCGAGATGAACCGCGTCGGCATCATGGTCGACCTGTCGCATGTGGGCGGCAACACGTCGTCGGAAGCGATCGCGTTCTCGAAGAAGCCGGTGTGCTATTCGCACTGCCTGCCGTCGGGCCTGAAGGAGCATCCGCGCAACAAGAGCGACGAACAGCTGAAGGAGATCGCCGACGCGGGCGGCTTCGTCGGCGTGACGATGTTCGCGCCGTTCCTGAAGCGCGGGATCGAGGCGAACATCGACGACTACATCGAGGCGATCGACTACGTCGTGAACCTGATCGGCGAGGACGCGGTCGGCATCGGCACGGATTTCACGCAGGACTACGCGAAGGAATTCTTCGACATGCTGACGCATGACAAGGGCCGTTATCGCCAGCTGACGAACTTCGGCAAGGTGATCAACCCCGACGGCATCCGCACGATCGGCGAATTCCCGAACCTGACTGCCGCGATGGAACGCCACGGCTGGAAGGAGTCGCGCATCCGCAAGATCATGGGCGAGAACTGGGTGCGCGTGTTCAAGGACGTGTGGGGCGCGTAAGCGCCGCGAACGCCGGACCGCCTCACCCGCAGCGATTCAACAACAAAAATCGGGACGTGCCCGCGCAAGCCGCGCGGGCACGCGGACGATGTCGCGCCCGCGCATTGAGCCGCGCGACCCATTTCCTCACGGAGTCACCACGATGCAACCGCAACTGCCGATCAACGTCGATCCCGATACCGGCGTCTGGACCACCGACGCGCTGCCGATGCTGTACGTGCCGCGTCACTTCTTCACGAACAACCACGTCGCGGTCGAGGAAGCGCTCGGCGTCGAAGCGTATGCCGAGATCCTCTACAAGGCCGGCTACAAATCCGCTTACCACTGGTGCGACAAGGAAGCGAAGCTGCACGGCCTGACCGGCATGGCCGTGTTCGAGCACTACCTGAAGCGCCTGTCGCAGCGCGGCTGGGGCCTGTTCTCGATCATCGAGGCCGATCCGGCCGGCGCGCGCGCGAAGATCGAGCTGCGCCACTCGTCGTTCGTGCTCCAGCAGCCGGGCAAGGAAGGCAAGCTCTGCTACATGTTCGCGGGCTGGTTCGCCGGCGCGATGGACTGGGTCAACGACACGACGCCGGAAGGCAAGGGCGCACCGCGTGCGCAATCGAAGGAAGTGCAGTGCGCGGCCGAGCATCACGACCACTGCGTCTTCGAAGTGTCGCCGATCGCGCACTGATTCACCGCTACAGAACAACACCCGCAACACGAGACATTCGAACGCCAGAGGTCGCCAGCGATGCGTTATCCCCACCTGTTCAAACCCATGCAGCTGAACCAGCTGACGCTGCGCAACCGGATCGTCAGCACCGCGCATGCGGAGGTGTATGCCGAGCCGGGCGGCCTGCCGGGCGACCGCTATATCCGCTACTACGAAGAGAAGGCGAAGGGTGGCGTCGGCCTCGCGATCTGCGGCGGGTCGAGCCCGGTGTCGATCGACAGCCCGCAGGGCTGGTGGAAATCGGTGAACCTGTCGACCGACAAGATCATCGATCCGCTCACGCGTCTTGCCGACACGATGCACAAGCACGGCGCGAAGATCATGATCCAGGCGACGCACATGGGCCGCCGCTCGTCGTTCCACGGCGAGCACTGGCCGCACCTGATGTCGCCGTCGGGCGTGCGCGAACCTGTGCACCGCGGCAATGCGAAGATCATCGAGATCGAGGAAATCCGCCGCATCATCGGCGATTTCGCGGTGGCCGCGAAGCGCGTGAAGGCGGCCGGCATGGACGGCATCGAAATCTCGGCCGCCCACCAGCACCTGATCGACCAGTTCTGGAGCAAGCGTTCGAACCACCGCACCGACGAATGGGGCGGCAGCCTGGAAAACCGCCTGCGCTTCGGCATCGAGGTGCTGACGGCCGTGCGCGAGGCGGTCGGCAAGGATTTCTGCGTCGGCCTGCGCATGTGCGGCGACGAATTCCACGAGGACGGCCTCGATCACGAAGCGCTGAAGGAAATCGCGCAGGCGATGTCGGAGACGGGCCTGATCGACTACCTGAGCGTGGTCGGCTCGGGCGGCGATACGCACAACACGATCGCCAACTGCATGCCGCCGATGGCACTGCCGCCGGAGCCGTTCGTGCACCTCGCGGCCGGCATCAAGTCGGTCGTGAAGATTCCGGTGATGCACGCGCAGAGCATCCGCGACGCGGGTCAGGCCGAGCGCCTGCTTGCGACCGGCATGATCGACCTGGTCGGCATGACGCGCGCGCAGATCGCCGATCCGCACATGGTGATCAAGATCCGCGACGGTCGTGAAGACGAAATCAAGCAGTGCGTCGGCGCGAACTACTGCATCGACCGCCAGTACAACGGCCTCGACGTGCTGTGTATTCAAAACGCCGCAACGTCGCGCGAAGCGACGATGCCGCACATCATCGAGAAGTCGCGCGGCCCGAAGCGCAAGGTCGTGGTGGTCGGCGCGGGCCCGGCGGGCCTCGAGGCGGCGCGTGTCGCGAAGCTGCGCGGCCACGACGTGGTGCTGTTCGAGAAGAACGCCGAAGTGGGCGGCCAGGTGATGATCGCCGCGAAGGCGCCGCAGCGCGAACAGATGTCGGGGATCATCCGCTGGTTCGACATGGAAACGAAGCGCCTCGGCGTCGATCGCCGCCTCGGCGTGGCCGCCGACGAGAAGATGATCATGGCCGAGAAGCCGGACATCGTCGTGCTCGCGACGGGCGGGTCGAGCTTCACATGGCAGGTGCCGGGCTGGGGCGTGGCCGAGGGCCTCGCCGTCAGCTCGTGGGACATCCTGACCGGCAAGGTCGAGCCGAAGCAGAACGTGCTGCTGTTCGACGGCGTGAGCACGCATGCCGGCGCGGGCGTGGCCGACTTCATGGCGAGCCGCGGCTCGAAGGTCGAGGTCGTCACGCCGGACGTGAAGGTCGCCGACGATTGCGGCGGTACGACGTTCCCGATCTTCTATCGCCGCCTGTATGCGTTCGGCGTGATCCCGACGCCGAACACGATGCTCGATCGCGTCTATGAAGAGGACGGCAAGCTGATCGCCGTGCTGCGCAACGAGTACACGGAAGAACTCGAAGAGCGCGCCGTCGACCAGGTGGTGATCGAGAACGGTTCGTCGCCGAACGACGAGCTGTACTGGAAGCTCAAGCCGGAATCGGTGAACCGCGGCCAGATCGATCCGCACACGCTGTTCGCGGCCGAGCCGCAGCCGTGCCTGTCGGAAGAACTCGGCAACGGTCGTTTCCTGCTGTTCCGTGTCGGCGACTGCATCTCGATGCACAACGTCCACGGTGCGATCTACGACTCGCTGCGTCTCGTGAAGGATTTCTAAAAGATGAACCCGTCCTTCCTCATTACCGCCCTGTTGTGGCTGTCGGTGGCGGGGCTCGCGTTCGCGGTCGCGAAGCGTTCGTCCTACTGGCGGCTCGGCCGCGCCACGGCGCCCGGCGCATTCGGTGTCGCGAACCTGTTCGCGATCCCGAAGCGTTATTTCGTCGACCTGCACCACGTGGTCGCCCGCGATCCGTACATCGCGAAGACCCACGTCGCGACGGCCGGCGGCGCGATCGGCGCGCTCGCGCTGGTGTTCATCAACTATGGCCTCGCGATCTACTCGCCGTGGCTCGACAAGCTGATCTTCCTCGCGGCGCTCGCGATGCTGGTCGGTGCGGTGTTCGTGTGGCGCCGGCGCGCGGCGAAGGACGTGCCCGCACGGTTGTCGAAAGGCCCGTGGAATACGCTGCCCTGGCTGCTCGGCTCGTTCGCGCTCGGCCTCGTGCTGTTCATGCTGGTGCCGACCGGCGCGATGTCGGGCGCGTTCGCGGTGCTCTGCGCGCTGCTGATCGGCGTCGGCGCATTCACGATGACGGTCGGCGCCGCGAAGGGCGGCCCGATGAAGCATGCGATCGCCGGCCTGCTGCACCTTGCCTTCCACCCGCGCCAGGAGCGCTTCGCGGCCACCCGTGAATCGTTCACGGGCAACGGCACGGCCACGCCGCCGACCGCGCTGAAGCTGCCGGACATCGAGCATCAGGAGTACGGCGTCGAGAAGCCGGTCGAATTCCGCTGGAACCAGCTGCTGAGCTTCGACGCGTGCGTGCAGTGCGGCAAGTGCGAAGCCGCGTGCCCCGCGTTCGCGTCGGGCCAGCCGCTGAACCCGAAGAAGCTGATCCAGGATCTCGTCGTCGGGATGGCGGGCGGCACCGATGCGGCATACGCGGGCAGTCCTTCGCCGGGCCTCGCGGTCGGCCAGCATCGCGGCGAGCCGAACGGCCCGATCGTGTCGGGCCTGATCGAAGAGCAGACGCTGTGGTCGTGCACGACCTGCCGCGCATGCGTACAGGAATGCCCGATGCTGATCGAACACGTCGACGCGATCGTCGACATGCGCCGCAACCGCACGCTGGTGCACGGCACGGTGCCCGGCAAGGGCCAGGAAGTGCTCGCGAACCTGCGCGAGACGGGCACGATGGGAGGCTACGACACGGCCGCGCGCTACGACTGGTCGGTCGACCTGAGCGCGCCCGTCGCGCAGCCCGGCAAGCCGGTCGACGTGCTGTTCGTCGCGGGTGAGGGCGCGTTCGACATGCGCTACCAGCGCACGCTGCGCGCGTTCGTCAAGGTGCTGAACAAGGCGGGCGTCGACTACGCGGTGCTCGGCTCGACCGAAACCGACACGGGCGACGTCGCACGCCGCCTCGGCGACGAAGCGACGTTCCAGCAGATGGCGAAGCGCCTGATCGGCACGCTCGGCACGCTGTCGTACAAGCAGATCGTGACGGCCGACCCGCACGTGATGCACAGCCTGCGCAACGAATACCGTGCGCTCGGGCTGCGCGTGACGGTCAAGCATCACACGACGTATCTCGCCGAACTGGCCGACAGCGGCAAGATCGCGCCGAAGGCCGTCGAAGCATTGAGCGAGAAGCGCACCACGTATCACGACCCGTGCTACCTCGGCCGCTACAACGGCGAGACGGAAGCGCCGCGCAAGCTGCTGAAGACGATCGGCATCCAGGTCGTCGAGATGGAGCGCAACGGCATGCGCGGCCGCTGCTGCGGCGGTGGCGGCGGTGCGCCGCTGACCGACATCCCCGGCAAGCAGCGCATTCCCGACATCCGCATCGCCGACGCGCGCACGATCGGCGCAGACGTGGTCGCGGTTGCATGCCCGAACTGCACGGCGATGCTCGAAGGCGTCGTGGGCCCGCGCCCCGACGTGCTCGACGTGGCCGAACTCGTCGCCGCCTCGCTGGAGTGAATCGATGAACACGATCAAACGAATCGATCCGCGCCGGCCGTTCATCATCACGGCCGCGGGCCTGAAGCGCATCACGCTCGGCGAGGAAGGCAGCGCCGATGCGAGCGCCGCGCACTGGTCGGCGCACGGTCACGGCGCAGCGGCCGCGAAGCCGCGCCGTGCGGTACAGGACCCGAAGCACGTGATGCTGGTGGTGGCGCACGGTGAGCGCGGCGCGCTCGACGATCATTCGCGGCAGGCGATCGCCGCCGCCGCATTGCTCGCCGATGCGCAGACCGAAGTCGCGCTGCTCGCGTTCGGCGAACTGAAGGACGACGTGGCCGAACTGGGCGTCGACAAGCTGCTCGAGTTGACCGGCTTCGATCGCCGCACGTTCGATCCCGAAAGCGAACTGCAAGCAATGCAGGCCTGTGTGGCCGCACTCGCGCCGAAACACGTGTTCGTGCCCGACAACGCGACGGGCGACGGCGATCTCGGCCGGCGCTACGCGGCGGCCGCCGGCGCGAGCGTCGCGACCCACGTCGTCGAGATCGACGCGAAGCATGTCGGCGCGTATGCGCAGGCCGGGCGCGCCTTCGCCACCCGTGCGCTGCCCGACGTGATCCTGCTCGCGCAGAACGCGGTCGACGCGAAGCTGCCGTTCGTCGGCGCGGGCGAGCGTCTCGCCGCCGACTTCATCCACCCGGCCCATGACGCCGCGCAGCCGTATCGCGATCTCGGCCTCGATGAAATCGACGCGGCCCAGGTCGCGCTCGAGGAAGCCGATTTCATCGTGTCGGCCGGCAACGGCGTATCCGACATCGGCGCGTTCGAGCGGCTGGCCGGCGTGTTCGGCGCGGCGATTGGCGCGAGCCGCGTCGCGGTCGACAACGGTCACTTCACGCGCGACAAGCAGGTCGGCGCGACCGGCAAGACGGTCGAGGCGAGCGTGTACATCGCGTTCGGCATCTCGGGCGCGGTGCAGCACCTGCAGGGGATCAAGGACTGCCGCCACGTGATCGCGGTGAACCTCGACGGCAGCGCACCGATCGCGAAACGCGCGAACCTGACGGTGGTGGGCGATGCGCAGGCGACGATCGCCGCGCTGATCGAGCAGGTGCAGGCCGCGCGCGCCGCGCGTGGAGAATCGCCGGCCGCGGTCGGCACCCGTGAACCGGAAGGAGTCGCCGCATGAACGCCCCCCGTCCCTTGCAACGCATCGCGGTGCTCGTGTCCGTCGGCCGTCATCCGGTCAGCGGCGTCGCGCGCTACAGCCGCAACGACGCGGCCGCGCTCGAAACCGGCCGCCAGCTCGCCGAGCAGCATCGCGCGAAGCTCGACGTGATCCATGCGGGCGATCCCGCGAATGCGGCGCTTGCCGAATATCTCGCGCTCGGCGCACGGGAGGTCGAGGTGCTGGCCTGCCGCGACGGCGACGATGCCGTCCACGCGCTCGCCGCGCGTATCGACGGCTACGACCTCGTGCTGACCGGCACACGCGCCGAGGGCGCGTACGACACCGGCATGCTGCCGTATCGCATCGCCGCGGCGCTCGGCTATCCGCTGGTCGGCTCGGCCGTCGACGTGACGGTCGAAGGCGGTCGTGCGGCGGTCCGGCAATTTTTGCCGAAAGGGCTGCGACGCCGCGTGGACGCGGCACTGCCGGCCGTTGTCGCCGTCCACCCGCTCGCGAATGCCGAGCCGCGTTATGCGTATGCGCGGCTGCGCGCCGGCGCGATCCGGCCCGCGCTCGCGGCGCCCGGCGCGGACGCCGACGCGGCCGCGTGGACGGTCGGCCCGGTCGAGCGTAAACCCGTAAAGCTGGTCGCCGCCGAGAAGCGCTCCGGGCATGCCCGGATGCTGTCCGCGACGACGACCGAAAGCCGTGGCGGCAACGTCGTAAATGAAGGGAGTTCGGTCGAAAAAGCACAAGTGATCCTCGCGTATTTGCGCGAGCATCAGCTCATCGACTACTGATTTTGATGCCTGTCGGCAAGAACCCAGGGATGCAAGGAATCCGGAGCAAACGATGAAAGTATCGGCAGACATTCGTGCATTGATCGAGCGGCGCAAGGAAGGTTATAGCCTCGAAGCGCCGTTCTACACGAGCGAGGACATCTTCGCGCTCGACATGGAGGCGATTTTCCGCCAGCACTGGATCCAGGTGGCGGTCGAGCCGGACATTCCCGAGCCGGGCGACTACGTGACCGTGGAACTGGGCAGCGATTCGATCCTGATCGTGCGTGACGACGACATGGCGATCCGCGCGTTCCACAACGTGTGCCGTCACCGCGGCGCGCGCCTGTGCAACGAAGACAAGGGCTCGGTCGGCAACATCGTGTGCCCGTACCACAGCTGGACCTACAACCTGACGGGCCAGCTGATGTTCGCCGAGCACATGGGCGAGAAGTTCGACCGCTGCAAGCACAGCCTGAAGTCGGTCCACGTCGAGAACCTCGCCGGCCTGATCTTCATCTGCCTCGCCGAAGAGCCGCCGGTCGATTTCGCGCAGCTGCGCGCCGAGATGGAGCCGTACCTGCTGCCGCACGACCTGCCGAACACGAAGATCGCCGCGCAGATCGACATCATCGAGGAAGGCAACTGGAAGCTCACGATGGAGAACAACCGCGAGTGCTATCACTGCGTCGCGAACCATCCGGAGCTCACCATCTCGCTGTACGAATACGGTTTCGGCTACCAGCGTTCCGACGCCAACGCGGAAGGCATGGATGCGTTTGCGGAAACCTGCGTGCGGCGCGGCAAGGAGTGGGCCGAGATGGGCCTGCCGTCCGCCGAGATCGAGAAGCTGCTCGACGTGACGGGTTTCCGCACGCAGCGCCTGCCGCTCGATCGCCACGGCGAATCGCAGACGCTCGATGCGAAGGTCGCGTCGAAGAAGCTGCTCGGCGGCTTCGACAAGGCCGACCTCGGCGGGCTGTCGTTCTGGACGCAGCCGAACTCGTGGCACCACTTCATGAGCGATCACATCGTGACGTTCTCGGTGATCCCGCTGTCGGCCGGCAAGACGCTCGTGCGCACGAAGTGGCTCGTGCACAAGGACGCGAAGGAAGGCATCGACTACGACGTGAAGAACCTCACGGCCGTGTGGAACGCCACGAACGACCAGGATCGCGCGCTCGTCGAGTTCTCGCAGCGCGGCGCAACCAGCAGCGCGTACGAGCCGGGCCCGTATTCGCCGTTCACGGAAGGTCTCGTCGAAAAATTCTCGGCCTGGTACATCGGCCGGCTCGCCGAAAAAACCGGCGCGTAGTATCCAGCACTGAAGCGGAGTTACAGATGATGCGAGATGCGGCCAACTTCGAGCCGACGGACAGCCGGGTCACACGCCCGGCGTTCTGGAGCGCCCTTCCCGAGCGCTGGACGAGCGACGTCGAGGAAACGCTGGTGTGCTGCCACGTGCGGCAGGAAACGCACGACGTGAAGAGTTTCTTCTTCCGTTCGCCGCAGGGCCGCTCGTTCTCGTTCGAGCCCGGGCAGTTCCTCACGCTCGAGCTCGACATCGACGGCGAAACGATCAACCGCTGCTACACGATCTCGTCGTCGCCCGCGCGGCCGCACACGGTGTCGATCACGGTGAAGCGCGTGCCGGGCGGCAAGGTGTCGAACTGGCTGCACGACAACCTGCAGCCGGGTGCGCCGGTGCGCGTACTCGGCCCGGCCGGCGAATTCACGTGCGCACGACATCCGGCGCGCAAGTACCTGTTCCTGTCGGCGGGCTCGGGCGTCACGCCGCTGATGTCGATGAGCCGCGCGCACCACGATCTCGCCGAGGATCGCGACATCCTGTTCGTGCACAGCGCACGCACGCCGGACGACATCATCTTCGCGCGCGAGCTCGACCTGATCGCGTCGAACCACACGAATTTCCGCACGTCGTTCGTCGTCGAGCGCGTCGGCGCGCGCACCAACTGGCCGGGCGTCACGGGCTTCCTGACACTGCCGCTGCTGAAGCTGATCGCACCGGATTTCATGGAGCGCGAGATCTTCACGTGCGGCCCCGCGCCGTACATGAAGGCCGTGCGCGACCTGCTCGACGAAGCCGGCTTCGATCGCAAGCAGTATCACGAGGAGAGCTTCTCGTTCGAAACGCTCGCGCAGACCGCAAGCGACGAGCTGCTCGCCGATCTCGCCCCGCCGGCCGAAGGCGCCGACACCGATACGAAGCAGTACACGGTCAGCTTCGCAAAGAGCAATCGCGAGATTTCATGCGGCTCGGAGCAGCACGTGCTGGACGCGGCGCGCCAGTCCGGCGTGCGGCTGCCGGCCTCGTGCACGCAAGGCATGTGCGGCACCTGCAAGGTGAAGCTCGTGTCGGGGCAAGTTGAAATGAAGCACAACGGCGGCATCCGCCAGCGCGAGATCGACCAGGGGATGGTGCTGCTGTGCTGCAGCAAGCCGCTGTCGGATCTCGTGATCGACAAGTAGTCGAAACTCGCCATCGGCTGTCCGGGCGCGTCGCGTCCGGACAAGCATCCGTCGGAAAACAACGATACCGCGGATTTGTGGTTGAAGAACCTAGAGAGACAACGCGCACGGTGCGCATTTCAAGGAGATCGACCATGAAGCTGTTCGGAAAACTGATGTGGACCGGCGCACTGTCGGCGATGGTGGCACTGAGCGCATCGGCGCTCGCCGATACGAAGCCCACGCTGAAGATCGGCTACGTCGAAGGCTGGGACGACAGCGTTGCGACGTCGAACGTCGCGGCGCGCGTGATCGAGAAGAAACTCGGCTATGAGGTGAAGCTCGTGCCGGTCGCTGCCGGCATCATGTGGCAGGGCGTCGCGCGCGGCGATCTCGACGCGACGCTGTCCGCGTGGCTGCCCGTCACGCACGGTTCCTACTGGGGCGAGTACAAGACCAAGGTCGTCGACCTCGGCGCGAACTTTCCCGACGCGAAGATCGGCCTGATCGTCCCCGACTACGTGAAGGCGAAGAGCATCGACGACCTGAATGCCGAAAAAGGCAGCTTCGGCGGCCGGATCGTCGGCATCGATGCGGGCGCGGGCGTGATGCGCAAGACCGACGAAGCGATCAAGAACTACGGCCTGAACTACACGCTGATGCCGAGCTCGGGCAGCGCGATGACGGCCGAGCTGTCGCGCTCGGTCGGCGCGAACAAGCCGGTGATCGTGACCGGCTGGGCGCCGCACTGGATGTTCGCGAAGTGGAAGCTGCGCTTCCTCGAGGATCCGAAGAAGGTGTTCGGCGGCGCGGAGCACGTCGACAGTGTCGTGAACCCTCAGCTCGAAACGAAGGCCAAGCCGGTCGTCGCGTTCCTGAAAAAATTCCAGTGGAAGCCGGGCGAGATCGACAGCGTGATGCTCGCGATCCAGAACGGCTCGAAGCCGGAAGCGGCTGCCGATGCATGGATTGCAGCGCATGCGGATCGCGTGAATTCGTGGACGGAAGGCGTGCAGTAAGCCGCGACGATTCGCCGCAATAAATAGACGAAGAGACAGTCCGGGATTGATCAGCAGGACAGCGAAATAATTGCACTGCGATGCGATCATATCCCGGAATTATTTTTTTGGTTCTGCAAAAAAGCCGGTAAGTTGTTACACTACGGCCCTTGTGCGGAGTCATCACAGGAGGAATTGGATGAGTCAGGCAGGACTGCGTGCGAACAGCACCAGTGATGTTGAGGCAACCATCTCACATGATTCGACGGGCCACACGCTGCATCGTGGCCTGACTTGGAAAGACGCTTTTTGGGTAACGAGCGGCGTGCCGGCAGGCGTGCTGTTCACGATCGGCGGCGTATGCGCGACGATCGGCCAGCCCGCGTGGGCGATCTGGATCGCCGCGATCACGATGGGGCTGATTCAGAGCGCGACTTATGCGGAAATATCGGGGCTATTTCCCCATAAATCGGGCGGCGCGTCCGTATATGGCGCGATCGGCTGGGTCCGTTACAGCAAGCTGATTGCCCCGGTTTCCGTGTGGTGCAACTGGCTCGCATGGTCGCCGATGCTCGCGCTCGGCTGCGGCCTCGCGGCGAGCTATGCGCTCACGAGTCTCTTTCCCGCCAACGCGGCGGTGCTGCACTGGCAGCTCAAGGTTGCGGATCTCGGGTTCATCAAGCCGGGTCTGTCCCTGCGGATCAATGCGACGTTCATCATCGCGACGATCCTGCTTCTCATCACGTTCAAGCTTCAACACAGCGGCGCATCGAAGGCGGCGCGCACGCAGCGCATTCTCGGCATCGCGTCGCTCACGCCGCTGTTGATCGTCGGCATCGTGCCGTTCGTCACGGGCGACGTGCCGATGTCGAACCTGCTTCCGCTGCTGCCGCTCGGTCACGACGCACACGGCAATCTCACGACCGCGACGTTCGGCTCGTGGAACGGGCAGGGCGTCACGATGGCGCTCGGCGCGATGTTCATGGCCGGCTGGGCGTCGTACGGCTTCGAGACGGCCGTCTGCTACACGCGCGAATTCCGCGACCCGCGTCGCGATACCGCCAAGGCGATCTTCTGGTCGGGCGCGCTGTGCCTCGTCGTGATGACGCTCGTGCCGATGGCGTTCCAGGGGGCGCTCGGCACGCAGGCGATGCTCGATCCGTCGATCGGCGACGGCACCGGCGTCGCGGCCGCGATGGCGAAGATCGTCGGCGGCGGCGCGTGGGTCGCGAATGCGGTCGTCGTGATGCTGATGCTGTCGATCCTGCTGATCGTGATGACGTCGATGATGGGCTCGTCGCGCACGCTGTACCAGGCATCGGTCGACGGCTGGCTGCCGAAGTACCTGTCGCACGTGAACGAGCACGGCTCGCCCACGCGCGCGATGTGGACCGATCTCGGCTTCAACCTCGTGTTGCTGATGATGTCGGACTACATGACGGTGCTGTCGATCTCGAATGTCTGCTACATGCTGTTCGTATTCCTGAATCTTCAGTCGGGCTGGATCCACCGGATGGATCGCGGCAACTGGGATCGACCGTTCCGCTGCCCGACGTGGCTGCTCGTCGCCGGCTCGATCTGCGGCTACGCGAACCTCGTCTATGTCGGTGCGGGCGCGAACCTGCAGGGCGAAGGCACGCTGCGCAACGGGCTGATCGCGATGCTGCTGATCGTGCCGGTATTCCTGTTCCGCCATTACTGGCAGGATCGTGGCCGGTTCCCCACGCAGATGCAGCGCGACATGGAACTCGAGGTGCCGAAGCGCGCGATGTGGCTGAACCTGATGCCGTATGCGGCGCTGGTCGGGGCGGGGTTGACGATCTGGTTGTCGTATTACTTTGCGTGGGTGAAGTGAGCATCTGACACGTCACTCGCCGGGAGCCGACGCCGCACGCGGTCCAGGCGAGCACTTGATGCGCAGCATGCGGAAAGCCCGACCGGTCGCAGGACCGGCCGGGCTTTCTTCATTTCGTGTCCGCGTGCTCAGCCGGCCGGCTCTGCGTCGCTGGCGCGCATGTCGTCGTCGAGGGTTCGCATGAAGCGTGTCGGCACCATCACGACCGGATGCGGCGCGACGTCTCCGGCGTCGCCCGCATCGAGCAGCGCGAACGCTTCCGCGATCAACCGCTGCACGTCCTGCCGCAGCATCGTGACGTCGAACGGCAGGCGTGCGGCGAACGGGTCCCAGTCGAAGCAGCCGACGGCCGTGCGCTGCCAGATGTCCCAGGGCAGCTCCGACGCGAAACGCACGAGCCCTTCGAATGACGTGATCGAGTTCGTTAGCATGCCGGCCGGCAGCCGGCCGAGCGTGTCGTAACGCCGCGCAAGCGCTTCGCGCGCGGCCGCGGGCGCGTAGCCGCAGCACTCGATCGCGTCGTCCGGCGGCGGCGGCAAGCCACGCGCGGCGAACGCGTCGCGAAAGCCCGCGATCCGCATCGCGGTCGCATATTCGCCGGCGATGCCACCGAGCAGGATCAGTTCGTCGGGCGCATTGCCGCGCGCGAGCATCTTGTCGATCAGCACGTCGGTCAGCGCCCGCGCGCCCGCGCGGTTGTCCGACACGACCGACGGCGCACCGGCGCCCGGCAGGTCGACGTTGATCGACGGGATGCCGGCCGCGTCGCACAGCATATTGAGCGGTGCCGGGTCCCGCACGCCGGCAATGAACAGCAGTTCGACACGCTGCGCGAGCAGCGTCTGCGCGACATTCAGTTCGACGTCCGGGTCGCGCTGCGTGCCGACGACGATCGGGCACAGGCCGCGCCGGCGCGCCTCGTCCTCGAAGGTTTCGGCGAGCCCCGCGAAGAAGCGGTTGCGGTAGTGCGGAATGACCATGCCCGCCAGCCCCGAGCGCGACAGGCGCAGGCCGCGCGCGCTCAGGTTCACGTTGTAGCCGAGCGCCTTGGCGCTGTCGAGAATGCGCGTGGCCGTTTCCTCGCTGATCCGGTAGCGGGCCCAGTTGCCGTTCAGCACCATGCTGACCGTGGACGTGGACGAGCCGGTTGCTTTCGCGATGTCGTAGATCGTGGACTTGCGTCCGGTAGTCGTGCGGGCCATCTGCGTTGTTGCTCCCCTCGTGTGGGTTCTTATGCCGATGATGCCGACGGTATGCGTTTCGGGGCGCGTTGCCCTATCAGGGTTTTCACCTGCTTTCCGTCGAAGCTAAATGGATTCAGCATACACCAAACGGTTTGCTGAATGGATTTAGCAACTGACCGCCCTGCCGGGACCTGAAGCCCGGCGACGGTCGCCTTCGGATGGAGGAGACATGTCGGTGAATTTCTTGCGCAAGGTATGTGCGGGCGTGGTTGCGTTCGCGCTCGCGACGGGCATCGCGTCGGCGTCGCCGGACAAGCCCGTGATCGGGGTCGTCGTGAAGATCGGCGGCATTCCGTGGTTCAACGCGATGGACGCGGGTATCAGGAAGCGCGCCGAGCAACTGGGCGTGAAGGCGTTCATGGTCGGGCCCACCAGCGCGGACCCGGCGCTGCAGGTGCGTGCGATCGAGGATCTGATCGCGCAGAAGGTCGACGTGATCGGCGTGGTGCCGAACGATGCCGAGGTGCTCGAGCCGGTGCTGCAGCGCGCGCGTGCCGCAGGTATCAAGGTGATCACGCACGAATCGCCGAAGCAGAAAAATACCGACTGGAATTTCGAGCTGGCCTCTGCGAAGGGTTTCGGCGAAGCGTACGCGAAGAACCTCGCGGCGGCAGTGGGCGGCAAGGGCGAATACGCGGTGTTCGTCGGCTCGCTGACGGTGCCGCTGCACAACGCGTGGGCCGACGCCGCGATCGCGTATCTGAAGGCCAACTATCCGGACATGAAGCTCGTCGGCGATCGCTACGGCGTGGCCGAAGACGTGGACGCTTCGCGCAAGACCGCGCTCGATCTGATGCGCGCGCACCCGAACCTGAAGGCGATCCTGGCGTTCGGCAGCCAGGGGCCGATCGGTGCCGCGCGTGCGGTCGCCGAGAAGCAGGCGAAGGGCAAGGTCGTGGTGCTCGGGCCGTTCTCCCCGGGGCAGGGCCGTCGGCTCGTGCACGACGGCGTGCTGAGCGGCGGCTACATGTGGAACCCCGAGCAGGCAGGCGAGGTGTTCGTCACGCTCGGCACGATGCTCGCGAAGGGGCAGCCGATCAAGGACGGCATGACGATTCCGGGGCTCGGCGTCGTGCATCCGGAAGGTCACAACCTGATCGTGAACCAGCTCGTCGAGCTGAACGCGAAAACCGTCGACGATCTCGCGAAGCAGGGACTGTGAGCGGCCTGCACGCAGGCGCGACGCGCCGTGCGATGAAGTCGTTCGTCCCGTCGTTTAATAGCAGGCCGCACCGGAGCGTAGCGATGATGTCTGCCCATTCCCGTGAATCCGCGGCGGCCGGCCGCGCGAACCCGCCGCCCGCCGCGTTCGGGGCCGCGGCCGATGCGCCGTTGCTCGAACTCGACAATGTGTCGAAGACGTTCGGCGGCGTGCAGGCGCTGCAACAGGTGCGGTTCGATGTGATGCCGGGCGAAGTGCTGTGCCTGGCCGGCGAGAACGGCTGTGGCAAGAGCACCTTGATCAAGATCGTGAGCGGCGTCCATCGCCCGGAGTCGGGCGCGGTGATGCGCTTCGACGGCGAACCGGCCGGCGATCTCGATCCGGCGCGGGCGCGGGCGCTCGGCATCCAGGTGATCTGGCAGGACCTCGCGCTGTTTCCCGAGATGACGGTCGCCGAGAACATCGCGTTCGAGCAGAACCTCGGCGCGCGTCCGCGGCTGGTCGACTACGGGCGGATGAACGTCGTGGCGCGGCAGATTCTCGCGCGGCTCGGCGTCGACCTCGATCTCGGCAGGCCGGTGCGTACACTCACGATCGCGCAGCGGCAGGTTGTCGCGATCGCGCGCGCGCTCGTCGCCCGGGCACGTCTCGTGTTCATGGACGAGCCGACCGCGTCGCTCAGCCATGCCGAGACGCAGGCGCTGCTCGCGATCGTGCGCCGCCTGTCGGCCGACGGCATCGCGGTGGTGTTCGTCAGCCATCGGCTCGCGGAAGTGCTCGACGTGTGCGCGCGCGTGACGGTGCTGCGCGACGGTCGTTATGTCGGCACGTTTCCGACGACCGGGATGACGCAGACGCGGCTCACCGAGCTGATGACGGGGCGCACCTTCGATTACGCGGTGCGCACGACGGACCTGTCGGCCGCGGCCGCGATGCTGCGCGTCGACGGGCTGTCGCGGCGTGGCGAGTATGCAGACGTGTCGTTCCAGGTGCGGTGCGGCGAGATCCTCGGCCTGACGGGGCGTCTCGGCGCGGGGCGCACCGAGCTTGCGCTGTCGCTGTTCGGGATGACGCGACCGGACGCCGGCACGATCGCGCTCGACGGCCGGCCGCTGTCGCTGCGCTCCAATCGCGACGCGATTCGCGCGGGCATCGCGTATGTGTCGGAAGACCGCCTGCAATTGGGCCTCGTACAGCCGCAATCGATCGGCGACAACACTGCGATCGCGGTACTCGACGACCTGCTGGGTGCGGCCGGGCTGATTTCTCCGCGGCGGCGCGATGCGCTGATCCGCGACTGGGTCGCGCGGCTCGCGGTGAAGATCGGCGCCCCGGACGACGCGGTGTCGACGCTGTCGGGCGGCAATCAGCAGCGCATCGTGCTCGCGAAATGGCTCGCGACGAAGCCGAAGCTGCTGATCCTCGATTCGCCGACGGTCGGCGTCGACGTCGGCGCGCGCGCCGGCATCTTCGCGATCATTCACCGGCTCGCGGCGCAAGGCATGGCGATCGTACTGATTTCCGACGAGATTCCCGAGGTGTACTTCAACGCGGACCGCGTCCTGCACATGCGCGACGGCCGCATCGTCGCCGAGTACGTGCCGGGTGGCACGCCGATCGATCATATCGAGCGAGACGTCCATGCGTAACCTCCGCACACTCGGCATCGGCTCGACCGAAACGTGGCTGCTCGCGGTGATCGTCGCGATGGCGATCGGTCTCGGCATCGCGACGCCGACCTTCCTGACGCTGTCCAACCTGTTCGACCTGCTCAACCAGAGCGCGGTCAACATCATCTTCGCGGTGGGGTTGCTGATCGTGCTGATCGCGGGCGGCATCGACATTTCGTTCGCGGTCGGCGCGTCGGTGGTGCAGTACCTGGCGGCGCTCACGCTGATGCGGCTCGGCGGCGGCAACTGGGCGCTCGGCTTCGCGGTCTCGGCCGGCTTCGGCATCCTGCTCGGTGCGGTGAACGCGACGATCATCTACCGGTTTCGCGTCGTGTCGATCGTCGCGACGATCGCGACCTTCAACATCTTCTTCGGCGGGTTGATGTTCGTGACGGGCGGCGTGTCGATCTACGACTTGCCCGACTGGTGGACGAATCGCGTCACGCTCGTGCAGGTCGATACGACGGGCGGCGTCGCATCGCTCGCGCTGCCGGTCGCAGTGATGGTTGCGGCCGTGGTTGTAACGTGGTTCCTGCTGCGGCGCACGACGCTCGGCCGCCAGCTCTATGCGACCGGCGACAACCCGGAAGCCGCGCGGCGCGTCGGCATCGATCTCGCGACGATGCATTACGTCGCATACGGCTGGCTCGGGATGATGGCGGGCATCGCGGGCCTGATGCAGGCGCACTACGTGCAGGAGGTCGTGCCGAACGCGCTGTACGGCCGCGAACTGGACGTGCTCGCGGCCGTCGTGCTCGGCGGCGCGCGGCTCGGCGGCGGGCGTGGCACGGTGCTCGGCGCGATCCTCGGCATTCTGCTCGTGTCGATCACCGCGAACGGGCTCAACCTGCTCGGCGTGTCGCCGTACGCATTCAAGATGATCGTCGGCGCGGTCATTCTGGTCGCGATCACCGTGTCGAGCGACGGCGTCGCGCGGCTCGTCGGCTCGCGCTTCCTGTCGCCGCGCGCGAGGACATGATCATGAAACACGCCGAATCCCGGCGCTTTCCGCCGTTTTCCGTTCCGGCCGACGTGGCCGGCCTGCTGGGTTTTCTCGCGTGCGTCGTCGCGGCGATGAGCGTCGCGTCCGATCGCTTCCTGACGGGTGGCACGTTCGCGTCGATCGCGTTCCAGCTACCCGAGCTCGGCCTGTTCACGTTGGCGATGCTGATGCCGCTGGTGTCCGGCGGCTTCAATCTCGCCGTCACGTTCACGGCGAACCTCGCGGGGCTCGCGATGGCGTGGGTGATCCAGTCGCACGGCGGCCCGGAGGCCGGCATCGCGGCGGTCGCGCTCGGCATCGCCGCGGCGCTCGCGACGGGCGCCGCGGCCGGCTGGCTGATCGGCGCGGTGATCGCGCATACGGGCGCGAGCCCGATCCTCGTGTCGCT
Source organism: Burkholderia sp. LS-044 (assembly GCF_004803625.1). Lineage (NCBI taxonomy): Bacteria > Pseudomonadati > Pseudomonadota > Betaproteobacteria > Burkholderiales > Burkholderiaceae > Burkholderia > Burkholderia sp. LS-044. The sequence continues at coordinate 266,896 of NZ_SSWO01000006.1, forward strand.
GTCGGCGATGATCTTCCTGCGCGGTCTCGGCGAATTCCTGACGCGCGGCGGCGACATTTCCGGGTTTCCACCGGTGGTCCGCGCGATGGGCAACGGGCTGTGGCTCGGCGTACCGGCGCCGTTGTGGATCTTCGCGGGCTGCGCGCTGCTGTGGCACGTCGTGATGACGTATTCGCGGCTCGGCTTCGTCACGCGGATGATCGGCTCGAATGCGGAAGCGACGCGCTACTCGGGCATCTCGACCACGCGGGCGATCACGCGCATCTACATGCTGTCGGGGCTGATGTGCGGCGTGGCCGGCGTCGTGATGCTGTCGCGCTTCAACTCGGTTCGTGTCGGCCACGGCGAGGCGTTCCTGCTGATCTCGGTGCTCGCCTGCTTTCTCGGGCGCGTCGATCCGTTCGGCGGCTTCGGTCGCGTCGTGCCGGTCGTGATCGCGCTCGTGATCCTGCAGGTGATCGCATCCGGACTCAACCTGCTGGGCGCGAGCCAGCACCTCGCGACCGCGCTGTGGGGTGCGTTCCTGCTCGCGGTGATGCTGGTGCGCTGGGCATGGGCCCGACATGCATCGCGGCCGCGCAATCGCAATCGAATCGCGACGCCGGCGCTCGGCGGCCTCGAACCCCCTCAACGGAAGGAGACGAAATGAACAAGCTTGGCGTACATGCGCTGGTCTGGGAGGCCGGCTGGAGCCGCGACGCATGCGCACGCGCGATCGCGCATACGGCCGAGACGGGCTTCGATTTCATCGAGGTGCCCGCGCTCGATCCGGATTCGATCGATGCCGCGTTTACGCGGCGCGAACTCGAACGGCATGGCCTTGGCATCACGTTCTCGCTCGGCCTCGATGCGCAATCCGACATTTCAAGCGGCGACGCGCAGAAGGCCGCGCGAGGCAAGCAGAAACTCGAGGCCGCGCTGCGTGTCGCACGCGACTGCGGCGCAACCCATGTATGTGGGATCCTGTATTCGGCCTTCCAGAAGAATTTCACGCCGACGACGGCCACAGGCGTCGCGATGTCCGCCGACATCCTCGCGCAGGTCGCGGACACGGCCGCGCAAAGCGGGATCACGCTTGGGCTTGAAGTCGTGAACCGCTACGAGTCGAACGTGCTCAACACCGCGTCGCAGGGTGTCGAGCTGTGCCGGCGCATCGGCCGACCGAACGTGAAGGTGCATCTTGACACGTATCACATGCATATCGAGGAGTCGGACGTGACGTCGGCGATTCGCGACACCGGCGAGCAGCTCGGTTACGTGCACATCGGCGATTCGCATCGCGGCTATCTGGGATCGGGCAACGTCGACTTCACCGCGGTGTTTCGTGCGCTGGTGTTCAGCGGTTATACGGGGCCGATCACGTTCGAGAGTTTTTCGTCGCGCGTCGTCGGCCAGCCGCTCGAAGGCATCCTCGCGATCTGGCGCAACCTGTGGGAAGACAGTCACGACCTCGCGGCGCACGCGCTGGCCTTTACGCGCGTGCAGCTCAAGTCCGCGCGCGAGGCGCTGAAGCAGGCTGAACGGAGCCGGCTGCCGTGAGCGAGGCGGTGACTGGCGCGCAACGCATCGACCGCGAGGCGCTGGCCGCGCACCTCCTGCGCACGCAGCAGGCGGCGCGGCGCGTGGTAGCGATCGCCGGTGCGCCGGGCGCCGGCAAGAGCACGTTCGTGGAGCGGTTGTGCGCGCGCATCGATGACGCGGCGCCCGGGTTCGCGTCCATCGTCGCGATGGACGGCTTTCATTACGACGACCGGGTGCTGGGCGCGCGCGGCCATCGTGCGCGCAAGGGCGCGCCGCATACGTTCGACGTCGACGGCTTCGCGGCGTTGCTCGCGCGTTTGCGCGAGGACGACGGCCGCGACGTCGCGGTACCCGTGTTCGACCGGTCGCTGGAGATCGCGCGAGCTGGCGCGGACGTCGTGCCGGCGTCGGCCCGTCTGATTCTGGTCGAAGGCAACTACCTGCTGCTCGGCGACGCGCCGTGGGATGCGCTGCGATCATCGTTCGACGTCACCGTGATGCTTGAAGTGCCGCGCGCGACGCTCGTCGAGCGGTTGACCGCGCGATGGCGCGGTTACGGGATGGACGACACGGCGCTGCGCGCGAAGATGGACGGCAATGATCTCGTCAATCTCGATACGGTGCTGTCGCGCAGCGTCTGCGCGGATTTCAGCGTGGATAACGGCTGAGGGGGCGGCGAAGCGCGGCCTGCTTTGCGTGCACCGCTGACGGAACGCCACCGCCCGATACGACAAGTTCCGGTCACTGCGCGGCGTCTTCGCGCGTGCCTTCGGCTTCCGCATGACGGGCGGCGAAGTCCGCCCGCTTACGAAAACACCACCGTCCGGTCGCCGTTCAGGAACACCCTGCGCTCGATGAACGCCTTCACCGCACGCGCGAGCGTGATGCATTCGACGTCGCGCCCCACCGCGAGCAACTGCTCCGGACGCAGCGCATGATCGACGCGCTCGACGACCTGCTCGATGATCGGGCCTTCGTCGAGATCGTCGGTGACGAAGTGCGCGGTCGCGCCGATCAGCTTCACGCCGCGCGCATGCGCCTGGTGATACGGCTTCGCGCCCTTGAAACCGGGCAGGAACGAATGATGGATGTTGATCGCGCGGTTCGCGAGCTTCGCGCTCGTTTCCTGCGACAGCACCTGCATGTAGCGCGCGAGGATCACGAGTTCGGCGCCGCTCGACTCGAAGAAGTCGAGCCATTGCGCTTCCTGCTGCGCCTTCGTATCGGCCGTGATCGGGAAATGGCGGAACGGCAGGCCGTGTTGCGCGGCGAGCGGCTCGAAGTCGGGATGGTTCGACACGATGCCGACGATATCCATCTTCAGCTCGCCCATCCGCCAGCGGAACAGCAGGTCCGCGAGGCAGTGCTCGAGCTTCGACACCATGATCAGCACCTTCGGCCGCGCATTCACGTCGTGAATCGCCCATTGCGTGTCGCCTTCGCCGCCGCCGCCGAGCGCGGTCGCGATCGGCCCGAATTCCTGGCGCAGCGCGTCGATCTGCAGCGTTTCATCGGTCGGATGAAACACGCAGCGCACGAAGAAGTGATTGCTGAGATCGTCGTCGAACACGTTCAGCGCATCGACGTAGCAGCGATGGCGCTCGAGAAAGCCGACGACGGCGGCGACCTGGCCGGCCGCGCTCGGGCACGACAGCGTCAGGACGAATTGATCGGGGCGTGAGTCGGCGGTCATGAGATTCCTCGGATGTCATGGAACGCAACCCGCGCGGCGGCGCGACGGGGCGCCACGCTACGCGGGTAGCGGGAGGCTCAAGTAAATCAGGACGATTCGGGCGCGGATAGAACCAACCCGCCGTGTGGCTGGTATCGGCACGCCAGCGCGGCCGGGCGGCGGCTGGGCTTCAGGCGGGCGCCGGGGGAGGCGTCGGGCGGGGCGGGCGCGGCCGGTCCAGCGGGCGTCGGGCGCGCGTCAGGCCCGTAGCTGGAGGCCGGCCGGAAGGCCGTTCAGGCCGGCGCGCACGCGTCGAGCAGCCAGCGCCGGAACACGTGGGTCGCGTCCGGCTCGGGGCGCTGCGGCGGCCGTACGAGGAAGTAGCCGCGCGACGTGACGACCGGCGCGTCGAGGAGCTTCACGAGCTGCCCGGACGCGACGAGTTCGTCGACGAGCGGCGCCCAGCCGAGCGCAACGCCGTCGCCGAGCAGCGCCGCATGGATCACGAGCGCATAGCTGTTGAAGGTCACGCCGCGCGCGGCGGCTGCCGTGTCGAGGCCGTGTGCGTCGAACCAGCCGGACCACGACAGCCAGCGCTCGGGGCGCGTCGGCTGCACGTGCAGCAGCGGCAACGCGAGCAGGTGGTCGGCCCGGGCGACGTGCGGGTGCGCGTCGCGGAACGCGGGCGAGCACACGGGCGTGACCGATTCCGGAAAGAGCCGCGCGGCCGTGCACGACGGCCAGTGGCCGTCGCCGAACAGGATCGCGATGTCGCCGTGGTCGCGCTGCGCGTCGTAATCCTGCGACGTGACGACCCGCACGTCGACATCCGGCATCACTCGCTTCAGCCCGGCCAGGCGCGGCATCAACCAGTAGGTGGCGAAGCCGAAGTCGGTGACGATCGTGAGCGCGCCGTGCTCGCGGCGCGCCCGCAGTGTCGCGGTGGCGCCGCGCAGCGTGTCGAGGCTCAGCCGCACCGCTTCGTACAGGCACTCGCCGTCGGCCGTCAGCGTGACGCCGCGCGGGCTGCGCTCGAACAGCGGCACGCCCAGTTCGGCCTCGAGCTGGAACACCTGCTGGCTCACGGCCGGCTGGGTGGAGCCGAGCTCGCGCGCGGCGGCCGTGAAGCTCGCGAGCCGGGCAGCCGATTCGAACGCGCGCAGCGCCTGCATCGACGGTAACGGTTCGGATTTCGACATAAGTCCCTCTAATGGCCCCATAAGGGCCGGACGCCTTCCCGCGCGAATTCGGGCAGGCGATAGTGCATCGGACGGTGCGGCACACGTGCTTCACGGGCTGCTTCACAGGCTGCTTCACGGCCCGCTGCACATTCCGCTCCACGGTGGGGCACGCAACGCATTCCGCGATTCTAGCCAGCGCGGCGTGCCCGCGCGGCACTTTCGTCGGGCCGCTTCCGTCATGCCGGACGTCTCGCTGCGCGAGCGGCGCGCCGTTCCATTCGAACACCGTTTTCCCCACGACTGCCGATGACGAACCCGACACCCAACATCCTGATCCTGATGGCCGACCAGCTTACGCCGTTCGCGCTGCCGGCCTACGGCAATCGCGTCGCGCGCACGCCGACGCTGGACCGTCTCGCCGCGCAAGGCGTGGTGTTCGACGCCGCCTATTGCGCGAGCCCGCTGTGCGCGCCGTCGCGCTTTTCGCTGCTGACCGGCAAGCTGCCGTCGGGGATCGGCGCCTACGATAACGCCGCCGAATTGCCGGCGCAAACGCTGACGTTCGCGCACTATCTGCGCGCGGGCGGCTACCGGACGATGCTGTCCGGCAAGATGCATTTCTGCGGGCCCGACCAGTTGCACGGCTTCGAGGAGCGGCTCACGACCGACATCTATCCGGCCGATTTCGGCTGGGTGCCCGACTGGGACAGCCCGGCGGAGCGGCCGAGCTGGTATCACAACATGAGTTCGGTACTCGACGCGGGCCCGTGCGTGCGCACCAACCAGCTCGATTTCGACGACGAGGTCACGTTCGCCGCGAAGCAGAAGCTGTACGACGTCGCGCGCGAACGGGCGGCCGGGCACGATGCGCGGCCGTTCTGCATGGTCGTGTCGCTGACCCATCCGCACGACCCGTATGCGATCACGCGCGAATACTGGGATCTCTATCGCGACGACGAGATCGACCTGCCGGCCGTGCGCCTCGACGCGGCGGAAAGCGACCCGCATTCGCAGCGGCTGCGCTTCGTCTGCGAGAACGACCGCACACCGCCCACCGACGAACAGATCCGCGCCGCACGTCGCGCGTACTACGGCGCAACCTCGTACGTCGACACGCAGTTCGGCAGCGTGCTGGCCGCGCTCGAACAGTGCGGATTCGCCGACGACACGATCGTGATCGTCACGTCCGACCACGGCGACATGCTGGGCGAACGCGGGCTCTGGTACAAGATGACGTTCTTCGAGGGCGGCTGCCGCGTGCCGCTGATCGTACATGCGCCGGGCCGCTTCGGCGCCGCGCGCGTGCGCGGGCCGGTGTCGCACGTCGACCTGCTGCCGACGCTCGTCGATCTGGCCGGCGCCGCCCCCGCCGGCGGCTGGCCGGACCCCGTCGACGGAGCAAGCCTCGTGCCGCACCTGAACGGCACGCCGGCGCACGAAGTTGCGCTCGGCGAATACCTCGCGGAAGGTGCGGTCGCGCCGGTCGTGATGATCCGCAGCGGCGACTGGAAGTACGTGCATTGCCCGGCCGATCCCGACCAGCTCTATCACCTTGGCGACGACCCGCGCGAGCTGACGAACCTCGCCGGCACGCCGGAAGCCGCGGACGTGCTGGCCGCGTTCCGTGCGCAAGCCGCGCAGCGCTGGAACCTGCCCGAACTGGACCGGCAGGTGCGCGCGAGCCAGCGGCGCCGGCGTTTCCATTACGCGGCGACGACGCAGGGCCGCATCCACGCGTGGGACTGGCAGCCGTTCACCGACGCGAGCCAGCGCTACATGCGCAATCACATCGAACTCGACACGCTCGAGGCGATGGCGCGCTTTCCGCGCATCGGGCGTTGAACGGACCACATCGCGATCATTGAAGAACGACGGAGGAAGCGAACCATGAAACGGCAACGCAATGCAGCAATCCGAAGGATCGGCGCGGCGCTCGCCGCCGCCGCGTGCGTGGCGGCGACGCAGCCTGCGCACGCGGCCGACCCGCAGACGTGCGGCGACGTGAAGATGGCGGCGCCCGGCTGGACCGACATCGATGCGACGAACGCGATGGCGGGCGTCGTGCTGAAGGCGCTCGGCTATCGGCAGGACGTGGCGAACCTGTCGGTGCCGATCACGTACCAGGGGCTCAAGAAAGGGCAGGTCGACGTGTTCCTCGGCAACTGGATGCCCGCGCAGGCGCCGCTCGTGAAGCCGTTCGTCGACGAGAAGTCGATCGACGTGCTGCACGCGAACCTGAGCGGCGCGAAGTTCACGCTCGCGGTGCCCGACTACGTGGCCGCCGCCGGCGTGCATACGTTCGCCGATCTCGCGCGCCATGCGGACCGCTTCGGCGGCAAGATCTACGGGATCGAGCCCGGCGCGCCCGCGAACCAGAACATCAAGCGGCTGCTCGCCGACCACGCGCTCGGGGCCGCGAACTGGTCGCTCGTCGAATCGAGCGAGACGGGCATGCTCACGCAGGTCGAGCGCGCGGTGCGCGACAAGCGGTGGATCGTGTTCCTGGCCTGGGAGCCGCATCTGATGAACACGAAGTTCCACCTGACCTACCTGTCGGGCGGCGATGCGTATTTCGGCCCGAACTACGGCGGCGCGACGGTCAATACGGTCACGCGCGCCGGGTTCGCCGGCCAGTGCGCGAACCTGGCGCGGCTGTTCCGGCAGATGACGTTCTCCGTCGACGTCGAGAACCGGATGATCGCCGACATGCTCGACCACAAGACGTCGCCCGCGCTCGCGGCGCAGCGTGCGCTGAAATCCGACCCGGCGCTGGTTGCCGGCTGGCTGGACGGCGTGACGACGGCGGCCGGCGCTCCGGGCCTGCCGGCGGTGCGCGCGGCCCTCGACGGGCACTGATTCCCTCCTTCCGGGCGGCCGGTTTCGACCGCGCCGCCCGTCTACGTGTTTTCCCGACCGGGTCGCATCGTGACCATTTGTTGTCGCCTTCAGACGGGTGACGCGAAATATGGGTTTGTATTTTTCGCCAATGGCTGCGTTATTGCGGAAAACGAAATGCCGAAGCCAGCGGGCGTACCGAATTCGAATCCACCGGCGCATCGCAGCACGCGCCGGGACGAGATTCTTTCCATCGAACGGTTCAGGGAGGGTGGTCGACAATGAAGCACACCAAAGTTGCCGTAGCCGCCGCGCTTGCATGCGCGGCCTGCGTGCCTGCCATCGGGCATGCGCAGAGCAGTGTGACGCTGTACGGGATTCTCGACGCGGGCATCACGTACGTGAACAACACGGGCGGCTCGCACGTGGTCAAGTTCGACGACGGCGTCGCGTACGGAAACCGTTTCGGCCTGAAGGGCACGGAAGACCTCGGCGGCGGCCTGAAGGCCGTGTTCACCCTCGAGAGCGGCTTCCGCCTCGGCACCGGCCAGCTCGGCTTCGGCGGCGCCGAATTCGGCCGGCAGGCGTATGTCGGCCTGCAGAACGACTGGGGCACGCTGTCGTTCGGCAACCAGCTCGACATCACGAACGAACTCGTGTCGATCTACAACATCTCCGCGTGGGGCAGCGGTTATGCGATCCACCAGGGCGACTTCGACCGCTTCAACGGCGACCGCCTGCCGAATTCGGTGAAGTTCCTGTCGAACGACCTCAGCGGCTTCAAGTTCGGCGCGATGTACTCGTTCGGCAACGTCGCCGGCAACTTCCACCGCAACAGCGCATGGAGCGCGGGTGCGAGCTTCACGAAGGGCGACTTCTCGATCGGCGCCGCGTACACGCGCCTGAACAACCCGAACGGCATCTATGCGTTCGACCCGTACGCGATGATCGGCACGCACACGTTCCTCGGCCAGCAAACCGTCACCGTCGATCCGGCGACCGGCGCACGCACCGACCTGTTCGCGAACACGCCGATGAACGTCGACAGCCAGGGCACGTTCGGCATCGGCTCGAGCTACACGATCGGCAAGCTGACGCTCGACGCCAACTTCTCGTACACGACGATCAAGGGTTTCGGCCAGTCGTCGCACATGCAGGTGTATGAAGGCGGCGGCCTGTACCAGTTCACGCCGGCGCTGAGCCTGATCGCGGGCTACCAGCACACGCGCTTCGAAGGCCATCACTGGAACCAGGGCACGGCGGGCCTGCATTACCTGCTGTCGAAGCGTACCGACGTGTATATCTCCGGCGATTACCTGCGCGCGTCGCAAGGCGTCGATGCGGTGGTCGGCTACAGCTTCACGCCGTCGACGACGCAGACGCAGGCCGACGTGCGGATCGGGATGCGCCATTCGTTCTGAGCGGGGTGGTGTGAGGTTGTGACGTCTTCAGCGAGGTCTCTCTTTGGCGCGAACCGAGGTTCGCGCTTTTTTTTGCCTGACGGGGGGAGCTGGCACGAGAGCCGTCCGGTCACGGCCCGCTGCCGGGGGGCTGCCCGACGGTATTGACCGGTGCCGTCTATAGACGCTAGCATCGTCCCCATGCTTGATCGCGCCCATTTCCTCTCTTCGCTGCTCCGCGCATGTTGTCAGAACATGCCAGGGGGAAGTTGCGTCCAGCGAACTCGCTGAACATTCAAGCAATCGCCTTCCGGCCGCCTGTGATGCAAGACAGGCGGCCTTTTTGTTTTTGGGCCGACACCTTCGGACGGAGAAACTCGATGCCGCTTGCGCTGTATGACACCTGGTCGCGTACCGTACGCCCGTTCACGCCAATCCGGGCCGGGCAGGTCGGCATGTACTGCTGCGGCCCCACGGTCTACGACGACGCCCACATCGGCAACCTGAGAACCTACGTGTTCGAGGATCTGCTGCGCCGCATACTGGTGCGCAACGGATACGAGGTGCGGCACGTCGTCAACATCACCGACGTCGGCCACCTGACTTCGGATGCGGACGAAGGCGAAGACAAGATGGAAAAGGGCAGCCGCCGGACCGGCGAATCGGCGTGGGCCATCGCCCGGCGCTACACCGACGCTTTCGTGCGGGACTGGCGCGCGCTCCACCTGCTCGAGCCGACGGTCTGGTGCCGCGCCACGGATCACATCACCGAACAGGTCGCGTTCATCGATACGCTCGACCGGGACGGCTACGTCTATCGCACGGACGACGGCCTCTACTTCGACACCAGTCGGCAGGATGACTACGGTTATCTCGCGCGGCTCGACCGCGCGGGGTTGCAGGCGGGCAAGCGGGTCGCGCTGGGCGACAAGCGGAGCATCACGGATTTTGCGTTGTGGAAGTTCAGCCCGGCCGGCGTCGAGCGGCAGATGGAATGGGACAGCCCGTGGGGGCGCGGCTTTCCGGGCTGGCATATCGAATGCTCGGCGATGTCGGCGAAGTATCTCGGGACGTTGTTCGATATCCATTGCGGCGGCGAGGATCACATTGCCGTGCATCACAGCAACGAGATCGCGCAGACGCGGGCGGCCCACGGCACGAACCTCGCGAATTACTGGATGCACGGGCACTTCCTGACGCTCGACGCCGATACGAAGATGTCGAAGTCGAGCGGCGATTTCGTTCGTCTGCAGACCTTGCAGAGCCGGAATATCGACCCGCTCGCGTACCGTTACCTGTGCCTGACGGCCCATTACCGGAGCAAGCTGCATTTCACGTGGGCGTCGCTCGATGCCGCGCACACCGCGCTGACCCGGCTTCGGCACCTGTATGCCGGATGGCCGGACGGAGGGCGTGTCGATGCGGATTTCGCCGCGCGATTCGACGCGGAAGTGAACGAGGACCTGAATCTGCCCAGGGCGCTCGCGGTGCTCTGGGATCTGGTCAGGAGCAACCTGCCACCCGCGACGCTGAAAGCGACCGTGGACAGCTTCGACGCCGTGCTGGGCCTCGGTCTGCGCGCATGGAGGCCGGTTGCGCCCGACATTCCGGAACACGTTCGCGGGTTGCTTGCGGAACGCGAGCGCGCGAGAGCGGACAAGGACTGGGTGCAGGCCGACCGGATACGGGAAGCGTTGAGCGCGCAGGGTTGGCGAGTCGAGGACACTCCGGAAGGTCAACGCCTGTTCGGCATCGCCGGCGGCGCGACCGACGAGGGCGTTCCGCCCCGCTGAAGCCCGCGGCCGCCTGCATCGGAAGATCCCGTGCCCGAGCCGCCATCCGGCGGCCGCGATCGACGCGGCCGCCGGATGCGTCGCTCCCCGAGTCCGCGCGATGTTGCGGGCCACGTCCCCGGCCCGTTTTGCGCGCTTGGCATATCATCGCGATTTCGCCGCGTCCGTACCGTTGTCGCGCGCATGCATCGGCGTGCGCAGTCGCTTTCCCGAACGGTGCCGGCGTGCTGCGCCGACCGCCGAGACCTCGATGACCGACTCCGTGCCCGATCCCAGTCCTTTATCCCCGTTGCCCGTCAACCTGTTCCGTCACGCACCGTTCCAGCGCTTCTGGGGCACGCGCGTGATGTCTTCCCTGGCTTTCCAGATCCTGTCGGTTGCAATCGGGTGGTACGTCTACGCGCTCACGCACAGCGCGTTCGCACTCGGCCTCGTCGGCCTCGCGCAGTTCGTGCCGATGTTCGCGCTGACGCTCGTCGTCGGGCAGGTGGCCGACCGCTACGACCGCCGGCGCATCGCGACGATCTGCCAGGCCGTCGAGGCGCTGGCCGCCGGCGTGTTCCTGCTCGGTGCCGCGCAAGGGTGGCTGGCCGCGCCGGCCGTGTATGCGCTCGCGGCGATCGTCGGCACGGCCCGCGCGTTCGAGTCGCCGTCGGTGTCGTCGCTGCTGCCGGCCGTCGTGCCGCGCAGCGACCTGCCGCGCGCGACCGCGTTGTCGACCTCGGCGAACCAGGCCGCGCAGATTCTCGGGCCCGCGTTCGGCGGCCTGCTGTATGGCGTCGGCGCGCCCGTCGCGTTCGGCACGAGCGTCGTCGCGTTCGCGTTCGCGGCGGTGTTGAGCGGCACGATTCCGCTGCGCAGCGCGCCGCCCGCGCGCGAACCGGTGACGCTCCGTTCGGTGTTTTCAGGCATCGCATTCATCCGGCGCGAACCGGCGATCCTCGGCGCGCTGTCGCTCGACCTGTTCGCGGTGCTGTTCGGCGGCGCGACCGCGCTGCTGCCGATCTACGCGCGCGACATCCTGCAGGTCGGGCCATGGGGGCTCGGCGCGTTGCGTGCGGCGCCGGCGGTCGGCGCGCTCGCGGGCACGCTGTGGCTCACGCGCTTTCCGCTCAGGGGCCGGCCCGGCCGCGCGATGTTCGGCGGCGTGATCGCGTTCGGCATCGCGACGATCGTGTTCGGGCTGTCGAGGAATTTCGTGTTGTCGCTCGTCGCGCTGGCGGCGCTCGGCGCATCGGACGTGGTGAGCGTCGTCGTGCGCCTGTCGCTCGTGCAGCTGCGCACGCCCGACGACATGCTCGGCCGTGTCAGTGCCGTCAACTCGCTGTTCATCGGCACGTCGAATCAACTCGGCGAATTCGAATCGGGCGTGACGGCTGCATGGTGGGGCGCGCCGGCCGCGATCGTCGTCGGCGGCGCGGCGACGATCGCCGTTGCACTCACGTGGATGCGGCTGTTCCCGCAGCTCACGACCATGAAGTCGCTCGAGCGCGACGCGTGACGGGCGTCACGCGTCCTGCGTCACGCGCACGGCCGTGCCGTAGCAGAGGACTTCCGTGACGCCCGAGCCGATCTCGGTCGAGTCGTAGCGCATCGCGATGATCGCGTTCGCGCCGAGCTTGCGGGCGTCGGCGAGCATCTTGTCGAAGGCCTGCTGGCGGGCTTTTTCGCACAGCGACGTGTAGAGAGTGATGTTGCCGCCGAAGATCGTCTGCAGCGATGCGCCGAACGAACCGACGATCGAGCGCGAGCGCACGACGATGCCCTGGGCGACGCCGAGCGAGCGAACGGTCGTGTGGCCGGGCAGGTCGAACGCGGTCGTGACCCGGGCGGGCGACAGATCGTCGATGGAGCGGGAGAAATCGGTCATGGCGGGAAGCGTGTAGCGAAGTGGTCGAACGGGGATTCTATCCGGACGAGGCGGCGTACCCGGTTCGACGACGGGGCAACGCCGCGACCGCGGAGAACGCTTCGCGACGGAAGCATATGCAAACCGCGAGCACACGCTTCCGTCATTTCCGGACGAACAGCCCGGCCGCACGCCGTCAGGGCGTCACGGTCGCACTGCCGTTGCCGCCGAGATCGACCGCGTAGGCCAGCGCGAGCTTGCCGAACTTCAATGCATGGTTCGCCTGCCGATCCGAATTCTCCAGCGTGTCGTTCACGGTATGGATATACGGACTGTCGTTCTGATCGGCCTCGAACGGGAACGACGCCGGATACCCTTGCGCATTCCACGACGCATGATCCGAGCACGCATACCCGCACTGCGACGTGCCGATCGCGAGTTCCGGCAGGTAGGTCTTCGCCAGATTCGTCAGGTAGGTGTTCTGCGACGCGTTCGTGTAGTCGGTGATCAGGTAGATATCCTTCGGGTCGCCCTTGTAGTTCGTCATGTCGAGCTGCAGCACGCCGACCACGTTCGCGTTTTGCGCACGAAACTGCTTCGCGATCGCCTTCGAGCCGAGCAGGCCGGCTTCCTCGGCCGCGTACCCGACGAACTTGATCGTCCGCTTCGGCCGGTAGTTGTTCGCCAGCAGCACGCGCAGCGCTTCGGTGAGGCTGGCGATGCCCGACGCATCGTCGTCCGCGCCGGGCGAGCGCGTGTTTTCCGTCGTGCGCCCGACCGTCGAATCGAGGTGGCCGCCCAGCACGACGGTGCCCGCGGCCGGATCGCTGCCGCGGATCGTCAGGATCACGGATTTCTGCGGAAAGCCCGTGTGCGCGAACTGCTCGACGGTGATGTCGGCGCGCGAGCCGGCCAGCTGCTTCCACTGCAGCGCGAGCCAGTCCGACGCGGCGACGCCGTGCGACGTCGTGTAGTAGCGGTTCGTGAAGCCGGACAGCGACGTGATCGTGCCGACGATGTTGCTGGCCTGCAGCTGCAGGATCCACGTGCCGATCTGCGGCGCGTTCGAAACCTTGTACGTGGAAGCCGCGGCCTGCTTCGCGAGCGGCGTCGGCAACGGCTGCAGTGCCTGGCGCGCGTCGTCGAACGAGTCGTGCACGACATAGCCGGGCCCGTGGCCGCGCGTATGGTGGACGGCATGGGCCAGTTCGCCGAGCCGTGAATCGTCGATTTCGACGACGTGTACGGTCTCGCGGCGCGACGCGCCGTCGGCCGCCTTGCCGGCGTCGAGGGTCGTGCTGTATTGCGCGGTGGCGCTTGCGTCGATGCGTTGCAACTGGCGGAACGCCGCGTCGCCGAGCGTGATCCATACCGGCGTCGCGTGCGCGGCGGCGGTCAGCAGCATGGCGCCCAGCGCGGCGCTCAGGCGGGTGAGTTTCAGAGTAGGCATGTTCGATCTCGTGAGGATGGCGATGTCGATGAAGGGAGCGCGTCACAGGTCGTGCGATGCGCCCCCGCCTGCTGCGGGATTACGACTTCTTCGGTACGGTCACGCCGTACGTGCAACTCTGGTTGTACGCATTGCCGATCGCGGTCAGCTGCGCGCTGCTGTAGCCGAGCGCGGACGCGGCCGTCAGCACCGCCTGCGCGGCGGCCTTCTGGTTGGTCGAGCCGTTGGTCATCGACAGCCCCTTCAGGAACGCCTTGTCCATCGCCTGCGCACCGATCGCGTCGCGCGCGACGAGGTTGCACGAGGCCCAGTACTGGCCGGCCGTATGGATCTCCGCGCCGCGTGCCTGCGCATAGGTGCGTCCGACGTTCCAGTTGGTCACGCGGCCGCCCCAGAACTCGTTGTGGCCGTCCCAGTTGTAGACCCAGTGGTACTGCGCATCCGACGGGCTCCACTGGTTGAAGTCGCGGCTGTACGCGGCGGCGAGATAGTCGCCGGTGCCTTCCGACAGCCCTTCCTGCTGCGACAGGCCGCCGTTCGTCACCCAGTCGTGGATACCGTGGCCGAGTTCGTGGATCACGACGTCCGCGTCCTCCGCGTCGTCGACGCCGCCTTGCCCGAAGGTCAGCCGGCCGCTGCTCGACGAATACGACGAGTTGTCGTCGCCCGATTCGCCGTGCGGGTCGTACTGCACGCCGCCCGTGTACTGGTACGGCAGCGCCTTGATGCCGAGCGTCTGGTTCACGTAACGCAGGAACGTGTCGATGTGGTAGTACACGTTCACCGCCTCGAAATACAGGTTGCCGCGCGTGAATTCGAATGCGGGGGTCGACTGCACGGGGCACGCGTTGTCGCGCGGCGCGTCGAAATCGACGCATGCCGCATACGGGCCCGACAATGAATAACGCGCACCCGACTGCGCGAGATCCTTCAGCGTCACGCGCACACGCGCGGCGGTGAGTTGCGACGAATCGACGTCGTTGCTGTCCTTGTAGCCCGTGCTGCCGTAGCTGCTTTTGGTCGGCGACAGCGGGTCGGGCCGGAACACGAAGCCCGTGCCGTCGGTCGCGTAGAACGCCTTGTCCTCGGCGCGCAGCACTTCGCCGCTGCCCGAGTCGATCAGCAGTTCCCAGTCGCCTTTCGGGCCGTCGTTCGGGCGGCCGCGCACTTTCCACGCGGTATGCGTGCCGGCCTTGTCGACGAAGGCGACGAGCTGCGCATCCTGGTTCGTGAAGCCGCTCACGCCGAGATACGCGCGTGCGCGGTCGAGCGCCTGCTGCTGGTCGACGGCCTGCGCCTTGCCCGACTTCGCGACCACGCCGTTGATCGTGTTGCTCGCGACGTACAGGATGCGGCCGTCCTTCGCGACCGTCACCGCGATTTCGCTGCCGTACACGGGCAATCCGGCTGCCTGCTGCTGCAGGCGCACGACGGTGAACTCGGCGTCGCTGCGCTCCGACGTGACGACGAGGCTCGCGAGCGCGGTCGCGTCGAGCCCGAGTTGCGCGGCCTGCGACGCGACGAAGTCGCGGGCGGTGGCGGCGGGCGTCGCGGCGGCCTTCTTCGCGCGATAGGCGGGGTTGTACAGCGTGACGGCGACGCCGTCCGCGCGGAACTGCCCGGCGGCCGTATCCGACCTGGCGGCCGGCGGCGCGACGCCGCGTGTCAGGCTTTCGCGCAGGCTCGTTGCCTGCGGATTCGAGACTTTCGTATCGGCCGCGGTGCCGCCGACGATGCCGAAACCGAGCGCGAGACCCAGGGCGAGCGGCAGTGCTTTGCGTGATGTCTGCATACGTGATCCTCATCTCAACGGTTGGACACGCCCGCGCGTTCGTGGCGCGCAGGCACGACACGGCCCGCGCGCCGGCTCGATGGAGGCGGTGCGGCGAAGCGGTGTTGGGAGCGTCGACTGACTAAGGAAACCTAAATGTCAGGTCGAAAAGAAACCGGCGGGAGTAGCGGGTGAAACGCGGGAGAAGGCGCGCGCGAAGCGGCGAACGAAGAATCGAACGGCAGGCAGGTGCGGCGACGGTGAATCGAGCATCGTCATGTCATACCCCTCGGATCGAATCGATATCGGTGGCAGCCTGCCGAGATGCGGCATGCATGTCGTTAGGCTGCCTATCTAACTTTTTTTGGTATGTTACAGAATATTTTCAACGACATTCCAGTTTATTTTCGATGACCTCTTCAGTCCGTCGATCAATCGCCGGCATTGTTCAGCGAGCGGCGGGAAACGTTGCCGAAACGCGCAATTCCGTGCTGGATTGTGCTTGAAACCCGTGACGATCAGCGCGTCGCGCGACGGTCGCTGCGCGGGCTCAGGCCGAATCGCGCGCGATACGTGCGCGAGAAATGCGACGGCGATTCGAACCCGCACGCGACGCACACCGACGTGATGCTCATGTCGGTCTGCTGCAGCAGTTCACGCGCGCGATCGAGCCGCAGGTTCAGGTAGAAATGCGTCGGCGTGTCGTTCAGCGTCGCGCTGAACAGCCGTTCGAGCTGGCGCCGCGTGATCGACACCTCCTGCGCGAGCGCATCGGAGCCGAGCGGGTTTTCCATGTGCCGCTGCATCGTGCCGATCACCTGGATCAGCTTGCGGTTGTGCACGCCGTAGCGCGCGGCGATCTCGAGCCGCTGGCTGTCCGAGCGCTGCCGGATCCGGCTGACCACGAACTGCTCGGAGATCGCCGCCGCGAGATCGGCACCGTGCCGCCGCCCGATCAGGTCGAGCATCATGTCGATCGACGCGGTGCCGCCCGCGCACGTGATGCGCCGGTCGTCGATCTCGAACAGCTCCTGCGTCGCGTTCAGGCCGGGGTAGCGTTCACGGAACGCGGCCAGCGCTTCCCAGTGCAGCGTGAGCGGCTGCGACGCGTCGAACAGCCCGGCTTCCGCGAGCACGAAGCTGCCCGTGTCGATGCCGCCGAGCGTTGCACCATGACGGTGCTGGCGGCGCAGCCAGTCGCCGATCGCGCGCGTGTAGCACACGAGCGGATCGAAGCCGGCGACGACGAACACCGTATCGACCGTTTCGACCTCCGCGCACGCGGCTTCGGCGGCGACCGGAATGCCGTTGCTCGCGGCGACGGGCGCGCCGTCGGCGCTGATCACGTGCCAGCGATAGAGCTCCGTGCGAAAGCGGTTCGCGACGCGCAGCGGTTCGACCGCGGACATGAAGCCGAGCGCGGAAAAGCCGGGCAGCAGCAGGAAGTGGAAATCCTCGGGCATCGGGGCAGGCAATGGAATCCGGTGGTCGTCGCGTGTCGCGCGGGGCGGCGAACGGTCAGCCGGAGATTATCGCGGGTTTTGCGCGGCCTCAGCGCGTTTTTGCGCCGCGCGCGGAACGGCGTGCGGTGGTCGACGGCAACTCGCCGAACTGCGCCTTGTAGGCGTTCGCGAAATGCCCGAGGTGGATGAAGCCCCAGCGTGCGGCCGCGTCGCTGATCGGCAGGTCGGCCTGCCGCGTGTCGAGCAGCATCCGCCGTACTTGCGACAGGCGCAGCGATCGCACGTAATGCAACGGGCTGGTCTGCACGACCGACTGGAAACTGTTCTGCATCGTGCGCCGGCTCACGCGCAATTGGGTGCACAGGCTCAGCACGTCGACCGGTGCTTCGGGATGGTCGATCACGTAGTCGTGCACGCGGCGCACGATGTCGGCGCGGCACGCATGCGTGAGACGGTTCGACGGCTCGGGAATCCGGTACGTGAGGAGATCGACGAGCACGTTGCCGATAGCGCCGCGCAGTTCGCGCTGCGCGCGTGCGTCGCGGAAGGTATCGGGTGCCGACAATACACGCTCGAGGTGCGTCGCGATCTGCACGCTCGCGCGCATCAGCACCGCGGTGGGCATGTCGACGACGCCGCGCCGCAACGTGGCTTCGTCGAGGCGGACATCGGCCGCATCCTCGATCTGCTGCATCAGTTCGCCGTTGGCGACGACACCGATCAGCGACATGTCGTCGGGCGAGTGCAGCTCGAACGGAGTGCCGCCGCGCGCCAGCACCATCGTGCCGCGTTCGATGCGCGTCCCGCCGAATGCGAACGCACCCGAGCCGGTGAGCGGCATGCCGAACACCGTCTGGTCGTGCGGCAATCTTCCGCGCTGGATGATGCGAACGTTGGCGGCTTCCTGGAACAGCTGCACGCTGTCCAGCACCGCATGCTTGACCGCGCTGCGATACGCGCCGGAGCCGATCTGGTCGTAGCGCTGGTTCCAGCCGCGCAGCGCCTCGGCATGCCGGTCCGCGTTGTCGAACCTCTCGTGAAACACGAACACAGCGCCTCCGGGTGCGTCGATCAGGACCGCGCAAGATTAAACCGGCCGCGCGGTCGGCGCAATAAGGGGCAGCGCTATTCCGGGCGCATTTGTCGGAGGGTCGGAAGCCTTCGGCCGGCGTGCCTTTCAGGCGGTTTTCCAATATCCCGAATCGGCACGCACGCGGTGCCGGTCCGGGTGCTGACCGGATTTATTGTCGAACTACAGTCGCCCCACGTTACGTGATTCCCCAACTGGAGGCGACATGAGGACAAGGCGACGAACCGCGGTGCTCGCGGCGACGCTGGCGTTCGCGGCGGCATGGGCCGGCGGCGCGAATGCGACGGAAAAGCCGGAAGAACTGGTCGTGCAGAAGATGCCGCCCTGGCATCCGCACGAGGTCTATATCGTCGACATCTCGATGCCGTCGATGACCGACGGACGCATCTACGTGTACGACGCCGATGCGAAGAAGCTGCTCGGGCAGATCGACGGCGGCTTCGGCCCGGGCCTCGCGATCTCGCCGGACCGCAAGACGAGCTTCGTCGCGACGACGTACTTCTCGCGCGGCTCGCACGGCACGCGCACCGACGTCGTCGAGATCACCGACAACACGACGCTCGATCATGCGGGCGAGATCGTGATTCCGGCGAAGCATGCGCAGCACGTGCCGTCGCCGTACAACACCGCGTTCAGCGCGGACGGCAAGCGGCTGTACGTCGCGAACATCACGCCGGCCGCATCGGTGACGGTGATCGACGCGGTCTCGAAGAAGGTGCTGTCGGAGATCGACACGGCGGCCTGCGTGCTCGCGTATCCGTCGGGCAACGACCGCTTCACGGCGCTGTGTGAAAGCGGCAAGGCGCTGACCGTCACGCTCGACGCGAACGGCAAGGAAACGAAGCGCACGATGTCGGATGCGTTCATCGACGTCGACAAGGATCCGGCGTTCGTGAACGCGTCGCGCTACAAGGGCGACTATCTGTTTACGACCTACGGCGGCAACGTGCGCAGCGCGGATTTCAGCGGCGACAAGCCCGTGTTCGGCAAGCCGTGGCCGCTGCTGACGGACGCCGAGCGCGCCGAAGGCTGGCGCCCGGGCGGCATGCAGCAGACGGCCGTGCAGGCGAAGCAGAACCGCTACTACGTGCTGATGCACAAGGGCGGCGACGGCTCGCACAAGGACCCCGGCACGCAGGTGTGGGTGGTCGACCTGAAGTCGAAGCAGCGTGTCGCGCGCTGGGATCTTGCGCAGCAGAAGATCGATCCCCTCGTGTCGATCCAGGTCAGCGAGGACGACAAGCCGCTGTTCTACGGGCTGACGGCGACCTCCGACCTCGTCGTGATGGATGCGCGCACGGGCAAGCTGCAGCACGTCGAGAAGCAGATCGGCAATACGTCGTCGCTGCTCGTCAACCCGTGAGGCCGCGATGACGCTCGATCCCGTACTTGCCACCAGCGCGCAGGCCGGCGCTGCCGTCGTCGTGCTGCTCGGCGCTTTCGCGAAGATGCGCCGGCCCGCCGCGTTCAGCCACGCACTCGCAGGCTACCGGCTGCTGCCCGACGCGCTGACCGCGCCCGTCGCGTTCGCGATTCCGCTCGCGGAAGCCGTCGGCGCGGCGGCACTGCTGTTTCCCGATACGCGCATGGCCGGCGCGATCGGCCTGATCGCGCTGCTCGTCGCCTTCGCGGCGGCGATCGCGATCAATCTCCTGCGCGGCCACACCGACATCGACTGCGGCTGTTCCGGCTTCGCGGCCGCGCGAGCAGATGCGCCGCGCGGCATCGGCTGGCTGCACGTCGGTCGCGCGCTGCTGCTCGCCGCGCTGGCCGCGACCGCGCTTGTCGAGCCGGGCGCGCGCGCGGTCGTGTGGTTCGACTACCTGACGCTGTTCTTCTCCGTGCTGCTGATCGTCTGCGCGCTGCTCACCGTTGACGTGCTGCTCGCCAACGTACCGCGCCTTTCCCATCTGAGGAATTCATGATGCAAACCGCTCTCACCGTTTCCACCGCCCTGCTGTGGGTGGCCGTCCTCGCGCTCGGCGCGATCTGTCTCGCGCTCGTGCGCCAGATCGGCATCCTGTACGAACGCATCATGCCGGCCGGCGCATTGATGATCGACAAGGGGCCGGCGGTCGGCGCGATCGCGCCGGCGTTCGAACTGACCGACATTCGCGGCTCGCAGGTGAAGGTCGGCGGCATCGATGCGTCGGGTAAGGCGACGCTGCTGTTCTTCCTGTCGCCGACGTGCCCCGTCTGCAAGAAGCTGCTGCCGCTGCTGCCGTCGCTGCAGGCGAGCGAATCGACGCCGGTGAACATCGTGCTCGCGAGCGACGGCGATATCGACGAACACACGCGCTTCGCGCGCAAGCACGACCTCGGGCGTTTCCCGTACGTGCTGTCGCAGGAGCTCGGCCTCGCGTACCAGATCGGCAAGCTGCCGTATGCGGTGCTGCTCGACGAAACCGGCACGGTGCGTGCGAAGGGCCTCGTCAATACGCGCGAGCATCTCGAGAGCCTGTTCGAAGCGAAGGAGCGCGGCGTCGCATCGCTGCAGCAGTTCGTGCACGGCGATCACAGCCACGACGCGCACGCGCAGCACGCATGACCGGCCGACCCTCTTTCAACGTCAAGGGAGAACAACGACATGGGCCTGTTTGATTCATGGTTCGAGCGGTCGGCGCGCGGCGTCGCGCAGCATAGTTCGCGGCGCAGCGCGATGGCGAAGCTCGGCAAGGTGCTGGTGGGATCGGCGATGCTGCCGCTGCTGCCGGTCGATCGCACCGCGTATGCGGCCGATGCGGCGTCGGGCGCATCCGGTGCCGCCGCCTCGGGGGCGAGCGACGATCCGATGAGCTGCGACTACTGGAAATACTGCGCGATCGACGGCTGGCTGTGCAGTTGTTGCGGCGGCACGTCGAGCAGTTGCCCGCCGGGCACGACGCCTTCGCCGATCACGTGGATCGGCACCTGCCGCAATCCGCACGACGGTTCGGACTACATCGTGTCGTACAACGATTGCTGCGGCAAGACGTCGTGCGGCAAGTGCTTCTGCAACCGCAACGAGCGCGAGAAGCCGCTGTACAAGCTGTCGTTGAACAACGACATCAACTGGTGCATGGCGAACAGCAATTCGAATTACCACTGTTCGGTTTCGGTTCTGTTGGGAGCGGCGAAGCAATGAAAGTGAAGCAAGCAGGAAAGATCGCAGTCGCGTGCATGACAGCCGTGGCAGCCTTCGCGTTGCCGGGCGCCGCCCGCGCGCAGGACGCCGTGCATTACCCGGCCGGCAAGAGCCTGTTCGACGCGCAGTGCGCGGTGTGCCACCAGGCGGGCGGGAAAGGGCAGGACGGCCTCGCGCCGCCGCTGACCGAGTATCCGGGCAAGTATGCGACGGCCGAGGCGGGGCGTGCGCAACTGGTCGCGACACTGCTGCACGGGATGTTCGGCGAGATCAAGGTGCGCGACAAGCGTTACAACTTCAAGATGCCGTCGTTTGCGAGCGCGAGCGACGACGACATCGCGCACGTGCTCAATTACGTCGTGTTCGATCTCAACGCGCAGCACGGCGATGCGAAGCCGTTCACGGCGGCCGACATCCGCGCGGCGCGTGCGAAGGCGATGGACGGCACGGCCGTTCATGCGCAACGCGACGTCGTCGTCAAGGGGCTCGGCCTGTGAAGGTTGCCCGTGCATCCCGCGTTTGCGACGTCGCGCCGCGCGCGCGGCGCGCGGCGGCATCGTGGTTCGGCAACCTGTCGCGCCCCCTGTCGTCGCTGCTGATGCTTGCCGGGGCGGTCGTCGGCCTGACCGCGGCACCCGCGCATGCGGAAGGCGCGGCCGACGCGGCGCTCGCGCGGCAGCACTGGGTGCTCAACTGCATGGGCTGCCACACGGCCACGGGCGGCGGTATCGCCGGCAAGGTGCCGCCGCTCGCGAACTCGCTCGGCTATTTCACGCATCTGCCGGCCGGGCGCGAGTACGTGATGCGCGTGCCCGGCGCATCGAACTCGGCACTGTCGGACCAGGACCTGGCCGACGTGCTCAACTGGGTACTCACGACCATGAACCGCGACGCGCTGCCGCGCGACTTCAAGCCCTATACGGCCGCCGAAGTCGCCGCGCACCGCCGTCCTGCCTATTCCGACGTCGCGACCGTGCGCGCCGGCCTCGTTCGCGCGTTGCAGGCACGCGGGGTCGACGGCGTCGTGGATCGCTACTGACCGACCCATTCAGGAAATCGAGGAAGAACGAAGATGGAGACAAACCAGGACTTTCCGCTGCTCGACGCCACGCGCGCGTTTCTCGCGAAGCCGAAGAAGATGCTGATCGGCGCCGAGTGGAGCGACGCCGCGTCGGGCAGCCGGCTCGACGTCGTGAATCCGGCCGACGGCACCGTGCTCGCGCGTGTGCCCGAAGCGGACGAGCACGACGTGCAACAGGCCGTCGCGGCCGCGCGGCGCGCATTCGATGCGGGGCCGTGGCGCACCGCGAAGACCACCGACCGCGAGCGTCTGCTGCTGACGCTCGCCGACCTGATCGAAGCGAATGCGCGCGAGCTGGCCGAGATCGAGTCGCTCGACAACGGCAAGCCCGTGATGGTGGCGCAAGGGCTCGACGTCGCGATGGCCGCGCAGTGCTTCCGCTACATGGCCGGCTGGGCGACGAAGATCGAAGGCAGCGTGATCGACGCGGGCATGCCGTACCTGCCCGACAGCGAGATCTTCACCTACACGCGCAAGGAGCCGGTCGGTGTGGTCGGCGCGATCATTCCGTGGAATTTCCCGCTGCTGATGGCAGCGTGGAAGCTCGCGCCCGCGCTGGCCACGGGCTGCACCGTGGTGTTGAAACCCGCGGAAGATACACCGCTGAGTGCGTTGCGCCTGGGCGAGCTGATCCAGGCGGCCGGTTTCCCGGACGGCGTCGTCAATATCGTCACCGGCTACGGTCATACGGCCGGCGCCGCGCTGTCGCGCGATCCGCGCATCGACAAGATCGCGTTCACGGGCTCGACGCAGACGGGCAAGACGATCGGCCACGCGGCGCTCGACAACATGACGCGGATGTCGCTGGAACTCGGCGGCAAGTCGCCGGTGATCGTGCTGCCCGACGTCGATCCGGACAAGGCCGCACTGGGTGTGGCGAACGCGATCTTCTTCAACCAGGGGCAGGTGTGCACGGCCGGGTCGCGCGCGTACATCCACGCGAAGGTGTTCGACGACGTGATCGGGCGTGTCGCGAAGATCGCCTCGAGCCTGAAGATCGGCCCGGGGATGGATCCGTCGACGCAGATCGGCCCGCTCGTCTCGGCGAAGCAGCGCGAGCGCGTGTGCGGTTATATCGATTCGGGATTCGGCGAGGGCGCGCGCGCCGCGGCGGGCGGCCGCGCGATCGAGGGCCCGGGCTTCTTCGTCGAGCCGACCGTGCTGGTCGATACGACGCAGGCGATGCGCGTCGTGCGCGAGGAGATCTTCGGGCCGGTGCTCGTCGCGATGCCGTTCGACGACGTCGACACGGCCGTGCAGCTCGCCAACGACACGCCGTACGGCCTCGGCGCGAGCATCTGGTCGAACGACCTTTCCGCGATTCACAAGCTGATCCCGCGCATCGCCGCGGGCACGGTGTGGGTCAACTGCCACTCGCTGCTCGACAACGCGATGCCGTTCGGCGGGATGAAGCAGTCGGGTTTCGGCCGCGAACTCGGTCGCGCGGTGATCGACCAGTACACGGAAAGCAAGTCGGTGATGATGAACTACGCATGAGCGTAGCGGCAGGTGCGTGCGTTGCCGCCACGTCGGCCGCGCGCGCATGCCGCAGGCGGGCCCATCCGGATCTGGGCATCGCGGCCGGGCGCCGGCGGCGGGCTGCAGTCACGCGCCGATCCCGTTCGGCGCAGGCGCCCTCGACCTGAGGCATCCGCTCGATGCGGCGCCAGGCGGTGCGCAAGGCCAGCCGGCCGGGTCGAAGCACGACATCCGAGCGGACGCGCGAACGCCACGAACGCCACGAACGCATCACGCACGAACCAGCACCACGCCGAGAATGAGGCACGCCGCACCGGCCAGGCGGATCGGGCTGGCCGAATGCTGCTGGATGCCGAGCACACCGAAATGGTCGAACACGAGCGCGCCGGTCATCTGCCCGACGACGATCAGCGCGAGCGTCGTCGCGGCGCCCAGTCGCGGCACCATCAGGATCGCGATGCCGACGAACACCGCGCCGAAGAATCCGCCGGTCCAGCTGAACCACGACCCCGCATCGGCGACGGTGCCGCTCAGGCGAGGATGCGGGGACAGGAGCGCGACGGCGAGCATCGCGGCCAGGCCGACGAGGTAGCTGACCGACCCGGCCCACCACGGCGAACCGAGCTGCGCGCGGAGGTTGGCGTTGAGCACCTGTTGCAACGCCACGCTGATGCCGGCGGCGACGGCCAGCAGATACGACAGGAGAGTAGTCACGAAGAGGGCGGCTCCGGCGATGTGGTCCGTGACGGCGGTTCCGGCACGGCAGGCTTCCATTCTGGGAAGCGCGACGGTATAACGCAAATATCAAATCGGGCGCTTATCCATCTCGTTTCGGCATGCCATCCCTGAGGCAAATTCAGTACTTCCTGACCGTGGCCGATCTCGGCGGCTTCACGCCGGCCGCGAGCGCGCTCCATGTCGCGCAGTCGGCGCTGAGCCGGCAGATCGGTCAACTGGAAGACGAACTGGGGTTCCCGCTGTTCGACCGGGAGCCGAGGGGCGTGCGGCTCACGGCGGCCGGCGCGATCTATCGCGATCGCGTCGCGTCGATTCCGGCGACCCTGGCTGCCGCGGCCGAGGAGGGCGCACGGTTGTCGCGCGGTGAGGCGGGCGTATTGCGGTTCCTGCATTCGAGCACCGTTCCCGTTGGCAGCCTGATGCCGGTGCTCGAGCGTTTCATGAGCGCGTGCCCGGGTGCGCGGATCGATCTCGACCGCGCGTCGTCCGAGGATCAGGTACTGGAGATCGCGAACGGTAACGCCGATATCGGGATCGTTCGTGTGCCGGTGCTGCGCCGCGATCCGCGCGTCCGTTTCGTCGAGCTCGCGGCCGAGCGTTTGTGCGTGGCGGTGCCGGCCGATCACCCGCTGGCGGGCCGCCGGCGCATCGCGATCTCGCGGCTGCGGCACGAGCCGTTCGTATCGGCCGTGTATCGGGAGCGGGGCGGACTGGCGCGCGTCGTGATCGACCTTTGCCTGAAACGGGGATTCGTGCCCGCGACCGCCCGGATCGTGTCGCCGAAGACGTCGATGCTGAATCTCGTCGCGGCCGGGCAGGGCGTGGCGATCGTGCCGGAACGGATGGCGAGCCTCGGTATCGACGGAGTCGTCTTCGTGCCGATCTCGGATGACGACGCAAAATCGACGTGCGCGCTGGTGCTGCCGATCGAGCCGACGGCGCTGGCGGACGCGTTCGTGCGCGTGATCGCAGCGGGAAGCGCACGGGACGATGCCTGACGGGCACCCCGTGAGTCATCCCGCCGGATAAAAAAACGCCAACCCGTCGAAACGGGCTGGCGTCGTGCTTCCGGTATGGCGACGATCAGAACTGGTTCATCGTGTTGTCCTTGCCTGCCGCCTTCAGTGCTGCTTCGCCGCTGAAGTATTCCTTGTGGTCGTCGCCGATGTCCGAGCCGGACATGTTCTGGTGCTTCACGCAGGCGATGCCCTGACGGATTTCCTTGCGCTGCACGCCGGCCACGTAGCCCAGCATGCCCTGGTCGCCGAAGTATTCCTTGGCCAGGTTGTCGGTCGACAGCGCGGCGGTGTGGTACGTCGGCAGCGTGATCAGGTGGTGGAAGATACCTGCTTCGCGCGATGCGTCCGCCTGGAACGTGCGGATCTTCTCGTCGGCCAGCGTGGCCAGTTCCGTCTCGTCGTACTCCACGCTCATCAGCTGCGCACGGTCGTATGCCGACACGTCCTTGCCTGCCGCCTTCATCGCGTCGTACGCCTGCTGACGGAAGTTCAGCGTCCAGTTGAACGACGGGCTGTTGTTGTACACCAGCTTCGCGTTCGGGATGACCTTGCGGATCTCGCTGACCATGCCGCCGATCTGCGCGATATGCGGTTTTTCGGTTTCGATCCACAGCAGGTCGGCGCCGTTCTGCAGCGACGTGATGCAGTCGAGCACGCAGCGCGCTTCGCCCGTGCCGGCGCGGAACTGGAACAGGTTGCTCGGCAGGCGCTTCGGACGCAGCAGCTTGCCGTCGCGCTTGATGACCACGTCACCGTTGCCCAGCTGGTCGGCCGACAGTTCTTCGCAGTCAAGGAACGCGTTGTACTGGTCGCCCAGGTCGCCCGGCGTGTTGGTCACGGCGATCTGCTTGGTCAGGCCGGCGCCCAGCGAGTCGGTACGGGCCACGATGATGCCGTCGTCCACGCCCAGTTCCAGGAACGCGTAGCGGATCGCGCGGATCTTGGCCAGGAAGTCCTCGTGCGGCACGGTGACCTTGCCGTCCTGGTGGCCGCACTGCTTCTCGTCGGACACCTGGTTTTCGATCTGGATACAGCATGCGCCCGCTTCGATGAACTGCTTGGCCAGCAGGTACGTGGCTTCCGCGTTGCCGAAACCGGCGTCGATGTCGGCGATGATCGGCACGACGTGCGTGACGTGGTTGTCGATCTTGTCCTGGATCGCGGCCTTCGCTGCAGCGTCCTTGGCGGCATCGAGTTCGCGGAACAGGCCGCCCAGTTCACGGGCGTCGGCCTGGCGCAGGAACGTGTAGAGCTCGCGAATCAGCGCGCTGACCGAGGTCTTTTCGTGCATCGACTGGTCCGGCAGCGGGCCGAACTCGG
This sequence comes from Burkholderia sp. LS-044, assembly GCF_004803625.1. NCBI lineage: Bacteria > Pseudomonadati > Pseudomonadota > Betaproteobacteria > Burkholderiales > Burkholderiaceae > Burkholderia > Burkholderia sp. LS-044. The sequence goes on from NZ_SSWO01000006.1 coordinate 293,682, forward strand.
AGCGCAGCGCGGCGACCATCCAGCCGGACAGGTACAGGTAGCGGCGTTCGGTGCTGTTGAAGTGCTTCTTGATGGAGATCATCTTCTGCTGGCCGATGAAGCCGTGCCAGCAACCCAGCGACTGCGTGTACTTGGACGGGTCGGCGTCGTAGGCGGCCATGTCGGCACGCATGATCTTCGCGGTGTACTTGGCGATGTCCAGGCCCGTCTTGAACTTGTTCTGGGCACGCATGCGGGCGGCGTACTCGGGGCTGATCGCATTCCACGCGCTGCCGTGGTTTTCCTTCAAACCGGCAACTGCCTTGATGTCGTCTTGATACTGGGCCATGTCAATCTCCTGGGAGCAAAGCGCGTTTGAGTAACTGGTTGAGCGTGCCCGCTACGTCTGTCGCAGCGAACTGCATGGGATAAATAGTAACGCCGCTCGTTGAGCTTTTGGTGATGTCTTATATAAGACATAAGACATTATTTTTTGTTGTTTTTCAATGGGTTACGCTGCTGTTTTTGCGATGCAAAACAAGTTTTCAAGCGGCGAAAACGCGGCGGCGCGGGAAATCGGTGTGGATTCCGCAATACGAAACGCGCTTTCGGCTGCTGGAGGCCGGGCCAGCTTCACATGCGTCCATGACACCCGTTCGTCGGTGCGGCGTGCGCGTGCCGCGCCAGAAGCCGCACCGGCGCTCCGTTTCGTCCTGGCGGAGCCCCAAGCGGCGCGCCGCATGTGGACAAGCTGAATTCCCTCGCAATACGCGCAAGAACCCCGTCCAACAAGCCTTTCAAGAAACCTAGTGGTTTCCACTCATAGTCGCAATCTGTCAAGAACAGGTCGCCGCCGGTCTTCTCGCGACCAATATGGCTCGTTACTTTTACTCCCACGATGCAGGTCGGCGCACACCCCGCGCACCGGCTGCCACGAGTCCAACAGGGAGGAACCGAACCATGAAGTCGACGAAGATTGCCGCGCTTGCCGCGGCCGTGCTGGCGACCGGCGCGTTCACGCATGAGGCATGGGCCGAAACGGATGCCGCGACCTGCCGCACCGTGCGTTTCGCGGATATCGGCTGGACCGACATCACGTCGACCACGGCGCTCGCGTCGACCGTGTTCGAGGCGCTCGGCTACAAGCCGACCACGACGATCGCGTCGGTGCCGATCTCGTTCGCCGGCCTGAAGAGCAAGCAGCTCGACGTGTCGCTCGGCTACTGGTGGCCCGTGCAGCAGAAGCAGCTCCAGCCGTTCCTCGACAGCAAGTCGATCAACGTCGTCGAACCGCCGAACCTGTCCGGCGCGAAGGCAACGCTCGCGGTGCCGAGCTACGAATACCAGGCCGGCCTGAAGACCTTCGAGGACATCGCGAAGCACCGTGCGGAACTCGACGGCAAGATCTACGGGATCGAGCCGGGCAGCAGCGCGAACGCGACGATCCAGAAGATGATCGACACGAACCAGTACGGGCTCGGCGGCTTCAAGCTCGTCGAATCGAGCGAGGCCGGGATGCTGGTGACGGTCGAGCGCGCGATCCGCGAGAAGAAGTGGGTCGTGTTCCTCGGCTGGGAACCGCATCCGATGAACATCCAGCTGAGCATGAACTACCTGTCCGGCGGCGACGCGGCGTTCGGCCCGAATTACGGCGAAGCGCGCGTGTACACGCTGACGGCGCCCGACTTCATCGCGCGCTGTCCGAACGCGGGCAAGCTCGTCACGAACCTGCGCTTCTCGACGCAGCTCGAGAACCAGCTGATGCAGTCGGTGATGAACAAGACGAAGCCGGCCGAGGCCGCGAAGGCGTACCTGAAGAAGAACCCGCAGGTGCTCGATCCGTGGCTCGCGGGCGTCAAGACGTTCGACGGCAAGGACGGGCTGCCGGCCGTGAAGGCGTATCTCGGCCTGTGACGGCCCGCGCGCCGCTCGCGGCGCGCCCTGACGAAACACCCGCAATGCGACACAACCCGAGTCAAGCGAGGCAACCAGCATGAACCATGAAGTCATCATCACCTGCGCCGTCACCGGCGCGGGCGATACGGTCGGCAAGCATCCGGCGATTCCGGTCACGCCGAAGGAGATCGCGGCCGCCGCGATCGAGGCCGCGAAGGCCGGCGCGACCGTTGCGCACTGCCACGTGCGCGATCCGCAGACGGGGCGCGGCAGCCGCGACCCGAACCTGTACCGCGAAGTGGTCGACCGCATCCGCTCGGCCGACGTCGACGTGATCATCAACCTGACGGCCGGCATGGGCGGCGATCTCGAGATCGGCCCGGGCGAGGACCCGATGCGTTTCGGCAAGGGCACCGACCTGGTCGGCGGCCTCACGCGCCTCGCGCATGTCGAGGAGCTGCTGCCCGAAATCTGCACGCTCGACTGCGGCACGCTGAATTTCGGCGACGGCGACTACATCTACGTGTCGACGCCCGCGCAATTGCGCGCCGGCGCGAAGCGCATCCAGGAACTCGGCGTGAAGCCGGAGCTGGAGATCTTCGACACGGGCCATCTGTGGTTCGCGAAGCAACTGCTGAAGGAAGGGCTGCTCGACGATCCGCCGCTGTTCCAGCTGTGCCTCGGCATTCCATGGGGCGCGCCGGCCGATACGGGCACGATGAAGGCGATGGTCGACAACCTGCCGCCGGGTGCGCACTGGGCGGGCTTCGGGATCGGCCGCATGCAGATGCCGATGGTCGCGCAGGCGATGCTGCTCGGCGGCCACGTGCGCGTCGGCCTCGAAGACAACATCTGGCTCGATCGCGGCGTGCACGCGACCAACGGCACGCTCGTCGAGCGCGCGCGAGAGATCGTCGAACGGCTCGGCGCCCGGGTGCTGACGCCGGCCGAAGGCCGCCGCAAGCTCGGCTTGCCCGCACGGGGCGAGCGTCTGCTCGAACGCCGAGCGGTCGCCGAGTTCGCGTGAGCCGTTGCGCTGACCGACCGACATGACGCGGCGGCACGCCCAGCGCGGCCGCCCACCGATTTCCCCTGATTTGAAGGATGCGTTGACATGGCTGTGAAGACCGACATCAAGACGTTCGCCGCCATCGGCACCGGCGTGATCGGCAGCGGATGGATTTCCCGCGCGCTCGCGCACGGTCTCGACGTGGTCGTCTGGGACCCCGCGCCGGGCGCGGAAGAACGGCTGCGCGCGAACGTCGCGAACGCGTGGCCCGCGCTCGAGCGCGTCGGCCTCGCGCCCGGCGCCGATCCCGCGCGGCTGCGTTTCGTGGCGACGATCGAAGCGTGCGTCGCCGATGCCGATTTCATCCAGGAAAGCGCGCCCGAGCGCGAGGCGCTGAAGCTCGAACTGCACGAGCAGATCAGCCGCGCGGCGAAACCCGACGCGATCATCGCGTCGTCGACGTCCGGGCTGCTTCCGACGGATTTCTACGCGCGGGCGACGCATCCGGAGCGCTGCGTGGTCGGCCACCCGTTCAATCCCGTCTACCTGCTGCCGCTCGTCGAGGTGCTCGGCGGCGCGCGCACGTCGCCGGAAGCGGTCGAAGGCGCGATGGAGATCTATCGCAAGCTCGGCATGCGGCCGTTGCACGTGCGAAAGGAAGTGCCGGGCTTCATCGCGGACCGGCTGCTCGAAGCGTTGTGGCGCGAGGCGCTGCATCTCGTCAACGAAGGCGTCGCGACGACCGGCGAGATCGACGACGCGATCCGCTTCGGCGCGGGCATCCGCTGGTCGTTCATGGGCACCTTCCTGACCTACACGCTCGCCGGCGGCGACGCGGGCATGCGACACTTCATGCAGCAGTTCGGCCCCGCGCTCGAACTGCCGTGGACGAAGCTGGTCGCGCCCACGCTCACCGATGCGCTGATCGACAGCGTCGTCGAAGGCACGACCGAACAGCAGGGCACGCGCAGCATCAAGGAACTCGAGCGCTATCGCGACGAGTGCATCACCGAGGTGCTGAAGTCGATCGCCGCGGTGAAGGCGCGGCACGGGATGCGATTCGAGGACTAAGGGACTAAGGGACTAAAGGACTGAAGGCGATGACCGGCGATACCCCGCTGACGATATACCGCGACGTGGTGCGGCCCGAATGGGTCGACTACAACGGCCACCTGCGCGATGCGTTCTACCTGCTGATCTTCAGCTTCGCGACCGATGCGCTGCTGGATCGCATCGGCCTCGACGACGCCGCGCGTCGCGAGCGGGGCCGCTCGGTCTACACGCTCGAAGCGCACGTGAACTACCTGCACGAGATCAAGGAGGGCACGCAGGTGCGTGTCGATGCGCGTGTGCTGGCGCATGACGCGAAGCGGCTGCACCTGTATCTCGAACTGTTCGCGGACGGGCATGACGATGCGGTATCGGCGAGCGAGCAGATGCTGCTGCACGTCGATACGCGCGACGGCGCGAAATCGGCGCCGTTCGACGACGACGTGGCCGCACGCGTGGCCGGGCTGCATGCATTGCAGCGCGATTGCGCGGCGCCCGCGTATGCGGGCCGCGTGATCGCGTTGCCGCCGCGCCGATAGCGGGCGCGAACCTTCAAGCGCGGAGCGCACACGATGCTCGAACCGGAAATCGCGGCGTTCGTCGCTGCCGTCGACGCGTGGTATCCGGCCGACGCGGCCGTACGCTCGCCCGTCGAGCAGCGCCGCCTCTACGACCGCTTCGCGGCCGAGTGGACGCCGGCCGCGCTGCCGGCCGGCATCGTGCAGCAGGACGCCGTCTGGCAGGCGCCCGACGGCCGCGCGATCGCGCTGCGGCGCTACACGTCCGCGCAGGGTGCGCCGCGCGGCACGGTGCTGTTCTTTCATGGCGGCGGCTTCGTCGTCGGCTCGCTCGACAGTCATGCGCTGATCACCGCGCAACTGGCGGCCGATACGGGGCTCGACGTGATCGCGGTCGACTACCGGCTGGCGCCCGAGCATCGCGCGCCGGCCGCGCTCGAAGATTGCCTGGCCGTCACGCGCGCCGCACGCGACGCGCGCTGGCCGTTCGGGCCGTGCGCGCCTCCGCTGACGCTCGCGGGCGACAGCGCGGGCGGCATGCTCGCGGCGGCCGTGGCCACCGCGTTGCGCGATGCGGGCGAAGGCGGTGTCGACGGCATCGCGCTCGTCTATCCGATGCTCGGGTTCGAACCGCAATCGCCCGCGCGCGAAACGGAAGCGCACGCGCCGATGCTGACGCTCGACGACGTCCATCGCTATCGCGCGCTGTACTGGAACGGCGGCCTGTCCGATGCGCTGGGAGACGGCAATCCGCTGTTGCGCGCGTCGGTGCCGCTCGCGGCTGCGCGTTTCGACGGCCTGCCGCCCGTCCTCGCGATCGGCGCCGAACACGATCCGCTGCGCGACGATGCGCGCGTGTACGTCGAACGGATTCGCGCGGCCGGCGGTGCCGCGCACTACTGGATGGGAGAGGGGCTGGTGCACGGCTGCTGGCGCGCGCTCGGAACGAGCCCGCAGGCGGCGCGGATGCACCGGACGGTCGGCGGGTTTCTGCTCGCACCACACGCGTAGCGGGCGTTTCCGGGAGGCAACGATGCAGGCAGCGCAACACCGTATCGAGGACTGGCGGACGTTTTCGGTCGACGCGACCATTGCGGCGGTCGTGATTGGCGACTCAGCGGTGGACGTCGAGTGGAGCGACACGCGACGATCGCCGTTTCACTTCGACTGGCTGCGCGACAACTGCGCGTGCTCCGCATGCGTGCATGCCGTCACGCGTGAACAGGTGTTCGAGATCGCCGACGCGCGCGAGGATCTCGCCGCGCGCGCGGTGCACATCGAAGCCGACGGCGCGCTGCATGTCGAGTGGAACGACGGACATCGCAGCGCGTGGTCGCCGGGATGGTTGCGCGCGCATGCGTACGACGACGCGTCGCGCGCCGAGCGCCAGGCCGCGCACGGGCGGCACGTGTGGGCCGGCGACGATGCGACGGCCATCGGCGTGTTCGCGTGGCGCGACGTGATGGAGGACGACGGCGCATTGCGCGCGTGGCTCGCCGCGTTGCAGCGCACCGGGCTGACGCTCGTCGAAGGCGTGCCGGCCGAGCGTGGCCGCGTCGACGAGATCGCGCGCCGCATCGGCCTGATCCGCGAGAGCAATTTCGGTGTGCTGTTCGACGTCGAATCGAAGCCGCGCCCGGACAGCAATGCGTATACGTCGCTGAACCTGCCGCCGCATACCGATCTGCCGACCCGCGAGCTGCAGCCGGGCGTGCAGTTCCTGCATTGCCTGGCGAACGATGCGACCGGCGGCGACAGCGTGTTCCTCGACGGCTTCGCGCTGGCGGATGCGCTGCGGCGCGAGCATCCGGCCGATTTCGAGCAACTCGCGTCGACGCCGTTCGAGTTCTGGAACAAGAGTGCGAACAGCGACTATCGCTGCTCGGCGCCGGTGATCGGGCTCGATGCACGCGGCAACGTGACCGAGGTGCGCGTCGCGAACTTCCTGCGCGGGCCGCTCGATGCGCCGGCCGGCTCGGTCGCGGCCGTCTATCGCGCGTACCGGCGGTTCCTCGCGCTTGCGCGCGAGCCGCGCTTTCGCGTGCAGCGCCGGTTGCGGGCGGGCGACATGTGGGCGTTCGACAACCGGCGCGTACTGCATGCGCGCACCGAGTTCGATCCGTCGACCGGCCGCCGGCATCTGCAGGGTTGCTACGTCGATCGCGACGAATTGCTGTCGCGGTGGCGCGTGCTGTCGCGTTCGGCGCCCGCCGCGGCTGCACCGCACTGACGGGCAAGCGCGGCTTCATCCTGCCTGCACACCTGCCGCGCAGGATGAAAAAGCGCCCGGACGCGAGGCGCCCGGGCGAAGCCACCCGCTGCCGGGCGGCGGAGGTATGCGTTTCATAAAAAAGGACGAGCCCCGCAAGGGGGCTCGTCCTGATGTTTCTTCATCGCGCTGCGCGCGGCGCCCGTCGGGGGCGCATCGGCTTACTGGCCGAAGAAGATCGAGTCGCGAGCGTTCGACGACGTTGCGGCCGGGGCGCCCGAGTGGACGGCCGGAGCCGGTTGCGCGCCGTAGCCGCTGGTGTCGGCACCATGAACACGCGCTTCGGCGCTCTGGATGTCGTTCGGGTAGTACGGGCTCGACAGGCCCGGCTTGTAGCCGGCTTTTTCGAGCTGAACCAGTTCGTTCTTCACTTGCGCGCGGGTCACGGTGCTTTGGGCGAATGCGCCGAACGAAGCGGACAGGGCGGCAGCGGCAACGACTGCGGAAACGAGCGATTTCATGATGACCTCCGGTGTTTTATTGGGTTCGCTCTTGACACCATGTCTTAAGCGATTGATCGAATCTTAGTCATCGGAAGGTTCAGGGTAAACGCTGATTTTGACGATAGATTGTTTCCTGGGCAGTAACAGTGGCGCGCCGACTCAGGCTTTCAACGGGCTTTCTTATCGGTTGGTGCAACAAGTATGAAGAATGTTGCGGAGGCCGACATGCCTTTCAGCGCGCCTCGGCCGCCGTGTCGAACGGCCGGCCCGGCGAACGTCCGGCCGGCGCGCCCGAGCTGAGGAAGCGCACGCCCGTCGCGGCTTCCGATGCCTCCCACAGCAACGCCGCTGATCCTGCGTCGCGGGCCGCGCGTGGCACGCTCGCGGGCGCCGGCAGCCCGCGCGACTCGAACCAGCCGGACGGCCCGATATACGCGCCGCCCGCGAGATCGGGCGCGGTCGCCGCATGAATCGCGGGCAGCGCCCCCTGGTCGGCCGGCTGCGCGAGATAACGGTTCGCGGCCCGCATCAGCGCGGCGCGCGCGGGCGAGCTGTCCATCACCGGGCCCGCGAACTGCAGGTTGGTTGCCGCGTAGCCCGGGTGCGCGGCGACGCTGATCCCGGCGAACGCCGCGCGCTCGAAACGGCGCTGAAGTTCGATCGCGAACACGAGGTTCGCGAGCTTGCTGTCGCAATAGGCGAGATAACGGTTGTAGCGGCGCTCGGCGCGCAGGTCGTCGACGCGGATCCGGCCGCCGCGATTGAGGCCGCTCGACATCGTCACGACCCGCGGCCGGCGCGCGGCGCGCAGCGCGGGCAGCAGATGGCCGGTCAGCGCGAAATGGCCGAGGTGGTTGGTGCCGAACTGCATCTCGAAGCCGTCGCGCGTATGGCGCAGCGGCAGGAACATCACGCCGGCGTTGTTGCAGAGGATATCGACGCGGCCATGGCGTTCGGCCACATCGGCCGCGAAGCGTGCGATCGAGGCGAGATCAGCGAGGTCGAGCGCGTCGGCTTCGACGCGGGCATCGGGATGGAGCCGGCGGATCGCATCGGCGGCCTGCGCGGCGCGGGCCGCGTCGCGGCAACCCATCACGACGGTCGCGCCTTTCGCGGCCAGCGTTTCCGCGAGTTGCCAGCCGAGCCCGCTGTTGGCACCGGTTACGACCGCGACCTTGCCGCCCTGCGCCGGGACGTGGCGCGCGCTCCATGCATGCATGTCTGCCTCCATCGGCGCGACCGGGTGGCCGCGGCACGTAATCGTTACATCGAGTGGTGTAACGATAGTGCGCGTGGTCGTGGCAGGCAAGCAGGGGAATTAGACCGGCGCTTCTAGGGCTTGCGCATCGTCGTGCGGCACCGCGTGCCGCGATGCGCGGCCGGCAGGATTTACCTGCCGCCGGCCAGCGCGAGCACTTCGGCGGCGGAGATCATCGCCGCCGCGTTCGCGGGCGCCGGGCGTTCGGCCGGGCGGAAGACTTCGTCGCCGCGCTGGATGACCTGGCGCGACAGCGCGCACGTGCCGGTGCGTTGCGCGAAGCGGCGGCGCCAGCGCTGTTCACCGTAGTGACAGCGGCCGGGCTCGACCCAGCGGACGACGAGCAGCGTATCGGAACGTTCGAGGATTTCGACGTGGACGTCGGCGGGATCGAGCACAGGCAGGGATTTGGAGGCCTTCATTTTGCCGTTTCCTAAAGCTCGTGCGGTTCGTCCGTGGCAGTGGATGTCACTACCCGATGGCGAATCCGTAGCGGTTTCCATGAGTGGTGCGCTAAATGTAAGCGTCTGTGACCGGAAAAAACATCCTGTCTGGCTCAAATTACCTTTTGCCGATTTAGAAACAATCCACGCTTATTTTCTTGGGAAAACCACAGACAAAAACGCCCCGGACATGAAGTCCGGGGCGGGAAATCGGCCTGCGCGCCGTGTCTGCTCGCCCAGTCACGGAGCCCATCGCCGGGGGACGGAGGTGCCCGCAGGGATCGAACGCGGGCGGGGTGGCGATGGACCGGTAGCGCAGTCCGGTACGTCATGATGGCGCGTGCATCCCGTTGAGACCCTGACGCGAACATGACTTTTTCGCCAGTTTGGCGTGGCGCCGCGCCGGGCGCGTGTGGATAAACGGCTGGACGGCCCGCCGGTATTGGGTGCGCGCGGATCTCGGGACAGGCTCCTGCGGGCCATCGAATGCCGAATTCTTGCTCGACCGCCCGATTTCCACGCCCGGGTAAATACTGAATCCCGATTTCGTGACAAACGCGAAGTCGACTCCTATGATTGGTTGGACCTTTAGTCCTTTGTGCCAATCGGCCGACGGGTGGCCGGTTTTTTTCGGGAGAGTCGCTCATGAGATTGCAGGGCAAACGCGCGCTGGTGACGGCGGCCGGGCAGGGTATCGGCCGCGCGACCGCGCTGCGGTTCGCGAGCGAGGGCGCCGACGTGCTGGCGACCGACATCAACGAAGCCGCGCTCGTGCGGCTCGAGGCCGACGCCGAACGCGCGGGCAGCCGGCTGGCCACGCGGCGGCTCGACGTCACCGATGCGCAGGACGTCGCGGCGCTTGCCGCGAACGAGCGCGCGTTCGACGTGCTGTTCAACTGCGCGGGCTATGTCCACCACGGCTCGATCCTCGACTGCGACGACGACGCATGGGCGTTCTCGCTGAACCTGAACGTCACGTCGATGTACCGCCTGATCCGCGCGCTGCTGCCCGCGATGCTCGAAGCGGGCGGCGCGTCGATCATCAACATGGCGTCGGCTGCGTCGAGCGTGAAGGGCGTGCCGAACCGCTTCGTCTACGGCACGACCAAGGCGGCCGTGATCGGCCTGACCAAGGCGGTGGCCGCCGATTTCGTCGAGCGCGGCATCCGCTGCAACGCGATCTGTCCGGGCACGATCGAATCGCCGTCGCTGGAGCAGCGGATCGCGGACCAGGCGCGCATGCGCGACGTGTCGGCCGACGAGGTGCGCCGGGCGTTCGTCGCGCGCCAGCCGATCGGCCGCATCGGCACCGCGGACGAAGTGGCCGCGCTCGCGCTATACCTTGCGTCCGACGAAGCGTCGTTCACGACCGGCGCGATCCATTTGATCGACGGCGGCTGGTCGAACTGACCGCGCCTTCCCCGCTACTTTCCATTTCCGTTCAAGACGATATGAAACTGCTGAGATTTGGCGACAAGCACCATGAAAAACCGGGCCTGCTCGATGCGCAAGGCCACATCCGCGACCTGTCGGGCGTGATCGACGATCTCGCCGGCGATGCGCTGGCGCCGGCCTCGCTCGCGCGGTTGCGCGACATTCCGCCGTCGTCGCTGCCACTGGTCGAAGGCACGCCGCGGCTCGGCGCGTGCGTCGGCCGCGTCGGCAAGTTCATCTGCATCGGGCTCAACTATTCCGACCACGCGGCCGAATCGGGGATGGAAGTGCCGAAGGAGCCCGTCGTGTTCGGCAAGTGGACGAGCGCGATCTCGGGGCCGAACGACGACGTCGAGATTCCGCGCGGCTCGGAGAAGACCGACTGGGAGGTCGAACTCGGCGTGGTGATCGGCCAGGGCGGTCGTTATATCGCGGAAGCCGACGCGCTGTCGCACGTGGCGGGCTACTGCGTCGTGAACGACGTGTCGGAGCGTGAATTCCAGCTCGAACGCGGCGGCACGTGGGACAAGGGCAAGGGCAACGACACGTTCGGGCCGCTCGGCCCGTGGCTCGTGACGGCCGACGAAGTGCCCGATCCGCATGCGCTGCGGCTGTGGCTCGACGTCGACGGCCATCGCTACCAGAACGGCACGACCGCGACGATGGTGTTCCGCGTGCCGCACCTGATCAGCTACCTGAGCCGCTTCATGAGCCTGCAGCCGGGCGACGTGATCTCGACCGGCACGCCGCCGGGTGTCGGCCTCGGGCAGAAGCCGCCCGTCTATCTGCGCGCCGGGCAGGTGATCACGCTCGGTATCGACGGGCTCGGCGAGCAACGCCAGCGCACCGTGCAGGCCTGATTCCCTTTCGCGGACGATTCGTCATGCCTATCATTCGATCGATGCGCGTCCTCGACGTGCGCTTCCCGACCTCGCGCCAGCTCGACGGCTCCGATGCGATGAACCCGGACCCCGATTATTCGGCCGCGTACGTCGTGCTCGAAACCGACCGCGACGGGCTCGAAGGTCACGGCCTCACGTTCACCATCGGGCGCGGCAACGAGATCTGCTGCGCGGCGATCGACGCGATGCGTCACCTCGTCGTCGGCCTCGACCTCGACTGGATTCGCGCGGACATGGGCCGCTTCTGGCGGCACGTCACGTCGGACAGCCAGTTGCGCTGGATCGGCCCCGACAAGGGGGCGATTCATCTGGCGACGGGGGCCGTCGTCAACGCGGTGTGGGATCTGTGGGCGAAAGCCGAACGCAAGCCGCTATGGCGGCTCGTTGCCGACCTGAGCCCCGAGGAACTGGTGCGCGCGATCGACTTCCGCTACCTGACGGACTGCCTGACGCCGGACGAAGCGCTCGACCTGCTGCGCAGGCAGGCGCCGGGCAAGGCCGAACGGATCGCGATTCTCGAGCGCGACGGCTACCCGTGCTACACGACGTCGGCCGGCTGGCTCGGCTACAGCGACGACAAGCTGCGGCGGCTGTGCCGCGAAGCCGTCGAAGCCGGGTTCGACCACGTGAAGCTGAAAGTCGGCGCGAACCTGGAGGACGATATCCGCCGCGTGACGATCGCGCGCGAAGCGATCGGCCCGGACCGCAAGCTGATGATCGACGCGAACCAGGTGTGGGAAGTGGACGAGGCGATCGACTGGGTGCGCGAGCTGGCGTTCGCGCGGCCGTGGTTCATCGAGGAGCCGACGAGCCCCGACGATGTCGAAGGGCATCGCACGATCCGCGAAGCGATCGTGCCCGTGCAGGTCGCGACCGGCGAGATGTGCCAGAACCGCGTCCTGTTCAAGCAGTTCATCGCGCGCGGCGCGATCGACGTCGTGCAGATCGATGCGTGCCGCCTCGGCGGCGTGAACGAGATTCTCGCGGTGATGCTGATGGCCGCGAAGTACGGGCTGCCCGTCTGCCCGCATGCAGGCGGCGTCGGGTTGTGCGAATACGTGCAGCATCTGTCGATGATCGACTACGTGTGCATTTCCGGCACGAAGGAAGGGCGCGTGACGGAGTACGTCGATCACCTGCACGAGCATTTCGTCGAACCGTGCATCGTGCGCGGCGCGGCCTACATGCCGCCGACGGCACCCGGTTTTTCGATCGAGATGAAACCCGAATCGCTGGAGCAATACCGGTTCCGGGGCTGACACGCGTTGAGCGTGCCGACAACATGAACGACGGAGACGCGAAGTGGATCTGAATCTGCAACACAAGGTCGTGATCGTGACCGGCGGCGCGTCGGGCATCGGTGCCGCGATCTCGATGCGGCTTGCCGAAGAAGGCGCGATTCCGGTGGTGTTCGCGCGCCACGCGCCGGACGATGCGTTCTGGCGCGCACTCGTGCAGAAGCAGCCGCGGGCCGCGTGCATGTCGGTCGAGTTGCAGGACGACGCACAGTGCCGCGACGCGGTTGCGCAGACCGTCGCGCGCTTCGGTCGTCTCGACGGCCTCGTCAACAACGCGGGCGTCAACGACGGCGTCGGGCTCGATGCCGGTCGCGATGCGTTCGTCGCGTCGCTCGAGCGCAACCTGATCCACTACTACGTGATGGCGCACTACTGCGTGCCGCACCTGAAGGCGACGCGCGGCGCGATCGTCAACCTCTCGTCGAAGACGGCCGTGACCGGCCAGGGCAACACGAGCGGCTATTGCGCGTCGAAGGGCGCGCAACTCGCGCTGACACGCGAATGGGCCGTCGCGTTGCGCGACGACGGCGTGCGTGTGAACGCGGTGATTCCGGCCGAGGTGATGACGCCGCTTTACCGCAACTGGCTCGCCGGTTTCGACGACCCCGACGCGAAGCTGGCGGGCATCGCGGGCAAGGTGCCGCTCGGCAAACGCTTCACGACGGCCGACGAGATCGCCGACACGGCCGTATTCCTGCTGTCGGCACGCGCATCGCACACGACTGGCCAGTGGCTGTTCGTCGACGGCGGTTATACGCATCTCGACCGTGCGATCAGCTGAGGGCAGCGCTCCATGCAACCCGACCCGAACCTGACTGCCGCGCCGCCGCTGATCGCATTGACCGGCATCAGCAAGCGCTTCCCGGGCGTGCAGGCGCTCGACGATTGCCGTTTCGACCTGCGGGCCGGCGAAGTGCATGCGCTGATGGGCGAGAACGGCGCCGGCAAGTCGACGTTGATGAAGATCCTCGCGGGCGTGTACCAGCGCGACGACGGCGAGATCCGGATGGACGGCCGTGCGGTGGAGATCGCCGATCCGCGCGCCGCGCAGGCGCTCGGAATCGGCATCATCCATCAGGAACTGAACCTGATGAACCACCTGAGCGTCGCGCAGAACATCTTCATCGGCCGCGAGCCGCGCGGCCGCTTCGGCGTGTTCGTCGACGAAGACACGCTGAATCGCGATGCCGCCGCGATCTTCCAGCGGATGCGGCTCGATCTCGACCCGCGCACGCCGGTCGGCCGGCTGACGGTCGCGAAGCAGCAGATGGTCGAGATCGCGAAGGCGCTGTCGTTCGACTCGCGCGTGCTGATCATGGACGAGCCGACCGCCGCGCTCAACAACGCGGAGATCGCCGAGCTGTTTCGCATCATCCGCGACCTGCGCGCGAACGGTGTCGGCATCGTCTATATCTCGCACAAGATGGACGAGCTGCGCCAGATCGCCGATCGCGTGACCGTGATGCGCGACGGCAAGTACGTCGCGACCGTGCCGATGGCGGATACGTCGATGGACGCGATCATCGCGATGATGGTCGGCCGCCAGCTCGCGACGGAATTCCGCACGCCGCCCGATACGTCCGCGAACGACGTCGCGCTCGAAGTGCGCGGGCTGTCGCGCGGCCGCGCGATCCGCGACGTCGGCTTCACGCTGCGGCGCGGCGAGATCCTCGGCTTCGCGGGGCTGATGGGCGCGGGCCGTACCGAGGTCGCGCGCGCGGTGTTCGGCGCCGACCCGATCGACGCCGGCGAGATCCGCGTGCACGGCAAGACCGTGACGATCCGCACGCCGGCCGATGCGGTGAAGCACGGCATCGGCTATCTGTCCGAGGATCGCAAGCACTTCGGGCTCGCGGTCGGGATGGACGTGCAGAACAACATCGCCATGTCGAGCATGCGCCGTTTCGTGCGCCGTGGCGTGTTTCTCGACGCGCGCGCGATGCGCGACACCGCACACGCGTATGTGCGGCAGCTCGCGATCCGCACGCCGTCGGTCGCGCAGCCCGCGCGCCTTTTGTCGGGCGGCAACCAGCAGAAGATCGTGATCGCGAAGTGGCTGCTGCGCGACTGCGACATCCTGTTCTTCGACGAGCCGACGCGCGGCATCGACGTCGGCGCGAAGAGCGAGATCTACAAGCTGCTCGACGCGCTGGCCGCCGACGGCAAGGCGATCGTGATGATCTCGTCGGAACTGCCCGAGGTGCTGCGCATGAGCCACCGGATTCTCGTGATGTGCGAGGGGCGCGTGACCGGCGAACTGCGCGCGGCCGACGCCACGCAGGAAAAGATCATGCAGCTCGCGACGCAGCGCGAGTCGACCGTGTTGTCCTGATTCAGACGCCGATCCATACGCCTATCCGATCATGTCCAACGATACGCATCCCGTTCCGCCCCTCGCGTCCGCCGATACGCCTGCCGGCGCATCGAGCCTGAAGTCGCGCTTCTTCAACCCCGCCGCGCGCCAGAAGCTGCTCGCGTTCGCGAGCCTCGTGCTGCTGATCGTGTTCTTCAGCTTCGCGTCGCCGAACTTCCTCGAAGTCGACAACCTCGTCACGATCCTGCAGGCCACCGCCGTGAACGGCGTGCTGGCGGTCGCGTGCACCTACGTGATCATCACGTCGGGCATCGACCTGTCGGTCGGCACGCTGATGACGTTCTGCGCGGTGATGGCCGGCGTCGTGCTGACGAAGTGGGGCATGCCGCTGCCGCTCGGGATCCTGGCCGCGCTGTTTTTCGGCGCGCTGTCGGGTTGTGTATCGGGCTTCGTGATCGCGAAGATGAAGGTGCCGCCGTTCATCGCGACGCTCGGCATGATGATGCTGCTCAAGGGGCTGTCGCTGGTGATTTCGGGCACGCGGCCGATCTACTTCAACGACACGCCGGGCTTCACGTCGATCGCGCAGGATTCGCTGATCGGCAACCTGATTCCGGCGCTGCCGATCCCGAATGCGGTGCTGATCCTGTTCCTCGTCGCGATCGGCGCATCGATCGTGCTGAACCGCACGATCTTCGGCCGTTACACGTTCGCGCTCGGCAGCAACGAGGAGGCGCTGCGGCTGTCCGGCGTGAACGTCGATGCGTGGAAGATCGCCGTCTACACGTTCAGCGGCGCGGTGTGCGGGATCGCCGGGCTGCTGATCGCGTCGCGGCTGAACTCCGCGCAGCCCGCGCTCGGGCAGGGCTACGAGCTCGATGCGATCGCGGCCGTCGTGATCGGCGGCACGTCGCTGTCGGGCGGCGCGGGCAGCATCGTCGGCACCATCATCGGCGCGTTCATCATGAGCGTGCTGACCAACGGCCTGCGCATCATGTCGGTCGCGCAGGAATGGCAGACGGTCGTGACGGGCGTGATCATCATCCTGGCCGTCTACGTCGACATCCTGCGCCGGCGGCGCCGCTGATGCACGCATGCACGCAGGCATCCACGCAGGCATGTGCTTCACCGCCGGTTCCGGCCGGCGTTCCAGTCGTTCCAGTCGATACGAAAAAAGGAGACGCGAAGTGATCAGGAGCAAGGTGTTGAACGCGATCGTCGGGCTGACGTTCGCCGTCGGCGTCACGGCCGGTGCGCACGCGCAGGAAGCCTACATCCCGCTGATCTCGAAGGGCTTCCAGCATCAGTTCTGGCAGGCCGTGAAATCGGGCGCGACGCAGGCCGCGAAGGACTACAAGGTGAAGGTGACGTTCGAAGGGCCGGAAACCGAGGCGATGGTCGACAAGCAGATCGACATGCTGTCGGCCGCGATCGCGAAGAAGCCGGCCGCGCTCGGCTTCGCGGCGCTCGACAGCAAGGCCGCGCTGCCGCTCCTGAAGAAGGCGCAGGCCGAGAAGATCCCGGTGATCGCGTTCGACTCGGGCGTCGACAGCGACATCCCGGTGACGACGGCCGCGACCAACAACAAGGCCGCCGCCGCGCTGGCCGCCGACAAGCTCGCCGCGCTGATCGGCGACGAGGGTGAAGTGGCCGTGGTCGCGCACGACCAGACGAGCCGCACCGGCATCGACCGCCGCGACGGTTTTCTCGAGCGGATGAAAGCGGCGCACCCGAAGGTGCAGGTCGTGACCGTGCAGTACGGCGAAGGCGACCAGCTGAAGTCGACCGAGGTGACGAAGTCGATCCTGCAGGGGTACCCGAAGCTCAAGGGGCTGTTCGGCACCAACGAAGGCTCGGCGATCGGCGTGGTCAACGGCGTGCGTGAAATGAAGCGCAAGGTCGTGATCGTCGGCTACGATTCGGGCAAGCAGCAGAAGGACGCGATCCGCAGCGGGCTGATGGCCGGCGCGATCACGCAGAACCCGATCGGGATCGGCTACAAGACGGTCGAGGCGGCCGTGAAGGCGATCAAGGGCGAGAAGCTGCCGAAGGTCATCGATACCGGTTTCTACTGGTACGACAAGACCAATATCGACGATCCGAAGATCGCGGCGGTGCTGTACGACTGAACGCCGTGCCACGGCGCCGCCGCGCGCGGCGCGTAGCGTGTGCGGCGGCGCGGGCGGGCGGCCGGAGCAGAACACGAGGACACCATGGGCGCAGTGCGTATCGATTCCCATCAGCACTTCTGGCGTTATCGCGCGGCCGACTATCCGTGGATCGGCCCCGGCATGGAGGTGCTCGCGCGCGACTACCTGCCCGACGCGTTGCGGCCGCTGATGCATGCGCAGGCGCTCGGCGCATCGATCGCGGTGCAGGCGCGCGCCGGGCGCGACGAGACCGCGTTCCTGCTCGATCTCGCCCGCGACGATACGCACATCGCGGCGGTGGTCGGCTGGGAGGATCTTTCCGCGCCGCAGCTTGCCGAGCGCGTCGCCGAATGGCGCAGCCCGAAGCTGCGCGGCTTCCGGCACCAGCTGCAGGACGAAGCCGACGCCGGCGCGTTCGTCGCCGATCCCGGCTTCAACCGCGGCATCGCGTGGCTGCAGGCGAACGGTTACGTGTACGACGTGCTCGTGTTCGAGCGCCAGTTGCCGGACGTGCAGGCGTTCTGCGCACGGCACGACGCGCACTGGCTCGTGCTCGATCACGCCGGCAAGCCTGCGCTGGCCGAATTCGAGCGCGACGAATCGGCGCTCGCGCGCTGGCGCGCCGCGTTGCGCGAGCTGGGCGCGCTGCCGCACGTCGCGTGCAAGCTGTCGGGGCTCGTGACGGAGGCGGACTGGAAGCGCGGCCTGCGCGGGAAGGACGTCCGGCATATCGAGCAGTGCCTCGACGCGGCGCTCGACGCGTTCGGCCCGCAGCGGCTGATGTTCGGTTCGGACTGGCCGGTGTGCCTGCTGGCCGCGTCGTATGACGAAGTCGCATCGATCGTCGAGCGCTGGGCCGAATCGCGGCTGTCGGCGGCCGAGCGCAGCGCCCTGTGGGGCGGGACGGCGGCGCGTTGTTACGCGGTGCCGGGCGACGCGAAGCGCGGCATATAAAATAGGCGCGAACGGCCCGTGCGCTTCGCCGGGCCGTCCGCAATGCAACCGATCACCAGCATCAACGTATGTCCATCCAGCCGATCCAGAACCGCCGCCTGTACCAGCAGATCGCCGACAAGCTCAGTGCGATGATCGAGTCCGGCGATTTTCCGCCGGGCAGCTACCTGCCGCCCGAGCGCGAACTGGCCGAACAGTTCGGCGTGTCGCGCACGTCGGTGCGTGAAGCGCTGATCGCGCTCGAAGTGAGCGGGCTCGTCAGCGTGCGCGTCGGCGACGGCGTGAAGGTGCGCCACCCCGAAACGGCCGCCGCACCCGAACCCGCGCCCGACCTGGCAGCGAAGGCCGCGCCGTTCACGGTGATCGAGATCGATCCCGAACTCGGCATCGCACTCGATCTCGATACCGAAATCCCGCCGTTCGCGCTGTTGCAGGCGCGCCGGCTGATCGAGCCGGAAGCCGCGTCACTTGCCGCGAAGCACGGCTCCGACGAGCAGATCGAAGGCATCCACGAGGCGTTCCTGCGCAACCAGGAAGACAACCGCAGCGGTTCGCTCACGCATCCGGGCGACCGGCTGTTTCATATCCGCATCGCGGAAGCGAGCGACAACGCCGCGTACGCGCTGATGATCAAGCAGCTGCTCGCGCACAAGTACGACCTGATGTTCCAGCGGCTGCAGTCGCTGTACATGCCGAACGACATGCCGCACCGATCGGAACTGGAGCACCGCGCGATCCTCGACGCGATCCGCGCGCGCGACCCGGACGCCGCGCGCCGCGCGATGGCCGAGCACCTCGACGAAGTGATCCGCATCTTCGGGCGCGCGCTCGACTGAGCGCGCGTCGATGCGCTGCGCGGTCAGAAGCGATCCGCGCGATACGGCGCCGGATCGGTGAACGGCGCTTCGCCCGTCATCATCTCGGCCAGCAGGCGGCCCGTGACGGGGCCGAGCGTCAGCCCGTGATGGTTGTGCCCGAACGCGAACCACAGCCCGCGATGCGCGGGCGCGGGGCCGATCACCGGGCGCATGTCGGGCGTGCACGGCCGGAAGCCGAGCCACGGTTGCGGGTCGAGCCGCTCGCCGAAACCGAACACGGGGCGCGCGACGCGTTCCGCCCGTTCGAGCTGCACGCCGGTCGGCGGCACGCGGCGGCGCGCGATCTCGACGCCGGTCGTCAGCCGCAGCCCGCGCTTCATCGGTGCAATCACGTAACCGTATTCGCGATCGACGATCGGCGCCGACGGCACGCCGCGCGCGGACGGCGCGTAATGCATGTGATAGCCGCGCTTCTCGCGCAGCGGGATCTTGTAGCCGAACTTGCCGAACACCGTGTCGGACCACGGGCCGAGCGCGACGACGACAGCCGGCGCGGCGGCCGTGCCGTCCTGCGTGTTCACTTGCCAGCCGGGCGAGCGTGCGTCGAGGCTCGCGGCGTCGCCGGTCAGCAGCGTGCCGCCGCCTTGCACGAACAGATGCGCATACGCTTTGACGAGCGCGGCCGGATCGACGACGCTTTTCGGATCGAGCCAGTGCAACGCGCCGCAGAAACCGGGGGCGAGGCTCGGTTCGTGCGCGAGCAGCGCGGCGGCATCGAGCGGCGTGATGCCGAGCCCGTGGCGGCGCGCAGTAAGGCCGGCATCGGCGACGCCGCGCTCGAATGCGGCGGGCGTGCGGAACGCTTCCAGCCAGCCGTTCGCGCGGATCAGTTCGCCGGCACCGGCCCGTGCGATCAGCGCGTCGTGCTCGACGATGCAGCGTTCGATCAGCGGCAGCATGTCGCGTGAAGCTGCCGCGTGGCGCAGCGGCGCCGATTCCCACCAGAAACGCGCGAGCCAAGGCGCGAACGCGGGCAGCGACGCGCTGTGCCAGTAGAGATCGGTCGAGCGGTTCAGCGCGTAGCGCATCAGCGTGAACGGGCTGCGCGGGAACGGATACGGCTCGACCGACGAGCGCTCGATCAGCCCCGCGTTGCCGAAGCTCGTGCCTTCGCCGGGCGCGCCGCGATCGACGAGGGCGACCTTGCGTCCGCGATCCTGCAGGTGCAGTGCGACGGAGACGCCGACGATGCCGGCGCCGAGAACGATGACGTCGAAGTCCATGGGTGGTGGTGAGTGACGGTTAGCCGGGCGAGCGCGAGATCGTGGCGGTTGTTTCGCCCGAACGGGAATTCGTTCGAACTGCAAGCATACTCGCGACGGCGCGGGGCGTGTTGCGGGCTGCGAGTTGTCGGCCGCTCGCGCGTCAGATCTCGATTCCGTGTTCCAGGAGCCGGGTGCGCAGCTCCTCGCGATGATCGCGTGCAACCGTCGCCAGCAGGCGTGTTGCTTGCGGCGTGTCGAGCATCGCGCGCTGCGCCGCGCCGGGGCGCGTCCACATCGAGACAGGATTGCGCAGCCACGTTTGCAGGTCGCGCGCCAGCGCGTCGTCCGGATCGTCCGGTTGCTCATTGCGCGCGGCAATCAGCACGATGCACACGAGACTGTCCCACTGATCCCGTGAGCAGATCGCACGTGCGGCATGGCGATCGCCGTATCGCTCGAGCACCTGTTCGATTTGCGCGAGCGAGACGAATGCACCTTGCTCGCACAGGCGCACCGCGGTTTTGCGAATCCTGCGGGCGGGGTCCAGCAGTGCGCGCGCGGCCACCTCGTCCCGGATCGATGGCGACAGCCGAGCCAGCAGCACGAGTGCGTGCGCACGAACCGGGCTGCGCGCATCCGTCGAGAACCGCTCCATCGTCGCTATCGCGGCGGGCGCGCGCAGTTCGGCGAGCAACGACAGCGCCGCGCGAACCCGGGTACCGGACAACGTGCCCGTATCGAGCAGCGCAACGCAGCGGTCCGCGACATTCCGGCCGAGTTCGGTGAGCAACCGGGCCGCCGCGGCGCGCAAGCTGCTTTGCGAATCGAGCGTTGACCGCCACAGGAACGCCTCGGCGCCGTCGTCGATGCCTTGGTCGATCATGTAAGCGAGTGCGGCGCGGCGAACCGGGCCGAACGGGGAGTCGGCCGCGAGATCGATGCAGCGCATGCGATCGCTTGCCGGCACGTCGTCGAGCATCGCCACCGCCCGTCGGGCGAGCACGATGTCGCCGGAGGTCAGGCCGTGCGTGACCAGTTCGGCAGCCGGCAGGATCCGGTGATCGAATGCCACGAGGCAAGCGATGCGCCGGAGCTGGAAGTCCGGGGCGTGCATCGCGTCGACGATCGTATCGACGCCGCCTGTCTGCACCAGCCGCTGTTCGAATGCGTGCAGCCATGGACCGTGATCTTCGCGCGTGGCCGATGTGAGCTGGCGCAACGACGGAAGCAGTGCGGCGAAGTACCTGGGCGGCACGGTCGCGAGCAGTGTGACGAGTGCGTTCGTCGCGGCGCGCCGCACTTCGGGCACCCAGTCGTTGATGCGTGCGGCAATCGGTTCGAGCAGTGCGCTGTCGCCAAGCTCGACCGCGCGGGCGATCGCCGCTTCGCGAACATAGCCCGAGTAATGACCGATCGCCTGCGTGAGCAGCGCAACGTCGCGGCTCGCGGCGATCTTCTGCAGCGCGTCGGCGAGCGGCATCGCCTGGCCTTGCTGCAAGTAGACCGTGTGCGAGGGCGCCGTGGACGGTGGCCGCGCGCCGAAAATCCTGGCGATGAGGTTCATTGGAATCAGCGAGGTGAGATGACGTGCAGTTTCGTCGGAAGAATCGACGGTGCCGGCCATTCTACGTCAGTGGCTTTCTCGGCAGCGGGCCGTCACCGGATGCGACGGCCCGCGTTCGAGCGAATGCCCGGCCGCGTGCGTCGCGTGCTCGCTACGCCATTGCGAACGGCGCATCGCAAGACATCCCGTCGCGGCCGGTCCGTTCGTACCGAGGCAATCCACGATGCAACCGGTGCGCCAATCCGCCGATCAATGCTTCGGTGCCGACACTGAATCGAAGACGATGTTCGCAGTCACGCGCAGCGTCGCGAGCAAGCCGGATTCAGCGCGCTTGCCCCCGCTTCCCAGCGGGTGTTTCCCACTGGTGGATCACGCGGATTTTTACCTAAGATGAAGCAATCGTGCGCGTGATACGGTGCCTGCTCGCGCACGGAGGGAGGCGGGAGGCAGCGCCGGAGCGACGCCAGCGGATGTTGCCATCATGGATGCGAAAGTGTGCGCGGCGGCTGCCGGTTTTGCGACGGCAACGACGCCAACGTGCGCGGCGGCGATCGCCGCGCGGAAGACGGGCCGGCCCGGCCGTACCGCTTCACTGCGCCACGCACTTCTCGCAATCGTTTGCGTTCTGGGGGCGGCGCCGGCCGTGCTCGCGGGCGTTCCCGCCGACGCGGACGGTCCGTCCGACACCATGCACATCGCCGCCGCCGCAAGCCCTGCCGATTCCGCGGCGACACCCGATCACGCCGTTTTGTCACACGACTCCGCCGTGCGTCAGGTCGTGCTCGGCATCGTCAGCTTCACGCGCTGGCCGACCATGCCCGTTCGTCTGCACCTGTGCGTCACCGGCCGCCCCGACTACGCGCGCGGCCTGACCGATACGCTGCAGGCCGGCTCGACGCTGCTCGACGTGCAGCACGTCCGCTTCGACGATCCGTCGCTCGGCATCGCGTGCGACGTCGTGTATCTCGGCACCTTGAACAACGACGAGAGAACGCGCGTCAGAAGCGCGCTGGCCGGCCATCCGGTCCTGACGATCGCGGAGCACGATCCGTCCTGCACCGCGGGCGGCATGTTCTGTCTCAATGTCGACGGCGATCGCGTGTCGTTCGACATCAATCTCGATGCGGTGGCGCGCAGCGGCGTGCGCGTGCATCCGAACGTGCTGAATCTCGCACGACGGCCGGGGGCGCCATGATGCGGCCCTTGCTCCACCTGCCCCCTTCGCGCATGCCGCGCCCCACGCTGCAAAGCGTGCTGCGCCGCGCGCACCTGCGCCTCGCGTTCGTCGCCGTCGCGATGGCGGCCGTGTCGTTGATCGTCGTCGCCGTGATCGCGTTGCGTGCGTATGCCGGCAACAACCTGAACCTGCTGGCCCGCTCGCTCGGTTATACGGTCGAGGCGGCGCTCGTGTTCGGCGATCGCGTCGCGGCGAACGAGGCGATCGGGATGATCGCGAGCGAGGAAGACGTCGCGCAGGTCGTCGTCACCGACAGCAACGGCCAGCCGTTCGCGACGTGGCAGTTGCCGGCCGGCAACGGGATCGCGCGGCTCGAGCGCATCGTGGCCGACGTCGCGCTGCCCGGGCCCGTGGCGGTGCCGGTCGTGCATGACGGCATCGTCGTCGGGCAGGTCGTCGTGCGCGGCCGCGGGCACCAGTTCTTCGGCTTCCTGCTCGGTGGCATCGGCGGCATTCTCGGTTGCCTGGCCGTCAGCGTGTTCGGCGCGTATGTGAGCTCGAAACGCCTGCTGCGCAACATCGTCGCACCGCTGCGTGCGCTCGCCGGCGTCGCGCACGCGGTGCGGCGCGAACGGGCATTCGCGCGGCGCGTCGAGCCGGCGGCGATCGCGGAACTGAACGAGCTCGGCGACGACTTCAATGCGCTGCTCGACGAATTCGAAGACTGGCAGAACACGCTGCGCGACGAAAACGCGTCGCTCGAACACAAGGCGACGCACGATGCGCTCACCGGGCTGCCCAATCGCGTGCAGTTCGAGTCGCGCCTGGCGCGCGCGCTCGGCGACGCGAATGCGACGGGCCAGCGAGTCGCGATCCTGTATCTCGACTGCGACCGCTTCAAGGAGATCAACGATTGTCTCGGTCACGATGCCGGCGACGCGGTGCTGATCGGCGTCGCGTCGCGGCTGCGCACGCAGGTGCGCGAGACCGATCTGGTCGCCCGCCTCGGCGGCGACGAATTTGCGGTGATGCTGGCGGGCGTGCCCGAAGCGGGCAGCGTGTGCCGGATCGCCGACGAGATATTGTCCGGCATGGCGCCGTCGATCGAGCTGTCCGACGGCCGCATGGTGGCCACCATGATGAGTGCCGGCGTAGCGCTGTATCCCGACCACGCATCGGACGCGAGCGGTTTGCTGCGCGCGGCGGATGCAGCGATGTACCGGGCCAAGCGCGCCCGGCCAGGCTCGTGGCAGCTGGCCGAAGGTGTCGCGGGACCGGTTTGATCGATTGCTTCGCGCTGCGGGCGAGGCCGCAGCCGCGGATGACAACAAGCGCGTCCGGCGCGGGCGCACTCGAAGGGGATGCGAAATGAACCACTCGTTTCCTGTGGGCATCGGGCGTACGTGCGTCTGGGGCGCGCTGCTGCTGTGCATGGCGCTGGGCGGCTGCAAGACGCCGCCGCTTCATCGCGGATTGACGCAGACGCAGGTCACGGCGCTCAAGTCGGCCGGTTTCCAGGAAACCCAGCAGGGTTTCGAATTCGGCTCGACCGGGCCGATCCTGTTCGATTTCGATCGCTACAACCTCAAGCCCGATGTGCGGCGGATCGTCGAGCGGATCGGGCGCACGCTCCATTCGGCCGGGATCAACGGGGTGCGGGTCTACGGTTATACGGACGAAGAGGGCGTGGACGACTACGACGTCGAGTTGTCGCGTCGGCGTGCCGAGGTGGTGGCGATCGAACTCGTCGATCTCGGGCTGGACCCGAAGCGCATCGCGGTCGTCGGGAAAGGGAAGCTCGACCCGGTGGGCGACAACCGGACACCGGCGGGCCGCGCGCAGAACCGGCGGGCGGCGATCGTGGTTTCGCCGCGCTGAGGTTTCGTTTCGGCGGGGCAGCGCGGCGGGTGCCGCGGAATGCCGGGCGTTCGCTCCCCGCGAACAGCCGATCGTCATGCCCCTGACATGCTGACGTGGCGCATTACCGGGTGAAGCAGTCTTCGACGACCGGATGGCGCTGCTCGACGCATTCGAGCCGGGTTTTCACCTGCCCGGACGAAATCGCCCCCGCCGGCTCCTTGAATACTTCCTCGCCATGGGTGCGCCGAGGGCGATCCTGCCCCGGAATCCCGCTGCCAGCCTGGTTTCCCGATTTTCGGGGCGCGAGCGTAAACGTTTGCGAGTGGCTTCCGCGCTGTCGGAATTTGTCCTACATTATCGGGGCTTCGGGCCGGCCAGCCGGCCTACGGAACCTGAGATCATACGCAAGGAACAAGAATGAGTTTCGCTCCGAACGGGGGTATTCCCAATGGTTTGGGCGGCGGCGGGCTGGGCTCGTTGAGCGCGCTCGGCGGCCTGGCCGGCCCGGTTGCGTCGAGTGTCGCCGGCAGCCTCGGGCCGCTCGCGGGGCTGGCCGGGCACGTCGACACCGTCCAGCGCGCGATGCAGCTCGCGCAGACCGGCTTCTCGCTGATGGACAAGACGCCCGGCGCGATCGCCGAGGCGATCAACGGCGCCGCCAACCCCGCGCGCCTGACCCAGCTCAACCGCTACGTGACGCTCGATACGCCGCTCGGCCCGGATGTGCTGCTGGTCAGCGCCGCCGTCGTCGACGAGCACGTGAACCGGTTGCCCGAGATCCACCTCGACCTGCTGTCCCACCGCCACGACCTGCGCCCGGAAGACCTGATCGGCCAGCAGGTCAAGATCCGGTTCGACCAGCAGGCGCGCCTGTCGACGCTCGAGCGCGTCGTCGCATCGGGTACCGGCGACAACGACCGCTACTTCGACGGCTACGTGGCGTCGTTCGACCGCGCGGGCAACCCCGGGAACGTCACGCAGTATCACCTGACGGCGGTGCCGTGGTTCTGGTTCCTGACGCGCTCGACCGACTGCCGGATCTTCCAGAACAAGACCACGCAGGACATCCTCACCGAGATCTTCCAGGAGCACGGGTTTTCCGACTTCGTGTTCGATATCCGGACGAGCCAGAAGCCGCTCGAGTATGTCGTGATGTACCAGGAGAGCTACTACAATTTCTGCGCGCGGCTGATGGAGCAGGAGGGGCTCGTCTGGACGCACCGCTACGAGAAGGACAAGCACTTCCTGGTGATCGGCGATTCGAACCTGCTGTTCCGCCCGATCGACGGGCTCGCCACGGTGCCGTTCGCGGCGACCGAGGCGAGTGAGGACAGCGGGATCGATCAGTTGCACGAAGGCCGGCGCTTCGGCGTCGGCAAGGTCACGTTCCGCGACTTCAACCACCAGAACCCGTCGTCGCCGCTGATGCTGGTGGAGGCCGGGCCGCAGAACCTCAAGCATGCGCGGCTCGACGCGACCGAGCGGTTCGAGCACCAGTCGCTGTATGACCACGGCGACGACGGCAACCGCTACGCCCGTTTTGCGATGGAGGCCGAGGAGGCACAGGCCCACCGCTATACCGGCGGCGGCTACGCGTGGCGCATGACCACGGCGGGCGCCGTCACCGTGGCGAATCACCCGGTGCTCGAGAACAACCAGGAATACGTGATCCTGCACGTGCGTCACGAGGCGGTGAACGACTACACGCAGCACAGCGCGAAGCTGCCGTACCGCAACAGCTTCGCGCTGCTGCCGAAGAAGGTGCCGTATCGCGCGCCGCGCAGCACGCCGAAGCCGGTGATTCACGGCACGCAGTCGGCGATCGTCGTCGGGCCGAAGGGCGAGGAAATCTACACGAACGGCAGCGCGGTGAAGGTGCATTTTCCGTGGGACCGGCGCGGCAAGAAGGACGGATCCGATTCGATGTGGGTGCGCGTGTCGCAACCGTGGGCCGGCGACGGCTGGGGTGCGGCAGCGATCCCGCGGATCAAGCAGGAAGTGCTCGTCGCGTTCAACCAGGGCGATCCGGACAACCCGGTGATCGTCGGTCGCGTGTTCAACGGCGAGCAAGGCAACCCGTATCACGGTGCGGCGGGCCAGACGATGGGGATCAAGAGCCAGACGCACAAGGGGCAGGGGTCGAACGAGATCCGCATGACCGACACGAACGGCATGCAGGAATTCTTCATGCACGCGCAGAAGGACATGAACACCGTCGTCGAGAACAACGAGACGCACAAGGTGCTGGGGCCGATGCGTACCGTGCTGGTGGCCACCGGCAGCGAAGAGAAGCAGATTCCGCAGGGCAACCTGACCGAGACGATCGCCGAGAAGCGCAGCACGACCGCGACCACCGTCGAGGTGACGACGCCGGCCAAGGACGGGGGCGGCGGCACGCAGGTTTACATGGCCGAGCGAGGCATCCTGCTGAAGGTGATGGACAGCTCGATCTCGCTTGCGCCGGAAGGCATTCGCCTCGAACACAAGGGCTCCGTGATCCTGATGACCGACGACGGCGTGATGGTCAACGGCAAGCGCATTGATCTCAACAAATAAAACGAACGAAACCAGCCATGCACTACGCAATTCATGAAGGCACCTTCGAACTGCCGGACGCGGCGCTTGATCGTACGGTCAACATCCTGATGATGAACGCCGGCCCCGGCGGCCTCAATCTCGTGATCGCTCGCGGGCGCTTGCGTGACGGGGAGAATCTCGACGCGTTCGTCGCGCGCGAATGGGAAGTGGCGTCGCGCGATGCCAGGATGCTGACCGAGAAAGCACGCCGGCCCGTGACGGTGGCGGGTCGTGCGGGCGTCCAGATCGATTCCACGCACGAGCGGGACGGCCGGCTCTGGCATCAGGTGCAGACCATGTTTCCGTCGGACGACGCCGGCCGCGTGCTGGTGATGACGTTGACCAGCGCGGCACCGCTGACCGATGAGCAGCAGGCGATCGCCGACCGCATGCTGGCCAGTTTCCAGCCGCGCGCGGCGCGACCGACCCTGCTCGGGCCGGGTGACGCGTCGTGAGCGCGGAAAACTTCGCGGCCGCTCGCTTCGAAGATCCGATCCAGCACACGTCGTTTCTGGGTGAACTGGTCGGTACGGTCGGGTCGGTGGTCGGCGGCGCCATCGTCGGGGCATTGGTGGCGGAGGCGATGGAGGGGCTGATATTCGCCGGCCTCGCCGCGCTCGAGATCGGCACGGCCGGGCTGGCGACGCCGCTCGTCATCGCGATCGGCGTCGGCGTGGCCGTTGGCTCGGGCGCGCTGATGGAAGCGAGCGGGATGAACGAGGCCATCGACGACGGCGCGAAGGCGCTGGCCAATTCGATGGTGCCGCCCGAGATCAAGGGCAAGATCGCGAGCGGATCGGGGAACGTTTACGTCAACAACAAGAAGGCGGCGCGGGCGGCGAAGCCGGGCGATCTCGATACCGTTGCGTGTACCGATCATCCTGGGCCGCAGATGATTGCCGATGGGTCGGGGAGTGTTTACATCAACGATCAACCGGCCGCGCGGGTCGGCGACAAGACCACTTGCGACGGAACGATTGCCGAAGGTTCGGACAACGTTTTCATCGGCGGCGGCACGCAGCGGGTGAGGGACGTGAAGTCGGCAACCCGGCTCGGATGGCTGGGGGCGGCGCTGGGTATTGCGCTCGCGGTTTGCGGGCGCGGGAAGATGAGCTGGGGGCAGTTCCTGAAGAGCAAGGTGCCGTGTCTTGCGGTGAATTTTGCGGCGGGTGCGTTCGGTACCTGGCTGGGTAGCCTGGCGAGGCCGTCGGCAGGGCATCCGGTCAACGTCATTACCGGCAGCAAGGTTCTCGACGGCACGGACGATACAGACTTCGTACTGCCCGGGCCGTTGCCGATCGTGTGGCAGCGTTTCTATAGCAGCCTCGATGATCGTGCCGACAGCCTGTTCGGGGCGGGATGGAGCGTGCCGATCAGCGTCGAACTGCGGCTCGCGCGTGAACACGGCGAGGTTCAGTCGATCACTTACTGGGACGAGCAGGGGCGCGATATCGTGTTCCCGGCCGTGTCGCCGGGTGAGAGTCACTTCAGCGTGCCTGAAGGCATTTACCTGATCTGCACCGAGGGTGGCCACTATGTGGTCGAGACGGTCGATGGTGTGTATCGCGATTTCGGTCGTGCCCGGAGCGATGCGGGTAACGAAACGCTCAAGCTGTGGCGTCTCGAGGATCGCAACGGTAACTGGATCGAGGTGGAGCAGGAAGCGGCCGATGAGGTCGTGCGGCCGGCACGACTGCATGACAGCGCTGGTCGCGTCGTGGCGTTCGCCTACGACAAGTCGCACCCTCGACGCATCGCCGCGATCGAGCTGACGCGTGGCGTGGACGGTGAGCAACCCGACACGCTGGTGCGTTACGCGTACAACGATGCTGGCGAGCTGGTTGCCGTTACCGACCGCAGCGGCTATATCGCGCGACGTTTCGCGTACGAGCGTGGACTGATGGTTCAGCACACGTTGGGCGGCGGCTTGCAGTGTTTCTATGCGTGGGAGGGTGTTGGGCGCGATGCACGTGTCGTGCGCCACTGGACCAACGACGGCGAAGCGTATACGTTCAACGCGGATCTCGCGCAGCGTACGGTGACGATCACCGATCAGATCGGCCGCGTGACGCAGTGGACGTGGAACGAGGATCAGCAGCCGACGAGTCATACGGATGCCGAAGGCCATGTGTGGCGGTTGGAGTGGAACGCGAAGCGGCAGTTGGTCAGTACGACTGATCCGGCAGGGAACACGACCCGCTTCGAATATGACGAGCGCGGGCGGCAGACGCAGCGCATCGATGCACTCGGTCAGGTTGAGCGCACCGAGTGGAATGGGCACTACGACCTGCCCGTCGCGGAAACCGATCCGGCCAACTCGCGCTGGATCTACCGCTACGACGATCGCGGCAACCTGACGATGATGCGCGATCCGGCGGGCTTCGCGACCGAGTATCACCGGGATGAACGCGGGTTGGTACACACGATCCGCGATGCGCGGGGTGGTTACAAGTTCCTCGAATGGAACGGCCGCGCGCAGTTGACCTCGTACACGGATTGCTCCGGCAAGGTCACGCGGTTTGCATACGATGCGCGGGGTACGCTTGCGCGCGTGACCGACGCGATGGGCCAGTCCACCGTCTATGAAACGGATGCGATGGGGAGGGTCACGGGGATCGGGACGGCCGACGGTGCGCGCCAGATGTTTCGATACGATGCGGCCGGGCGGCTCGTTGAAGTTGTCGATGCGAACCAGCGCAGCACGCGCTATGAACTTAATCCGCGCGGATTGCTGATAGCACGCACGGATGCGGCTGATCGTGTCGTGCGATTCGGGTACGACGATGCGTTCCGGTTGGCGAGTTTGACCAACGAGAATCGCGAGACGTATCGGTTCCAGTATGACCGTCGCGATCTGGTTTCTGCGCAGATCGGACTGGATGGTCACAAGCGTACGTACGAATATGACGTGTGCGGCCAAGGCACGAGTGTCCGGGATGGACAGATCGAGACGCGATATGAGCGCGACGCGATCGGTCGACTGACGGCGAAGCAAGCCGCGCATGAGCGGTGTGAATATCTGTACGACAAGGCGAGCCGAATCACATCCGCCGAGTTGTACACGCTGGCTGCTCGCGGCCCGTCGCTGAAGAATCGGGTCAGCTTGAAATACGGCGCTCGCGGTGAGGTCGTCGAGGAATACACACCGACTGGCTGGCTCGCGCATACCTATGATGAACTCGGCAATCGCGTCAGCACCACGATCTCCGGTGAGCGCACGATCGACTGGCTGCATTACGGGTCGGGACATGTGCACCAGATTCGCGTTGACGGTGCTGCGGTCGCCGACATGGAACGCGATGATCTGCATCGCGAGGTGCTGCGAACGCAGGGCAAGCTGACCAGTCATTTCGGATACGACGCGGTAGGCCGTCGCGCGCGGCACGCTGCGCAGCGGGGCCATGCGGCTGATGATCTGCTCGCCAAGCAGTGGCAATACGATGCCGCGGGCGACGTGATCCAGAAGCGCGATCAGCGTTATGGCACGACGAACTATCGGTATGACCCGACTGGTCGCATTGAACAGGCGGCGGGGCCGGGATTGCCGTCGGAAGTGTTTCGCTGGGATGCGGCGGCTAACCTGGTGTCGAGCGATCATCCGGGTGGGTACGTCGAGCACAACCGGCTCAAGATGTTCGAGGACAAGCGCTTCGAATATGACGTTTATGGTCGGCTGGTTCGCAAGGTGAGTGGGCATGGGCCTGCTAAAGAGCTGGCGCTTGAATACGACGATTGGAACCAGCTCAAGACCGTCGTAACGAAGGACCGGCTGGGGATCGCGACGACGCATTTTGAATACGACGCGTTCGGTCGGCGGATTCGGAAGCTCAATGGCAGTTACGCGAGTACGGATTTCCTGTGGGATGGCATGCGGTTGGTGCAGGAGACGTATCACGACCGCCAGGGTGAGGAAGCGCTGACGTACTTGTATGAGGCTAATAGTTATGTACCGCTCGCACGGATCGATCAGGGCAAGCCGGCGGCTAACGATGCCGATGTACGGGATGCGGTTTACTATTTCCACAACGATGTTTCGGGGTTGCCGGAGGAGTTAACCGACGCAGGTGGAGATCTGGTCTGGCAGGCACGCTACAAGGTATGGGGCAACGCGGTGCAGGAGGAGTGGGTTGCGAGGGTGTCGCACCGGCCGGATCCTGCATGGAGGGAGGTGCAGGCTGCGGTATTGGCACCGACTCACGCTCCACGGCCGCAAAACCTGCGTTTTCAAGGGCAGTACTTGGATCGAGAGACGGGCCTGCATTACAACACTTTCCGGTATTACGATCCTGACATTGGGAGATTCGTCAATCCAGACCCCATTGGTCTCGCCGGTGGAAACAACTTGTACCAGTACGCACCGAATCCGGTTTCCTGGATCGATCCATGGGGCTGGTCTTGCTCTAGCGATGCGAAGGAACTGGCGGAAAACCTTCGCAATAGACCCAGTGTTGACTATCGAGCCCACCACATTGTTATGTCTAACTCGAAAGATCCGAGGATGATTGCTCTAAGACAGCAGATGGAGGATTTAGGTATTCCGCTGAACGGAGCAAAGAATGGTGCGTGGCTACCCAAAGATGCCAACTCACGTCTTACTGGAGACTTGTCTACTGCTCACTCAGGAGAGGGTGTTCACAGTGATGCGTATAAGCAGTATGTTTTCGACAACCTGATCAATGCGAAAACCAAACCTGAGTTCATCGCCGGACTGGATGATCTCAGAAGTGACCTAAAAGGCGGAAAAACTTTCCCCACGAAGCGATAGGTGAGTAATGCAAAAGGATAGTCTCGTTAAATTGCTTGCCGAGTGTGACGGCGCGTACCCAAGATTTCTCCAAAAAGCTAAAGAGAAGACTAAATCACAGAAGTGGGGGACGGGTGTTGGTGTGCCATGGTCCCTCGAGCCATATCGCATGGAAATGCTGGGAATCAAGCCCGGCCGGATGTTGAAAGGTGAGTCGGAACCCGGCCCTCGGCGATATTGCTATTCGTATGATGATGAAGGGCGAGTCATACACGTAGTTAAATATGGCAAGCTGATTGGACCTGCTGATAATCGAGATTGGATTCGTTCCGATGAATTTTATGAATATTTCGACGGTTTCGTGATGCGATACGTATATGATGATACGTTTCGCGAGGATCCGGATTCTGAAATAACGCGCATTGTCAAATTTGCCATCGTTGACGATAAAAATTCTGTGGCATTTCAGATTGAAAAAGATGATCTGGAATATACGGAGACGATTTATTCTCGGGCTGCCACTGGAGGTATCAAAAATATTACTGTTCACTGGCCAGAAGGCCCTTTCCCGGATCGCGTACTTGAGGTAGTCGGAGAGGGGGCGGAGGTGGAGATTTTTGAGATCCGAGACAGAGTAAAATTACCAGTTTATCCTGAATCTTAAGTTTATAAATATAACCTATTCCGCTGTCGCGAGATCTGTTTGGTGCGCCGCCCACCGCTTGTGCTGGTGGCATCGAGTGATCTCGCATTTCCCAGGAACATCTCGCTGCGAACGCAGGGCAAGCTGACCAGTCATTTCGGATATGACGCGGTAGGCCGTCGCGCGCGGCACGCTGCGCAGCGTGGCCATGCGGCTGACGATCTGCTCGCGAAGCAGTGGCAATACGATGCAGCGGGCGATGTGATCCAGAAGCGCGATCAGCGTTACTCATCAGCGATACTATGGGACTAATGCGCTGCATCCATATTTGCCGAATGCGCATCCAGTCAATCCTGTAAATAGAGATACATTTAATCTGGACCGGGAGGCATATTGGCAACAACGTGCTGCCGCCGAGGTGGAGCGAAGAAAATCTGTTGGACGATGTGGAGTTTGATATGTTAACAAATAAGGCTATTTCATTTTTCAAAAGTAAGAATTGGTGGTTTGATAACGTTGAACCGACATATCGAGATGCTCTTTCGAGAATTGGCATCGATATAGCATCGGACTTTTCTCAATTTTACCTGCACGTCGAGGATGGTCCGACATTTGTGTCGAAAAATGGTGAGATATATCAAATCTGTTGGTTTTTAAATAATTCTGATTGCGCTGGCAGGTTGAGGATGACTCGTGAGGCTCTTAAAATACCGGAGCCATATATTCCATTGGACTCGTTTTCTGGAGAGAGGGGGTATTTTTATAATACAGAGACTGGCGAGGTTTTTGATCTTGGTTTGGGCGATAGTCTAAAGCAATTTTTGAGTGGGAATCTCAATCCCCGGTGGGGTGGGTTCAATGAATTCATTGAATGGTTTTTTGATATTTAATTTATGGTTATTTTAAGTTGTATGAATTTTTGATGAGGGTGATTTTCGATTTTAGGCTGTATTGAGATTCGTGCCATTGTGTGTGGGTCGGAAAAATGCTAACCGACAGGGTGTATTCTGGGCGTTCGATCTAAGATATTCAATTGTCGAACGATCATCCGGGCGGGTACGTCGAGCACAACCGGCTCAAGATGTTCGAGGACAAGCGCTTCGAGTATGACGTTTATGGGCGGCTGGTTCGCAAGGTGAGTGGTCACGGGCCTGCCAAGGAACTGGTTCTTGAATACGACGATTGGAACCAGTTGAAGACCGTCGTGACGAAGAACCGGCTGGGGATCGCGACGACGCATTTCGAATACGACGCGTTTGGTAGGCGGATTCGGAAGCTCAATGGCAGTTATGCGAGTACGGATTTCCTGTGGGATGGCATGCGATTGGTGCAGGAGACGTATCACGACCGCCAGGGTGAGGAAGCGCTGACGTATTTGTATGAGGCTAATAGCTATGTGCCGCTTGCGCGGATCGATCAGGGCAAGCCGGTGGCTAACGATGCCGATGCGAGGGATGCGGTCTACTATTTCCACAACGATGTTTCGGGGTTGCCGGAGGAGTTGACTGACGCTGGTGGCGAGCTGGTTTGGCAGGCACGCTACAAGGTTTGGGGCAACGCGGTGCAGGAGGAGTGGGTTGCGCAGGCGCCGCAGCGGCCGACAGCCGCCTGGGGCGAAGTGTCGGTGGTCGCGCCGACGCCAACACACGTACCGCGACCACAGAACCTGCGTTTCTAGGGGGCAGTATCTGGACCGCGAGACCGGGTTGCACTACAACACTTTCCGGTTCTACGATCCAGACGTCGGGCGATTCATCAATCCGGATCCGATCGGGTTGATGGGGGGAACGAACCTCTATCAATATGCGCCAAGCCCAATAAGCTGGATCGATCCTTGGGGACTGTCGTGTGGATCAATACCGGAAAAGGCGAAGGATTCTTTGGATTGGTCCAGAGTCAATCCTAGAACGGGGGAAACTGCGATAGATCATGTTCCGGGTAGAACGGTGCCGCATGGTGTTTTTGTAGATGATCCAATTGTTACGAAAAACAAAGCATGGGATATAGCTGTTAAAGATGGAATGGCTCCAACGGTTGGGCCAAATGGAAACTGGATTTATGATGTTCCGTATCCTGAGGCAGGTCTGCAAGGGAGTATTCCGGGAAATGCTGCAGGAAATCCAATACTGAATGCCGTGAGGATGGTGACAAACCCCGGTGCAAATCAAGTCATTACGTCGTTTCCGAAGTGAGGGTTTGTGGAAATTAAATATTATGTTGTTGTGGCTTATGATGCCGGGTTTGGTCGCGGTGATGAACTTCATCTTCTTAAGATTGGCGATGACCGCGTTATAGGTTATTCATCGGAATTCGACATTTGTACTGTGGATATTGCTGATGCATGTGTTGCGGAAAGAGTCGGTCGGGCTAAATGGTTTGCCTGGGATGAGGGCTGGGAGTGGCGTGCTGCAAATCTAGAAGAAATAAAAAATTTGGGACTGGCTGGATATCTTATTGGTTCAAAGAAGGATATGAAAGTCAGCACGAAGATTGATCCGCTGTAAGCGATACGCGGGTATATTCGAAGACTTGTGCGTTTCGTTGACTGATTCGAACGTAACGGCATCTGGGAGAAGATTTTGTTATTTTTTTAAAACTGGAAAATAACCGCGCTCGAAAGTAAAGGATTTTGAGAGATTGAGGTTCCTCGGCGGATGGCTGTGATGGTTTCGGCTATATGCTTGGGTTGAATAATGGTATGGTTGGTCAGAGTAAGTCGTATGATATCCTCGAAAACTTATCTTAAGATCAAGAATAAATTTGTTGATTTCCATGCGTTTGATGGGGAAATTCAAGATCCTAATTACATTGAGGGGGCCATTGAGCTCTCGGTGGGTGGAGTCGTTCTTCTTGATAAGTCAATGTGGGATTGTGTTGACCAACTGTGGGCATATCTGACTGAAGGTTTGGTGTGCGTTTCGCGAGGGAAAGAGTTTAAGACTTATTTTCCAGATCAACCTATCGAGATAAAATTCGATATACGCGGCGGTAGTGTGGTATTTTCTGTAACCGTGCATGAAATCATAAAGGTGGTTGTGGATCGATTTGAATTTGTCTCCGAAATGAAGCGATTCGCAATCGAATTTTTTGAAGATCTGAAGGGTAAAGGTGAAAGATTTGGTGCCATCTCGGATTTTTATCTGGATAAACTGAATTCGATCTAATCCTGTAGGTGAAAGGGGCTTGATCGGTCAAGCAAGCTGTAATACCGAGTCGGTTCGTGCTTTATGTGTAGTGATTTGGTCGAAATGAAATGCATTATCGGTGTCGTTTTGATGGCGCGGCAGTTGCGGACATCGAACGGGATGATCTGCATCGCGAGGTGCTACGGACGCAGGGCACAGTGCCCGTGCGTCGTGCATAGATCCGGTGGCTGGTTCGCAAGCTCAGTGGGCATGGGCCGGCTAAAGAGCTCATGCTTGAATACGACGATTGGAACCAGTTGAAGACCGTCGTGACGAAGGACCGGCTCGGAATCTCGACGACGCATTTCGAGTACGACGCGTTCGGTCGGCGGGTCCGGAAGCTCAACGGCAGTTATGCGAGTACGGAATTCCTGTGAGGCGGCATGCGGTCGGTGCAGGAGACGTATCACGATCGTCAGGGCGAGGAAGCGCTGACGTACTTGTACGAGTCCAATAGTTATGTGCCGCTTGCCCGGATCGATCAAGGGAGGGCCGCGGCTAATGATGCGGATGTGCGCGATGCGGTTTACTACTTCCGCAACGATGTTTCGGGGTTGCCGGAGGAGCTGACTGACGCTGGTGGCGAACTGGTTTGGCAGGCGCGCTACAAGGTTTGAGGCAACGCGGTGCAGGAGGAGTGGATCGCGCGGGCTCCGCAGCGCTCCATACCGGCGTGGGGCGCGGTGCAGGAAGCAACGCCGACGTCTGCCCATGTGCCAAGACCACAGAACCTGCGTTTTCAGGAGGGAGTATCTGGATCGGGAGACAGGGCTGCATTACAACCTGTTTCGGTATTACGATCCGGATACTGGGCGGTTTATTTCCCCTGATCCGATCGGGTTGGTTGGCGGGCTGAACCTGTATCAGTACGCGCCTAATCCAAATTCATGGATCGATCCTTGGGGATTATGTCGGACTAGCCCGAAAATTAATGCAGAACATGTCTTTCACGGAGAAATAAAAAATCGGGGAATTCCACCACGAAGGCAGTATTGGTCATGTTGGAAATGCTAGGGTGACAGGAATGACGTCACCAGCGAATGCTCAAGGAATTTATAGGGGCTGGGTTGAGATATTTGATCCGAGCAGTGGTGCACGGGTTGCTAAAGGGCCGGAGTCGTCGTTCTTCCCGAAGTCGTGGAATCGCCAACAAGTAATGTCGAAAATCAGGGGTGCATTTTATAACGGTTTGGTTTCATCCAGCGGAAAATGGGAAGGTATTTCCTCAAGTGGTGTGCGTATTGAGAGGGGTAAATAGGGGTGGCGATATTAATTCTGCTTATCCTATATGCTAATCAAGTGAAAATGAAGGTATATGTTGATGAGCGTGGCTTTCTCCATGCGGAGGTGCCCAATAGGGGCGAGATTCTCGGTGATTTCCTGTCGGGAGATATTCAATGAGTACACAGATCAATTCATGTGGATAGACGGAATCAACAATTTCAGGGCTTATCTGGAGGAATGGAAAAAATACTTGCTTGATTCGAAATCATTAAAAAAATGATGGGACTCTGTTGTAACCCGATGTGATTGCAACGGAGGGGTTGTCGGCAAGCTGAGCGGACACGAGCCCTCCAAAGAGTTTGTTTTTGAACTCGACGCGCGCGGCCGCCGAATCAGCAAGATCAATGGCAGCTCGGGCAGCCTCAGCCGGCCGCCCGAGCCCATCACCAGGCAATATTGCAAGACGACCGCGACGTCCCCGCCCCGCCGGTAGCTGTGCAATGCGTCCCCGCTCCATTGTCATAGAACGTCCGCGTCTCCGGCTGCGGCACGGACGGATCGAACGGATTCGGCGCACCATGCGGCCCGCGCGGCGCGTCGTACGGCCGCTGCGCCGCATACGATCCGCCACTCCCCGCCGGCCGTGAGCCATTCGCCCGCAGGTATTCATTCCAGTTCTGCTCACGCTGCTCGTATCCAGGCACCGCGCGGCCAAAACTATCGCTGCCACCCGCCCCGAGCGCGACCCGATTCGCGGGCAATACCAAATCGGGTTCGTGCTCCGACGAAGGCGGCGCTGCCACAAGCGCATTGCCCGTTACACGCAACGGCCGCGTATCCGGCGTATCGAACGGACTACGTTCCACGGGCGCGGCGTACTGCGAGCGGCGGCGGTTCATGCGTGCCGTATGTCCATCATCGCGAATGGCAGCGCGCCGTTCGGAACGAAAGACATTGGCACCGGCCGACCGATCGGTCAGCGTATCGCGGCCGGACGCATTGGCGGTGGAAACAGAAAGCGCGCACGCGATCACGGCGGCGGAAGATAAGCGAAACGGATGATTCATGAGCGATCCCAATCAGGTGATGTGCAATGAAAAAAAACGGCAGATCACTGGCTGGCGGCTGGGCGACGGGCGGGCGTTGAAGTGGCCCTGAAGCGACTGCGAGGCGCGGTGGACGCGTCTCGCAGGAAGGCTGGCTGGATTGCAGAGGCGAATTCGTATTATTTCACATTAATGACAATTACCTTTCCAATCGACGAAAACCGTCGGCAAACAGAAGGCTTGAGCGCTTCCACCCAACGCACTGTAATGGTGCTCGCAAAATCAATCATCAGTCGATTGAAGAACGACGATGCGCCCCTTTACGGCCCCACCACACCCCACGAAAAATCGCCTATCACCCAATCCCAATCCCGACAAGGCACGGCGCCGAAAAACCCCCGCCAATAGCAACCGGATTGCACTCCCAGCCTCCACGCGGCGCCCCCAAGGTTGCGCCGTCATTGCTACCGACTGTCACAACCTCTCTACGTGTTTTCCCTCGGTAGACCGGCATTTTTGACAGACGATTTAAAAACGCCCATATAATTTCGACTGCCTTGCCAACGGCTGTCGGACCACCCCTCCGATCAAGCGGTTTGGCAAGCGGGGCAGGCGAAACGCTTGCGCAATGCAAGACGCATCACGATGTCTTTCCGAACCAGACGTCCCCTTCGGGGACTGCAAGAGCCGGGCCCCGCTACGCAACATTCCGCTGGAGTTCCGTCTTCTATGTGTCTCGGGCGTGTCCCATGTCCTCGCCCCGGGTGCTGTTCGATTGCGCAAGTCATGCCGCCTTTGCCCGTATGACTAAACAACATCGAGGAGCTCCCAGATGACGCTGTCCCGTCTTACGTCCATTTCCGTCGCCGCCGTGCTGTTCGCCGCCGGCGCGGCCACCGCGCAAGCGGAAACCGTGAAGATCGCCATCGCTGGTCCGATGAGCGGCTCGGTCGCCCAATACGGCGACATGGTGAAGGCCGGCGCGCTGACCGCGATCGAGCAGGTCAACGCAGCAGGCGGTGCGGGCGGCAACAAGTTCGAAGTCGTGATGATGGACGACGCATGCGAACCGAAGCAGGCCGTCGCTGTCGCCAACAAGATCGTCAGTCAGAAGATCAAATACGTGATCGGCCACGTGTGCTCGGGGTCGACGATCCCGGCCTCCGACATCTACGAGAACGAAGGCATCGTGATGGTCACGCCGTCGGCCACCGCACCGCAGCTGACGGAAGGCAAGAAGCGTCACTTCATCTTCCGCACGATCGGCCGTGACGACCAGCAAGGCCCGGCCGCCGCGCACTTCATCATCAACAACGTGAAGCCGAAGAAGGTCGCGGTGCTGCACGACAAGCAGTCGTACGGCCAGGGCATCGCGTCGTCGGTGAAGAAGGACCTCGAAGCCGCGAAGATCCCGGTCGTGCTGTTCGAAGGCATCAACGCCGGCGATTCGGACTACTCGGCGATCATCACGAAGCTGAAGTCGCAAGGCGTCGATTTCGTCTACTTCGGCGGCTACCACCCGGAAATGGGCCTGCTGCTGCGCCAGGCGCGCGAGCAGGGCGTGAAGGCCACGTTCATGGGGCCTGAAGGCGTGGGCAACAAGGACGTGACGGCAATCGCCGGCCCGGCCTCGGAAGGCATGCTCGTCACGCTGCCGGCCGACTTCTCGGCCGATCCGGCCAACGCAGCGCTCGTGAAGGCGTTCGCGGACAAGAAGCGCGATCCGAACGGCCCGTTCCAGATGCCGTCGTACGCCGCGGTGAAGATCATCGCCGACGCGATCGCCGGCGCGAAGACGACCGACCCGACCAAGGTCGCCGCGTACATGCACAAGACGACGTTCGACACGCCGATCGGCAAGGTCGCGTATGACGCGCAGGGCGACCTGAAGGCGTTCAAGTTCGTCGTGTACACGTGGCACAAGGACGCGACGAAGACCGCCGCCAAGTAATACGGAGTACCCGCCCACGCATCCGCCCTGTCCGAAACCCGGACGGGGCGGGTGTGCATTCGCGCCGCGCGTGTCCCCAGTGCGCGGCCGGCAGGCGGCCCGAGACGACACCGTGCGTTGCGCGCGGCCGAATGCCGTGATCCGGCGCGGTACGCGACACAGCGCCAACGGGAGCTTCCCGCACATGACTGACTTCTTTCCGCAATTCGCCCAGCAACTGGTCAACGGCCTGACGCTGGGTGCGATCTATGCGTTGATCGCCATCGGCTATTCGATGGTCTACGGCATCATCGGCATGATCAACTTCGCCCACGGCGAGATCTACATGATCGGCGCGTACGTGGGCCTCGTCACCCTCACGGCCATCGGCATCTCCGCCGGTTATCCGCTGCCGCTCGTGCTCGGCGCCGCACTGATCGTGTCGGTGATCGTCACCGGGCTGTACGGTTTCGCGGTCGAGCGCGTCGCGTATCGGCCGCTGCGCGGCGGCCCGCGCCTCGTGCCGCTGATCTCCGCGATCGGCATGTCGATCTTCCTGCAGAACTACGTGCAGATCGGCCAGGGCGCGCGCGACGTGTCGGTGCCGGTGCTGATCTCCGGCGCGTTCGACATTCATCTCGGCGGCGACTTCGACGTGACGGTTCCGTATGCGCGCCTGCTGATCGTCTGCGTGACGGTCGTGCTGATGATCGCGCTCACGCTGTTCATCTCGCATTCGCGGATGGGCCGTGCCTGCCGCGCGTGCGCCGAGGACATGAAGATGGCGAACCTGCTCGGCATCGACACGAACCGCGTGATCTCGTTCACGTTCGTGCTCGGCGCGATGCTGGCGGCCGTCGGCGGCGTGCTGATCGGGCTGACGATCGGCAAGCTGAACCCGTATATCGGCTTCGTCGCGGGTATCAAGGCGTTCACGGCCGCGGTGCTCGGCGGGATCGGCAGCATCCCGGGCGCGATGCTCGGCGGCGTGCTGCTGGGCCTCGCTGAAACCTTCGCCGCAGGCTACATGCCGGCCGAGTACAAGGACGTCGTTGCGTTCGGCCTGCTCGTGCTGATCCTGCTCTTCCGCCCGACCGGCCTGCTCGGCAAGTCGGACATCGAAAAGGTTTGAGGGAGACGCAGATGAGTACAGTCATTTCCGTTCGCCGCCCGGCCGCCGACGCTTCGATCGGCCAGGCGCTGAAAAATGCCGTGGCCGCCGCGTTCCTGACGGCGATCCTCACGATTCCGGTGCTCGGGCTGCAACTGAAGCTCGACGGCTATCAGGTGGTGCTCACGCCGCACTGGCGGCCGGTGTGGATCGCGGTCGCGGCCGTGTTCCTGTTCCAGTTGTTCAAGCCGTGGCTCGTGCGCGCGAAATCGGCGGTGAAGCTGCCGGCGATGCCCGCGATGGGCGCGCGGCAGCAGCGCGCGGTCGTATGGGTGCTGCTCGCGGTCGGGCTCGTGTGGCCGTTCTTCGGCTCGCGCGGCGCGGTGGACGTCGCGACGCTCGCGCTGATCTACGTGATCCTGGGCCTCGGGCTGAACATCGTGGTCGGTTTCGCGGGGCTGCTGGATCTCGGCTACGTCGGGTTCTACGCGGTCGGCGGCTACACGTACGCGATGCTGAACCAGTACTTCGGGCTGTCGTTCTGGGAGTGCCTGCCGCTCGCCGCGATCGCGGCCGCGACGTTCGGCTTCCTGCTCGGCTTCCCGGTGCTGCGGCTGCGCGGCGACTATCTCGCGATCGTCACGCTCGGCTTCGGCGAAATCATCCGCCTGCTCGCGAACAACCTGACGAGCCTCACGGGCGGCCCGGACGGCATCTCGGGCATCCCGAAGCCGACCGTGTTCGGCTACGAGATGGCGCGCAGCGCGAGCGTCGAAGGCGCGAAGACGTTCCACGAACTGATCGGGCTGGAATACAGCGGCGACCACGTGGTGATCTTCCTGTACCTGCTCGCGCTCGTGCTGGTCGGCTTCACGCTGTTCGTCACGAGCCGCCTGATCCGCATGCCGATGGGCCGTGCGTGGGAAGCGCTGCGCGACGACGAGATCGCGTGCCGTTCGCTGGGCCTGAACCCGACGCGCATCAAGCTGTCGGCGTTCACGCTCGGCGCGGCGTTCGCGGGCATCGGCGGCGCGTTCTTCGCGGCGCGCCAGGGCCTCGTGAATCCTGAATCGTTCACCTTCATCGAATCGGCGCTGATCCTCGCGATCGTCGTGCTCGGCGGGATGGGTTCGCAGCTCGGCGTGATTCTCGCGGCGATCCTGCTGACCGTGCTGCCGGAAGTCGCGCGCGGCTTCGCCGAGTACCGGATGCTGATCTTCGGTCTGGTGATGGTGTTGATGATGATGTGGCGTCCGCAGGGCCTGCTGCCCGCGAGCCGTCCCCACGTGGAGCTGCCGCAATGAGCGCACATGCAGAACTGTTGAAGGTCGCCGGGCTGCAGATGCGCTTCGGCGGGTTGCTCGCGGTGGACGGGATCGATTTCGACGTGCGCCGCGATGAAGTGTTCGCGATCATCGGGCCGAACGGCGCGGGCAAGACCACGGTGTTCAACTGCGTCGGCGGCTTCTACAAGCCGACCGGCGGCGATGTCGTGCTCGACGGCCATGCAATCGCGGGGCTGCCGAGCCACAAGATCGCGTTGAAGGGCCTCGTGCGGACGTTCCAGAACATCCGCCTGTTCAAGTCGCTGACCGTCGTCGAGAACCTGCTCGTCGCGCAGCACCGCAAGGTGAAGGCGGGGTTGCTGCCGGGCCTGTTCTCGACGCCCGCGTATCGCCGTGCCGAGAAGGAAGCGCTCGAGCGCGCGGCGGTGTGGCTCGACCGGATGGGGCTGACGTCGGTTGCCAACCGGCCGGCCGGCACGCTGTCGTACGGGCACCAGCGGCGCCTGGAGATTGCGCGCTGCATGATCACCGAGCCGCGCCTGCTGATGCTCGACGAGCCGGCGGCCGGCCTCAACCCGCAGGAGAAGGTCGAACTGCAGCACCTGATCGACAAGCTGCGCCGCGAGTTCGGCGTGTCGGTGCTGCTGATCGAACACGACATGAGCCTCGTGATGGGTGTGTCCGACCGCATCCTCGTGATGGAGCACGGCCGGCCGATCGTGATCGGCACGCCGGAAGCGGTCCGCAACGACCCGCGCGTGATCAAGGCGTATCTGGGGGAAGAGTGATGCTGAAGCTGGAACAGGTCCATACGCACTACGGCGCGGTCGAGGCGCTCGCGGGCGTGTCGATCGAGGTGAACAAGGGCGAGATCGTCACGCTGATCGGCAGCAACGGCGCCGGCAAGACGACGCTGATGATGACCGTGTGCGGCACGCCGCGCGCATCGTCGGGCCGCGTGCTGTTCGAGGGCAACGACATCACCGCGATGTCAACGCACCAGATCATGCGGCAGGGGATGGCGATCTCGCCGGAAGGGCGGCGCGTGTTCCCGAGCCTGACGGTGCTCGAGAACCTGAAGATGGGCGGCTTCTTCGCGAGCCGTCACGAGATCGACGACGGCATCGAGCACGTGTTCAAGCTGTTTCCGCGCCTGAAGGAGCGCGCGACGCAGCGGGCCGGCACGATGTCGGGCGGCGAGCAGCAGATGCTGGCGATCGGTCGTGCGCTGATGAGCAAGCCGCGCCTGCTGCTGCTCGACGAGCCGACGCTCGGCCTCGCGCCGCTCGTGATCGCGCAGATCTTCGACATCATCAGGACGATCCGCGACGAAGGCGTCACGGTGTTCCTCGTCGAGCAGAACGCGAACAAGGCGCTCGGCGTGGCCGATCGCGGCTACGTGCTCGAAACGGGGCGCGTGGTGCTCGCGGATACGGGTGCGAACCTGCTCGCGAACGACCGGATCAAGCAGGCGTATCTCGGCGGTTGATGCCGGAAAGCCGCCGGCCTGCAACGGGCCGGCGGCGTTTTTGTCTTCGCTTTCTCATGCAAGGCCGGTTCCGGCCTTGTCTTCACGGTCCGATCCTGAACGTGCTTTTCAGTACGTCGCGCAGATGCAGCGCGGCGCGATTGCGGTCGTCGGTCAGGACGGTGATCAGGTGCGGCGGCAGGTCGGGCAG
Organism: Burkholderia sp. LS-044; assembly: GCF_004803625.1. Taxonomy (NCBI): domain Bacteria; kingdom Pseudomonadati; phylum Pseudomonadota; class Betaproteobacteria; order Burkholderiales; family Burkholderiaceae; genus Burkholderia; species Burkholderia sp. LS-044. The sequence continues at coordinate 337,708 of NZ_SSWO01000006.1, forward strand.
CACGATCCCGGCGACGTGGCTCGTCAGGTTGCCGGACACGCGCTCGTGTTCGATGAGGCCGACCGCAAGGCCGTTGGCGATACAGGCTTCGACCGCCGGCGAACTGGCGCTCTCGAGCAGCAACCGGTGCGCGATCTTCGCCTTCTTCAGCGCGCTCAGCGCGGTGTCGCGGTACGGGCAGCCCTGCAATTGCACGGCGATCGGCAGCGGCGCGTCGGGATTGAACTTGAAGGTCCGCGCGGCCACCCACACCGGATGTGTCTTGCCGAGCAGCTCGCCGTGCGGCGGCGCTTTCGGTACGACGGCGATCGTGATGTCAAGCTGGCCGCGGGAGAACAGCGAGAGCAGCTCGTCGCTGGAACGCGCTTCGACCGTCAGTTCGAGCAACGGCCGATCGGCCGCGAAGCGGGGCAGGAATTCCGCCATGAAGTGCGCGGCGTACGAATCGGGAATGCCGAGCCGCAACTTGCCGGTCAGCATCTGCGGCGACAGCGATTCGACGAGCCGGTCGTGGCTCAGCAGAAACTCCGTGGTGTCGCTCAGCAGCTTGTGGCCGAACTGCGTGAGTTCGACCGCCTGGTTGTTTCGCGTGAACAGGCGCTGCGCGACCATTTCCTCGAGCTTCTGGATCTGCGCGGTGACCGACGACGGGCTGCGATTCACCTGGGCGGCCGCATCCTTGAAGCGGCCCAGCTTCGCGACGGCGTGGAAGGTACGCAGCAGGTCGACGTCCAGGGTACGGGGCATGATTTTGAAATTCCGAATCAGTGATTCAGGTAATGTCGATTGACGGAATTATTGGGCCTGCCTATTCTCGGGTCAACCGACAGGCCAACCGGCAGACAACGGCAGGCAGCCGGTCGGGCGTTGCGCGTATCCGGGGAATGATTCACGTCGATCAAGAACCCGCGCCTGTCCCCGGCAACCTTCCGAGAGCCGTCGCCCCATGCAGCTATTCCTGCTTCAGCTCGTTTTCGTGTTGTCGTGGAGTTCCGGCTTCATCGGCGCCAAGCTCGGCGCGGAGACGGCCGGCGCGTTCAACCTGCTGTTCTGGCGGTTCCTGCTCGTCACGCTGTGCCTGGCGATCGTTCTCAACCGGCAGCTCGGGCGCCTGACGTGGGAGAAGCTCCGCTACCACGCGGTGATCGGCTTCCTGTCGCAGTTTCTCTATCTGGCCTGCGTATACGTCGCGATCCAGCACGGCCTGCCGCCCGGCATCGCCGCGATCGTCGCCGCGTTGCAGCCGCTCATCACGGCCGCGATGACGGCGCTGGAGGGCAGCGAGCACAACGGGGCGCGCCAGTGGGCCGGCCTCGTCGTCGGGTTCGTCGGCGTGGGCATCGTGATCGGCGGGCAATATGCGCTGCCGGCCGGATCGGTCGGGCTCGTCATGTACCTGCTGCCGCTGGTGTCCGCGTCGGGGCTGTCGATCGCGACGATCTACCAGCGGCGCCGCGCGCTGACGGTCGCGCGCAGCAACGGGGACGGGTTGTGCCTGCCGCTGTTCGTGCAAGGCTGCGTGAGCCTGGTGCTGTTCGCGGCGAGCGGGATTGTCACGGGCGATCTGCACGTGCCGACCCAGCCGGATGTGTGGGTGTCCGTCGTGTGGCTGACGGTTTTCTCGACCTTCGTGGCCTACCTGTCGCTGTGGGCGCTGCTCAAGCGCATGCCCGCGACGCGCGTGGCGACCCTCGTTTATCTCGAACCGCCGGTGACGCTGACCTGGGCCGCGTGGATGTTCGGCGACAGCATCGCGGTGTCGACTTATCTCGGCATCGTCGTCGTCGCGATCGGTGTGTGGCTGGCCGGCAAGCCAGGCGAGCGGGCCACCCGGGCCCGGCGTGCCGGGATGGAAGCGGCCGGGCGCTGATGCGCTGGTTCTGCACGCGATTCCGGTGTAGCGTCGCGGTACTGTCACGACCTGTGAAGGAATCCGATGAAGGTCAAACGGATCGTCGCCAATATTGACTCACGATCAATCGACGACGCAAAGCGCTTCTACCAGCGGATCTTCGGCCTCGACTTGCTGATGGACCACGGCTGGATCGCGACCTATGGCAATGCCGAGCAGATGGACGTGCAGATCAGCTTCGCATCGCAGGGCGGGGCGGGTACGCCGACGCCCGATCTGTCGATCGAGGTCGACAACGTCGACGAAGCGCTCGCACGCGTGCATGCCGCCGGGATTCCCGTCGAATACGGCCCGGCTGACGAGCCTTGGGGCGTGCGGCGGTTTTACGTGCGCGATCCGTTCGGCAAGCTCGTCAACGTGCTCGCGCATCGTTGATACGGGATGCGGGGGCGGCTGGGGTTCACGTGTGCAACGCCAACCCCTTCACGGCCTTGTCGACCGCCTTTTTCGGCCCGCGCAACGCCAGCCCGACGAGGTCGGGATGCTCCGCATCGCCGGCACGAAAGACTTCGCGGTTGGCCGCGTCGTGCCCGGTCGAAAACATCGCGTGGACATAGGGCACGATCGTGAGTTCGCGCGACAGCGCCTGCCGGTGCGCGGCCTGCAGGCCGTTCAAATCGGCCGCGAACACCAGCATCGGCTGGCCCAGCATGCGGCCGTAGCGGCGTCCCGCCGCATCCTCGTAAGGCTCGCCGAGCGCTTCGGGCGCTTCAGCCGCGACGCCCGTCGCGAGAAACGCGACGACATTGAGTTTCTGCCACGCCGCGAGATCGTCGCGCACGATCAGCGCCACCTTGGTATCGAACATGATTGCTCCTCGTTGAAGCGCACATGATCGGATGCCGCGTGGGATCAGTCTGGAACGTTTGTGCACATTTGCCGGTACGCAGCCGGCGTGATCCGGTATGCGCGGCGGAACCAGCGGCCGAGGTGGCTCTGGTCGGCGAAGCCGACGTCGGCCGCGACCTGCGCGGGTGTGCGGCCGGTGGCCAGCAGGCGGCGCGCGGCGCGTAGCCGCAAGCGCACCAGGTATGCGTGCGGCGACGTGCCGTACGCGCGCTGGAACAGCCGCGTCAGCCGGAACCGGTCGATTCCGGTGAGATCGACGAGTGCGTCGAGGCCGATATCGTCGCTCATGCGCGCATGCAGCAGATCGCGTGCGCGGGCAATCGCGGGCGCGACGGCATTGCCGCCGCTCGCGAGCGGGGCGCGCAATTCGCCGCCGAGCCGCGTCAGCAGGCGGTCGAGCGCCTGGTCGCGTGCGAGCTTGCCCTCGTTGCCGTGGAGCGCGACGAACGCCTGCCGGATCGTGTCGACGAGGCCGCGATCGTCGACCAGCGTGTGGCCGAACGCGGCTTCGACGCCGCCGAGGCCCGGCAGATCCAGCCGGCGTGCCGCTCGCTCGACCCATGCCTGCGGGAGGTACAGCATTCCATACGTGAAGCCGCCCGCTTCGGGCGCGTGGCCATCGTGCAGCGCGCCCGGCTCGATCAGGATCGCGCGGCCCGGCACGCTCGTATGCACCGACCGGTGGCACTGGAATTGCTGCACGCCCTGTTCGGTGAAGCCGACCAGCATGTCGTCGTGATCGTGCGCATCGTATGCATGGCCGCTGAAATGCGCATGCAGGCTTTCGATGCCGGTGTCCGCATCGCGCCGAGCGACGAGCCAGTGGTCGCGCGTGTCGCTGCCGTTCGTCGCCGTGTCCATCTCCATCGCTCGTTTCGTGCCGCGTCGTGACGTGTCCTGCAGTGTACGCCGATGCCGCCCGCTCACGCGTCGTTCGTCACCGCCTGTTCGTCCCGCGCGTATTGCGCCGGCGGCCGCCCGACGTGGCGCGTGAACGCGACCGTGAACGTGCTCGCCGAACTGTAGCCGACGCGCCCCGCGATCTCGGCGATGCGGCCTTCATTGCGCCGGAGCAGGTTCTTCGCGAGCGCCATGCGCCACGTGAGCAGGTATTCCATCGGCGCGACGCCGACCGCGCGGTTGAAGCGTTCGAAGAAAGTCGAGCGCGACAGTGCCGCTTCCTTCGCGAGTTCGACGACCGTCCACGGATGCGCGGGGCGTGCGTGCATCCCGCGGAGCGCGGCCGCGAGCCGGTTGTCGGCCAGCCCGCGCATGAGGCCGGGCGACGCGTTCGTGTCGGTCGTGAACCGCAGCGCCTCGATCAGCAGCACCTCCAGCAGCCGCGCCAGCACGATTTCGCGCGCGGGCCGCTGTGCGCGCGATTCGTCGCGCACCAGTTGCACGAGCGTGGTCAACCGCGGTTCGCCGCGCACGTGCACGAATTGCGGCAGCAGCGACACCAGCAGTGCCGCGTCGGGTGAACCGAAGCTGCAGTTGCCGGCCATCATCCGCGTGTCGACCGGGTTGCCCGGATCGCCGATCCGGTATTCGCCGTTGTCGAGCGCGACCGGCGGCGCGGTTTCGACGCCCGGCGGCGGCGGTTCGAGGCTCGACATCGCGACGCCGTAGGCGGCCGGAATCAGCACGAAATCGCCGGGCAGCAGTTCGATCGGCGCGTGCCCGTCGATCGCGATCCGGCACCCGCCATCGAGGATCGCGCAATAGAACGGCTCGCCGGCGACCGTGCGGCTGATCGACCACGGGCTCGCACCGTGAACGGACTTGGAGTACCGCGCGCCCGGTTGCAGCAGCGTCACGACTTCGGTCAGTGGGTCGATCATTGTCGGACGCTCGCAAAAGAAAATCGGATTTCCGATTGTAGCGAATACGGATCCGGCCATCTATCGTACGGACACATGCCCAACACACCTCAGGAGTTCGCATGAAGACCGTACTGATCACCGGCTGTTCCTCCGGCTTCGGCCTCGAGATCGCCCGCCATTTCCTCGCACGCGACTGGCAGGTCGTCGCGACGATGCGCACGCCGGACGCGGCCGTGCTGCCGCCTTCGGCGCACCTGCGCGTGCTGGCGCTCGACGTGACGAACGCGGACAGCATCCGTGCCGCGATCGACGCGGCGGGCCCGATCGACGTGCTCGTCAACAACGCGGGTTTCGGCGCGGCCGCGCCGGCCGAGCTCATGCCGTTCGATACGGTGCGTGCGCTGTTCGAGACCAACACGCTCGGCACGATCGCAGTCACGCAGGCCGTGCTGCCGCAGTTTCGCGAGCGCGGGGCCGGCGTGGTCGTGAACGTCACGTCGAGCGTCACGCTGAAGGCGTTGCCGCTGGTCGGCGCGTATCGCGCGAGCAAGGCGGCAGTCAATGCGTACACCGAATCGATGGCGGTCGAACTCGAACCGTTCGGCGTGCGCGCGCATCTGGTGCTGCCGGGCCGGGCGCCGGACACGCGTTTCGGCGACAACGCGCGCGCGCACATGCATGGCTTCGAACACGACGCGTATGCGGAGTTTGTCGGGAAGGCCGTCGCGCGGATGCTCGATGCATCGGGGCCGATCACCCATGCGCAGGACGTCGCCGAAGCCGTGTGGCGCGCGGCGACCGATCCGTCGAGCCCGATGCGCATTCCGGCCGGCGCGGATGCCGAAGCGTGGGCGGCCGAGGCGCGTTGATCGATCGGAAATTCGTCGCGCCGGTCGGTCGAGCCGGCGCGACGGATTGCGTGATGCGGGGAAGGGCGTTACCGCGCGCCGTCACAACGCCCGTTCGATCGCCTGCCCCAGCAGCGCCAGGCCGAGATCGATCTCTTCCTCGCTGACAGTCAGCGGCGGCGCGATCCGGAACACGCCGCCCATGCCGGGCAACTGCACGATGTTCATGCTGAGCCCGAGGTTCATGCATTCGCGCGTGATCTTCGCGCCGAGCCCGTCCGCCGGTTCCTTCGTCCGGCGATCCTTGACGATCTCGACACCGAGCAGCAGCCCGCGTCCGCGCACGTCGCCGATGCAGTCGAAACGCTCCATCAGGTCGAGCAGGCCGCGCCGCAGCCGCTCGCCCATCACGTTCGCCCGAGCGACGAGCCCGTCGCGCTGAACGACGTCCAGCACGCGCAGGCCGACGGCCGCCGGCAGCGGGTCCGACACGTGCGTCGTGTAGAACAGGTAGCCGAGTTCGTGCGCGCGTTCCTCGATCGCCGCGGACGTCACCATGGCCGCGAGCGGCAGCCCGGCGCCGAGCGTCTTCGACAGCGTCAGGATGTCGGGCGTCACGCCGTCGCGCTGGCACGCGAACATCGTGCCGGTGCGCCCGACGCCCGTCTGCGCTTCGTCGAGGATCAGCAGCATCCCGCGTTCCTCGCACTTGCGCTTGAGCGCCGCCATATAGCCTTCCGGCAGCTCGATGATCCCGCCCGAACTGAGGATCGGCTCCGCGATGAACGCGGCGAGGTTGCCGCTCGACTGGCGGTCGATCAGGTCGAACGCGTAGTCGAGTTCGGCGAGATAGTCGTACGTGCCGTTGCGCTCGAAGCGCGGCCGGTAGGTGAACGGTGCGGGAATCGCGAACGAGCCGACGGCGGCCGGGCCGACGCCCTTGCGGCCGGCGCTGTACGTGGCCGATGCGGCGGCGCCCGTCATCCCGTGCCACGACTGCGCGAAGCCGACGATCTCGTACTTGCCGGTGACGAGCTTCGCCATCCGGATCGCCGCTTCGTTCGATTCCGCGCCGGTGCTGAGCAGCAGCGCGCGATCGAGCCCGTCGGGCGTGATGTCGGCGAGGCGCGTCGCGAGATCGACGACCGGCCGCGACAGCATCCCGCTGAACAGATGGTCGAGCTTGCCCGCGTATTCGCCGATCACGGAGACGATCTCCGGATGGCTGTGGCCGAGCACCGCGCTCATCTGCCCCGACGTGAAATCGAGGATCGCGCGGCCGTCGGCGTCGTAGACGAAGCTGCCTTTCGCGCGCTCGATGATCATCGGCTCGAACGTGCCGCCGTAGCGGACCAGGTGCTGCCTGGCGTTGCGCCAGAAGGTCGGGTCGTCGTTCAGGGACATCGGGCGTCTCCGGGCAAAAGGGCAGGGATCGCTTGCAGTCTAGGCGTGTGTCTGGTTTGATGGAAACGAATAGTTCTTATGCAAGGTAGAAAAGGAGCTAATACCTTGGGGCTTTCGCTTGAAATCGACCTGCTGCGCTCGTTCGTCGTGATCGCGGAGGTGCGTGCGCTCAGCCGCGCGGCCGCGCGTGTCGGCCGCACCCAGTCCGCGCTCAGCCAGCAGATGAAGCGGCTCGAGGAGGCCGTCGACCAGCCGCTGTTCCAGCGCACCGGGCGCGGCGTGGTGCTGACCCATCCGGGCGAGCGGCTGCTCGTGCATGCGCAGCGCATCCTGCGGCTGCACGACGAGGCGATGGCCGACCTGTGCGGCACGGGGTTGTCGGGGACGATCCGCTTCGGGTGCCCGGACGATTACGCGGAGGTGTGGCTGCCGTCGCTGCTGCGGCAGTTTTCGAGCCAGCATCCGCAGGCGATCGTCGAGGTCGTGTGCGGGCCGACGCCGCGGCTCGTCGAACAGCTGGAGAAACGCGCGGTCGACCTGGCGATGATTTCATTGCCGGACGACGGCGCGAACGACGACATCATTCGCCGCGAGCAACTGGTCTGGATCGGCTATCCGGGGCTGGAACCCGGGCATTTCGATCCGCTGCCGCTTGCTTTGTCCGATCGCGACACGCTCGACCACATCGCGGCCTGCGAGGCGCTGGAGCGCGCCGGCCGTCACTACCGCGTCGCCTACGCGAGCAGCAGTCTCGCGGGGCTGATTGCGCTGGTGCGTTCGGGGCAGGCGTTCGCGGTGATTACGCAGACGGCGGTACCGGCCGACCTGGCGATCGTCACCGGCGATCCGCGCCTGCCGCCGTTGCCTGCCGTGGGCATTACGCTGAGGTTCGATCGCAAGCGGCCGTCGCACCTGACGGCGGCGTTCGCCGAGCATATCCGGCTCACGCTGCCGCTGTTGTGATGCGCGCGGCCGCCGCGCCGCGGCGTCACTCGACCGTCGACGAAGCCGACACCCGTGCCGGGTCATGCGCTTCCGGTGCCGCCTCCACCCCCGCCACCCCCGCCTCCACATCACGCACGCGGATCGCCGCCTGCATGCCCGACAACTTGAGTTCGGTTTCCTGATATTCGTTGACCGGCTCGGAATCGGCGACGATGCCGCAGCCCGCGAACAGCCGGCAGGCCCCGCCGTCGACCAGCGCGGAGCGCAGCGCGACGATGAAGTCGCCGTTGCCGTGCGCGTCGATCCAGCCGACGGGCGCCGCATACCAGCCGCGATCGAATCCTTCATGCGCGCGGATGTGGTCGAGCGCCGCGTCGCGCGGATGGCCGGCCACCGCCGGCGTCGGGTGCAGCGCCGCGATGACCTGCAAGAGCGTCGCGTCCGCCTTCAGCGTCGCGCGGATCGGCGTGCTCAGGTGCTGCAGCCTCGGCAGCCGGTGCAGCGACGGTTCCGGGGGCACGTCGAGCACGCGCGACAGCGGCGTGAGCGCGGCGCGGATCGCGTCGACGACGAGCGCGTGTTCGAGCCGCTCCTTGGCGGAAGCCATCAGGGCCGCGCCGAGTGCGCGATCGTCGTCGGGCGTGGCGCCGCGCCGGATCGTCCCGGCCAGCGCATGCGTGCGCACGTCGCCGGCCGCGACACGCGCGAGCCGTTCCGGCGTGGCGCCGACGAAGCAGGCGCCTTCACGGCGGACCGCGAACAGGTGCGCGTGCGCGTCGCGCGTGCGCAGCCGGCGCAGCAGCGGCGCGATGGCAACGGGCCGCGCGTACTGTTCGAGCACGTCGCGCGCGAGCACGACCTTGCCGAACGCGCCGCCGTGGATCGCGTCCACCGCGCGCCGGACTTCGTGCTGCCATTCGCTCGCCTGCAGCGCCTGCGTGTGCAGCAGATGCGGTGCAGCGTCGTCGCGGGCGGCCGCGAGCGTGCCGAGCGACTCGATGCGCGCGAGACACGCATGCGCGAGCGCGGCCGGATCGTCGTGCGCGGCGACGACGTGCTGACAGACGGCCCAGTGCGCGTCGCCTTCGCGCACGATCAGCAGCGTCGCCACCGTCATGCTGGCGTCGGGAAACGGCGCCCAGTGCGCGCTGCGCGCGCCGCGCGGATCGAACCGGAAGCCGCCGACGGCGCGCGGCGGCTGCGGGCCGGCCGTCACGGCATCGCGAACGAGCGTGCGCCAGCGCGCATCGATCTGCGCGAAGCGCGTGTCGCCGGTGGCGGTCAGTTCGAGCGCACTGTCCCAGCCGAACAGCGTGACGGATGCATCGCCGGCTTCGTGGAAGAACCACGGCGTGGCCCCGTCGTCCCACGCGGCGATCAGGTCGAAGAAGTCGAGCGGCCGCACCGGCACCGACACCGACGCGAGCGTCGGCGTGCCGGTGTCGGCGGCGCGGCGGGCCGCACGGGCGAACGTGTCGTGCAGCAGCGGGAGGCCGGCGTTCATGCGAGCCCCCGTTGCCGGCGCCAGTGCTGCGTCTGTTGCGCGATGTACCACGCGATCAGGCCGGCGAACAGCGTCTCGACGTAGTCGCCGTCGAGGCCCGCCTGTTCGGCCCAGCGGCGCCGGTCGGGCAGCATCGCGGCCACCCGTTCCGGCGCGGCGATGCTCGCTTCGTCGGGCTTGAAGCGCGATGCGGCCTTCACGTATTGCATGCGCCGGCCGAGCGCGTCGATGATGTCGGCGTCCAGGCGATCGATGGCTTCGCGAATGTCGGGCAGCCCCGTGCAGGCGTCCGGTGTTTTCATGTGTACTCCTTTCCGTAACGAAGGGATTGGTCGATCCGTTCGACCAGATGCGCGATCAGCGCCGGGTACTGGTGCCGCAGGTAGAAGTGGTCGCCGCTGAACGTCTCGATGCGGATCGGGCGCGACGCGACGTCCTGCCACGCGCGCGCTTCGTCGTCGTCGAGCTCGGAATCGGCAAGCGGCAGCATCACGCCGAGCGGCGTGTCGAGCCGCGGCGGCCGGTCGCGGCGATACGTCTCGATCGCACGGTAGTCGTGGCGGATCATCGGCAGGTAGATCGCGCGCATCTCCGGATCGGCGAGCAGCGCGGCGTGCTCGCCGGACAGCCGGGCGACATCGGCCACGAGCGCGTCGTCGGATTGCAGGTGCAGATCGGACAGGCGCTGACGATGCGGCGGCGGCAACGCGGATACGGCCAGGTAAAGCGGTGCCGCGCCGCGCGCCTCGAGCCGCACCGCCACCTCGTACGCGAGCGCCGCGCCGAGGCTGTGCCCGAACAGCACGAGCGGCGCGTGCGCATAGCGTTGCAGCGCGTCGGCGGCGGGGCCGGCGAGGGCGTCGATCGTCGTCAGGCACGGTTCGCCGAAGCGTTCCTCGCGGCCCGGATACTGCAGCGCGAGCAGGTCGACGTCCCATGGCAGCGCGCGGCTCCAGTTGCGAAAGAAATTCGCGGTGCCGCCTGCATGCGGGAAACACACGAGCTGCGCGCGCGGGCACGGCGACAGGCGCAGCTCGCGGATCCAGTTCGAACCGGTCGGTCGCGCGCTCATGCGGCCGCCGCCTGCAACTGGCGGCGCAGCAGGTCGCGCAGCGATTTCTTGCTGGTCTTGCCGATGCCGGTTTCCGGGAAGCGCGGCATGAACTCGATGCGATCGGGAATCTTGAAGGCGGCGAGCCCGCAGTCGCGCAGGTAGCGTTTCAGCACCAGCCTGGACGGCGCGGGTGCGCGTGCGACGACGAACGCGCACGTGCGCTCGCCGAGCAGCGGGTCGGGCATCGCGACCACCGCCGCGTCATGCACCTGCGGGTGCGCGAGCAGCAGGTTCTCCACTTCCTCGGCGGAGACCTTCTCGCCGCCGCGATTGATCTGGTCCTTGTCGCGGCCTTCGACGACGAGGTCGCCGTCGGCGGTGCGCCGCACGCGGTCGCCGCTGCGATAGAAGCCGTCGGCCGTGAACGCGGTTGCGTTGTGCTCGGCGAGCCGGTAGTAGCCGCGTATCGTGTACGGGCCGCGCACCTGCAACTCGCCGATCTCGCCGGGTGCGACCGGTTCGCCGGCGTCGTCGACGATGCGCACTTCGTCGCCGTCCGACACGGGTCGGCCCTGCGTATGCGCGATCCGTTCGGGCGAATCGTCGAGCCGCGTGCAGCAGATGAGCCCTTCGGCCATCCCGAACACCTGTTGCAGCCGGCAGCCGAGCACGGGCGTCACGCGCGCGGCCGCGTGGTCCATCAACCGCGCGCCGCCGACCTGCAGCACGCGCAGGCTCGACAGGTCGGCCCGGCGTTGCGGCTGTTCGTCGAGCCACAGCAGCGCGAGCGGCGGCACGAGCGCGGTATGCGTGACGCGTTCCTGCGCGATCAGCGCGAAGCTCTGTTCGGGCTCGGGCCGCCCGGTTGCGACCACGCGGCCGCCCGCGAGCAGCGCACCGATCGTGCCGGGGCAGCACAGCGTGAAGTTGTGCGCCATCGGCAGCGCGGCGAGATAGACGGTGCCGGCGTCGAATCCGCTCGCGACGCTGCACGCACGCACGTTGTACAGGTATTCGCGATGGCGGCGCGGGATCAGCTTCGGCGTGCCGGTCGTGCCGCCCGACAGCTGGAAGCACGCGATGTCGTCGCCGCGTGCCGCGCATTCGCGCAGCGGCGGCGCGTCGTACAGCGCGTCGAATGGTGTGAACGCGTGATCGTTGCCGTCCATCACGACGTGCTCGAGCGTCGGGCAGTCGGCCTGCAACGCGGCCGCGAGCGGCCGGCAGTCGAACTCGCCGAGTTGTGCCGCGCACAGATACGCGCGCGCGCCGGCGAAGCGGCAGAACGCGCCGATCTCGTAGTGCCGGTGGGCAGGCAGCGCGAGCACCGGCCGCACCCCGAGCTGGAACAGCGCGAAGCAGGTTTCGATGAAGCGTGCGCCGTTCGGCAGATGGACGACGACCGCGTCGCCGCGCACCAGGCCCAGACGCGCGAGGCCGCCCGCAAGCTGGCGGATGCGCGCCAGCAGGTCGCGATAGCCGAGCCGGCAGGTGCCGTCAACGACCGCGAGCGCGTCGGGGGCGCGCTGCGCTTGCGCGTCGAGCGCCTCGAAGAACGTCGTGTCCTGCCAGTAGCCGGCGTCGCGATAGCGGTGCGCGAAGTCGTCGGGCCAGTCGGGCGCGTCGGCCGGGATGGCCGGCGCCACGGAGGGAAGGGAAGAGTGCATGCGCTGACCTTGGGTTCCGGCAAGTTGTCAAAAAATGTAAATGAGAGGTATTATCATTTGTAACAAGTGCCGCGATAACGTCGTTTCTTTCGATATCGCGGCAATTTCATTCGATCGGGCGCCTGTCGCGCGGCGCCCGCCCGGCCCGGCCGGAGAATCGGCCGGTTGCCGCCGGCGCGCGCCGGGCCGCGCGTGCCGCCTAACCAACGGACCTCCGATGAGCTCGACCTCCTTCGCTTCGTCACGACGTCACCCGCCGGTGCTCGTGCCCGGCAATCATCCGGGCGTGGTGCACATCGACGCGGGCATGAAACTCATGAGCGGCACGCTGTGCTCGGACAGCCGCGACTGGTACGAGGAGCCGCTCGAAAAAGGGCTGAAGCTCGTCCTCGTGCAGAGCGGGCAGTTGCGCTGCCGCGTGCCGGGCCAGCCCGAGCAGTGCATCAAGGGGCCGGGCCTGTGCGTGATCGCCAACGACGGCGAATTCACGACGCACCAGATCTACGACCGCGACGTGCCGCTGCGCTACACGATCGTGCAGCTCGGCCTCGATGCGCTCGACCGCAACCTGAGCCTGTTGCCGGAGAAGATGCTCGCGCCGACGGGCGGCGATCCGCGCATCGTCAGTTGCCCGGCATCGAAGGCGCTGCAGGCGCTCGCGGTACAGATCGCGACGTGCCCGTTCGAGGGCGCGGTGCGCGAGTACTACCTGAAGGCCAAGGCGTTCGAGCTGACCGCGCTGAGCGCGCAGCTGCTGGCGACGCAGCGGCAGTTCGCGCCGGCCGACGTGCGCGTCACGTCGTCGGACGTCGAGCGCGTGTACGCGGCGAGCGACATCCTCACGCGCGAACTCCAGCAGCCGCCGACGCTCGATGCGCTCGCGGGCCGGGTGGGGATGAATTCGCGCAAGCTGACGGCCGGCTTCCGCAAGGTGTTCGGCACGAGCGTGTATGCGTACCTGCAGGAATACCGGCTGCGGACCGCGCACGCGATGCTGTGCGCGGAGGACGCGAACGTGTCGACCGTGGCGTACCGCGTCGGCTACAGCCCCGCGCATTTCTCGATCGCGTTCCGCAAGCGCTACGGCATTTCGCCGAGCGACATTCGCGCATCGTCGAACGCGATCGACGATGCCGAACTGGAGAGCGCGGCAATCTAAAACAACTGACCGGCCGCCTAAAGCAATCGACCGGGCTCATGGGCGCGAATGAGATAGATTCTCATTCACGGGTGGCCGCCGCCGCGCGGATCCGCCATCGAACGACCCATACAAGGCGTGCCCATGAGCCAGACCGCTGTCGATTCAACCATCGATCATTCCGATCCTTCCTGTTTTTCTCCCATTGCCTTTCGCTCGCAGCTCGTCGCGATGATCGCGGCGCTGCTCGACGAGCCCGTCGACGAAATCGCGTCGCTCGACGATGACGAGGACCTGCTGAGCTGCGGCCTCGATTCGATCCGGCTGATGTATCTGCAGACGCGCGTGAACCGGCTCGGCTACGCGCTGACGTTCGATGCGCTCGCGCGTACGCCGACGCTCGGCGCGTGGGCCGAGCTGCTCGCGAATGCGCCGCGCGGCGCATCCGCGGCGCCCGACGTCGAGGCTGCCGAGGCGGTCGATGTCGACGTGCATGCGCCGTTCGACTTGTCCGCGGTGCAGCAGGCGTACTGGCTCGGCCGCGGCGACGGTGAAGTGCTCGGCAACGTGAGCTGCCACGCATTCCTCGAGTTTCGCAGCCGCGCGATCGATCCCGTTCGTCTCGACGCGGCGTGCCGACTCGTGCGCGAACGCCATCCGATGCTGCGTGCGCGCTTTGCCGGTGGCCGCCAGCAGATCGTCGCGGCACCCGAGGCGCCGGTGTTCGCGCATGCGGACTGGCGCGACCGGACGCCCGCCGAAGCGGAAACCGAATGGGTGTCGCTGCGCGCGTTCCGGTCGCACGAATGTCTCGACGTCGAGCACGCGCAGGTCTTCATGATGGGCCTCGCGCAGATGCCCGGCGGCGAGGATCGCGTGTGGCTGAGCGTCGACCTGCTCGCGGCCGACGTGGACAGCGTGCGGCTGCTGATGCAGGAGATCGGTGCCGCGTATGCCGAGCCGTCGGCGTTGCCCGACGCGCCGTCGACGTGGTTCCCGACCTGGCTCGCGCGTCGCGCGGCCGATACGCGCGATGCGCGGGCCGCGGCGCGCGACGCATGGCAGGCGCGGCTCGCGACACTGCCGGAAGGGCCGGCGCTGCCGCTCGCCCGTGCGCCGGAAACGATCCGTGCGCCGCGTTTCAGCCGCGTCACGCATACGCTGAGCACGGCCGAGCTGACGCGCCTGCAGGCGCGGGCCGCGCAGCATGGCGTCACGCTGTCGTCGGTGTTCGGTGCGGCGTTCGCCGCGGTGCTCGCGCGCTGGAGCGGCCGGCAGGCGTTCCTGCTCAACGTGCCGCTGTTCGACCGGCACGGCGATGCGCCCGATCTCGGCCGCGTGATCGCCGATTTCACGACGCTGCTGCTCGTCGAATGCGACGTGCGCGCCGACGCGAGCGCGGCCGACACGGTACGCGCGTTCCAGCAGCGGCTGCACGGCGCGATCGCGCAGGCTGCGTATCCGGCGCTCGACGTGCTGCGCGATGCACGCAGGCAGGGTGCGCCGCGCGCGGCGCCGGTCGTGTTCTCGTGCAATCTCGGCGACGCGCCGTTCGTGCCCGACGCATTCGCGCGCGTGTTCGGCGATCTGCACGACATGATTTCGCAGACGCCGCAGGTGTGGCTCGATCACCAGCTCTATCGCGTGCCGGACGGCGCGTTGCTCGCATGGGACAGCGTCGACGGCCTGTTTCCCGACGGGATGGTCGATGCGATGTTCGGCGCGTATGTCGCGCTCGTGCAGGCGCTGTGCGATCGCGACTGGCGGCTGCCGATCGCGGTCGAGCTGCCGTCCGCGCAGCGACGCGTGCGCGATGCGCTCAACGCGGTGCCCGCTCCCGCGCGGCCGCGCACGCTGCATGCCGACTTCTTTGCATCGGCCGCGCGCGAGCCGGCGGCCGTCGCATTGCGGTGCGCCGAGCGCGTGGTGACGCGCGGCGAACTGGCCGCGCACGCGCTGGCGATCGCGGGTGGCCTGCGTGCTGCCGGCATCGGTCACGGCGATGCCGTCGAGATCAGTCTGCCGCGCGGGCCGGAACAGGTGGCCGCGGTGTTCGGCGTACTGGCCGCCGGCGCGTGCTACGTGCCGCTCGACATTGCGCAGCCGGCCGCGCGCAAGACGCTGATCGAACGCGCGGCCGGCGTGAAGGCCGCGATCGGCGATACGGCGCACGCGGATGCGCCGCTGCCGCGCTTCGATGTTGCATCGCTGATGAAACATGCGCCGCTGGCCGCGCCGCTCGCGGTGGCGCCGCAGGCCACCGCGTACGTGATCTACACGTCCGGTTCGACGGGCGTGCCGAAGGGTGTCGAGATGACGCACGCGGCGGCGCTCAACACGATCGACGCGATCGATGCACTGCTCGGCGTGCGTGCGCGAGACCGGCTGCTCGCGGTATCGGCGCTCGACTTCGACCTGTCGGTGTACGACCTGTTCGGCGTGCTCGGTGCCGGCGCCGAGCTCGTGCTGCCGACCCAGGACGACGCGCGCGACGCGGCGCGCTGGATCGACCTGATCGCGCAGCATCGCGTGACGCTGTGGAATTCGGCGCCCGCGCTGCTCGAAATGGCGCTGGCGGTGCCCGCCGTGGCCGACGCATGCCGCAGCGTGCGCGCGGCGCTGCTGTCCGGCGACTGGATCGCGCTCGACCTGCCGGCGCGCCTGCGCGAACGGTGCGGCGACGCGTGTGCGTTCCATGCGCTCGGCGGCGCGACCGAGGCCGGCATCTGGTCGAACGTGCAGACGGTGCGCGACGTGCCGCCGCACTGGCGTTCGATTCCGTATGGCCGGCCGTTGCCGGGGCAGGCCTATCGCGTCGTCGATGCCGACGGCCGGGATGTGCCGGATTACGTGCCGGGCGAACTGTTGATCGGCGGCGACAGTCTCGCGCGCGGCTACCGGAACGATCCCGAGCTGACCGCGCAGCGCTTCGTGCAGCACGCGTCGGGCCGCTGGTATCGCACGGGCGACCGTGGCCGCTACTGGCCCGACGGCACGCTCGAATTCCTGGGGCGCGAGGATCGCCAGGTGAAGGTGCGCGGGCACCGGATCGAGCTGGGCGAGATCGAGGCCGCGCTGGCCGCGCATCCGCAGATCGACGGTGCGTGCGCGAGTGTCGTGAATGGCGAAGTTGCGCGCATCGTCGCCGCGTTCGTGCCGGCCGATTGCGTTGCCGCTTGCGTTGCCGATGCCGCGCCGTCGTCGCTCGCGGAGGCCGACCTGGCCGATACGGTTCAGGCGGAAGCGGCCGTTGCGCGCGCCGTCGCCGATCGGCTGCTCGATGGCGGCGCGGGCCTGCCGCCGTCGTTGCGTGTGCACCGGCACGCGAAAGGCGATGCGTCGATCTCCATCGACGGCGCGCTCGATCGGCTCGACTGGTATGCAACCGATCTCGACGATCTGACGGCGTCGCTGCGCGCGCTCGCAGCCGATCCCGATACCGCCGCGCAGCGCGTCCCGCTGGACCCGTGCGTGGCACCGCTTGCGTTCGCGACGCGTTTGCCGGACGGCGCCCGCGCGCTGCGCGAGTTTGCCGGCGCGCTGGAGGCACAGGCCGCTGCGCGCACGGGTGTGCTGCGGGTCGCGGTGGTCGACGCCCGCGCCGGGCAATGGTTCGAAGCGGGCCTCGGCGTGCTCGACGATCCACGTTTCGATGTGACGCTGTTCGACGTGTCGCCGGGGCTGCTGCACACCGCACAGGCACGCTTCACCCTTACGAGGCCCGCGCTTCAGACGATGCAGGACGGCTTGTTGCCCGCGCGGCATCTCGGCGAATTCGATTGCGTGATCAGTTTCGCGGCCGCGCATCTGCGCGACGATCCGCGCGATACGTTCCGGATCGCGGCAGCGTTGCTGGCGCAGGACGGCCGTTTGCTGTTCGCCGACGTGCTGCGCGACTCGCCGCTGCGTGAACTCGTCGCGAGCGTGGCGGGTGATGCGTCGTTGCCTCGGCCGTTCACGCCCGATGCGATCGCCGCCGCCGCGCATGCGTGCGGTTTTGCGCTCGACTCCCGAAGCTGGCGTTCGACCGCATTCGCGTGCATCGACGCGCGCCGTACCGGCGAACCGGCCGCGCAAGCGGCGCTGGCCGACTGGCTGCGCGACCGATTGCCCGACGCGATGCGCCCCGATGCGCTGTGGTGCATCGCGCGCTGGCCGCTCAACGCGAACGGCAAGATCGACCGGCGGGCGGTGGGCGAGGCGCTCGCGCGCGCGCTCGGCGACGCACCGGCCGCCCACGATGCATTCGTGCCGGCCGACGAACGGCAGGCGACGCTGCTCGCGTGCTGGGAGCACGCGCTCGGCCGCCCGGCGAACGCGCGCGACGCGACGTTCTTCGCGCTCGGCGGCGACAGCCTGCTCGCGACGCGCCTGCTCGCGCAACTGCGCGAGCGGCTCGGCGTGCGGGTCGGGATGGCGGCGTTCTACCGGCAGCCGACGCTCGCGGGTCTCGCCGCGCAGCTCGACGAGGCCGCACTGGCCGCGCCGGCCCTGCAAGCCTCGCAGGCCGCCGGCGACACGCCGGTTGCGACGATCGAGGAGGGCGTGCTGTGAGCTTCGATGACGTGCTCGATCTTTGCCGCGAACGCCAGATCGAACTGTGGTGCGACGACGGCGGCCAGTTGCGCTATCGCGCGCCGGCCGGTGCGCTCGATGCGGACCTGGCCGCGCGCATCAAGGCCGAACGCGACGCGTTCGTCCGCTTCCTGCAGGACGGCGCATGGCGCTGCGATCCGGTGCGCCGGCACGAGCGGTTCGCACTGACGCCGGTGCAGGCCGCGTACGTGCTCGGCCGCCACGAATCGTTCGAGTTCGGCGGCAATGCGTGCCATCTGTACGTCGAATACGGCGAGCCCGCGAATCTCGACTGCGTGCGCTTCGAGGCGGCGTGGAACGCGTGCGTCGCGCGGCATCCGATGCTGCGCGCGATCGTCGAGGACAACGCATGGCAACGCGTGCTGCCCGACGTGCCGTGGCAGCCGCTCACGGTGCACGACCTGCGCGATGCCGATGCGAACGCGTTCGACGCCCACGTGAAGCGCGTGCGCGAGCGTCTCGACCATGCGGTGCACGCGCTCGACCGCTGGCCGGTGCTGCAACCGGAAGTGAGCCTCGGGCCGGACGGTGCGGTGCTGCATCTGTCGGTCGATTTCACGCTGATCGACTACGCGAGCCTGCAATTGCTGCTCGCCGAATGGCGGCGCCGCTACGACGACCCGCAGTGGCAGCCCGAGCCGCTCGACGCGACGTTCCGCGACTACGTCGTCAATGAAGCCCATACCGGCACGCGCGCGGAACATGCGCGCGACAAGGCATGGTGGCTTGCGCGCATCGACGATCTGCCGCCGCGCCCCGATTTGCCGGTGGTGCCCGCGATGCCGTCCGGCGCGCGGCCGCGCTTCACGCACCGGCATGCGCGGCTCGATCGCGCGCAATGGGCCGCGCTGAGCGGCCACGCGAGCCGCTTCGGCTTGAGCGCGGCGAGTGTCGCGCTGGCCGCGTTCGCCGAAGTCGTCGGTCGCTGGAGCCAGTCGCCCGCGTTCTGCCTGAACCTGACGGTGCTGAACCGGCCGCCCGTGCATCCGCGCATCGACGCGGTGCTCGGCGATTTCACCGCGCTGAGCCTGCTTGCGGTCGACGCGACGCACGGGCGCGATTTCGTCGAGCGTGCCCGCACGATCGGCGCGCGGATGTTCGACGACCTCGACCATCGTGCGTTTACCGGTGTCGACGTGATGCGCGAACTCGCGCGACGGCGCGGCAAGGATGCGGCGCTGATGCCGGTGGTGTTCACGAGCGGCATCGGCAGTGTCGGCCGGCTGCTCGGCGAGCACGCGGCCCGCGCCGAGCCGCCGCGCTACATGATCAGCCAGACGCCGCAGGTGTGGCTCGACTGCCAGGTGACCGATCAGTTCGGTGGGCTGGAAATCGGCTGGGACGTGCGCGACGACCTGTTTCCGGACGGGATGCCCGCGGCGATGTTCGACGCGTACGTCGCCCTGCTGGGCCGGCTCGCCGCCGACGCGGCGTGGTGGTCGCGCGCGGGCGACATCGTGCTGCCGTCCGCTGCGCCCGCCGCCGGGATCCATCCGGATGCGGATACGCACATCGCGGCCGGCTTTGCCGCGCAGGCGTTGCGTACGCCCGATGCGCCGGTGGTGATCGATGCGCAGGGGGCGCGCACGTATCGCGACGTCGCGCAGCACGCGGCGGCGCTGCGGTCGGCGCTCGAGCAGGCCGGCGTCGCCGCGGGCGATACCGTCGCGGTGCTGATGCCGAAGTGCGCGCACCAGCTCGTGGCCGTGCTCGCGATCGTCCAGGCGGGCGCCGCGTACGTGCCGGTCGACAGCCGCCAGCCGGCGCTGCGGCAACAGGCGATCCTGCGCAATGCGCGGGCGCGTGCGGTCGTCAGCGTGCAGGCGCTCGAGTTCGAACACGACGGATGCATGCGCATCGATGTCGATGCAGTGCCGGTCGATCCGCAATGGCCGCCGCGCGCCGCGCGCGACATCGCCGGCGACGCACTCGCGTACGTGATCTATACGTCGGGCTCCACCGGCGAACCCAAGGGCGTGATGCTGAGCCACGCGGCCGTCTGCAACACGCTGGCCGACATCAGCGCGCGTCATGAAGTCGGCGACGGCGACGTGGTGCTCGGCCTGGCCGAGTTGAGCTTCGACCTGTCCGTCTACGACTTCTTCGGCGCGACCGCGCGCGGCGCGTGCATCGTGCTGCCCGATCCGGCGCGCGGCAACGATCCGTCACATTGGGCCGCGCTGATGGCGCGCCATCGCGTGACGCTGTGGAATTCGGTTCCCGCGCAAGGGCAGATGCTGATCGACTACCTCGAAAGCGAACCAGCGCTCGATGTGCCGGGCCCGCGCCGCGTGCTGTGGTCGGGCGACTGGATTCCGGTGACGCTGCCCACCCGCTGGTGGCGGCGCTGGCCCGACAGCGCGCTGTTCAGCCTCGGCGGCGCGACCGAGGCATCGATCTGGTCGATCGAGCATCCGATCCGTCCGGCGGACACGCAGCTGGCCAGCATTCCTTACGGCCGCGCGCTGACCGGGCAGACGATGGAGGTGCTCGACGCGCTCGGCCGGCCGTGCCCGCCGGGCGTGCGCGGCGAGATCCATATCGGCGGCGTCGGGCTGGCGACGGGTTACGCGAACGATCCCGTGCGAACGGCCGAACGCTTCATCCGTCATGGCGACGGGCGGCGACTCTACCGCACCGGCGATCTCGGCCGCGTGCGCGCCGACGGTTCGCTCGAATTCCTCGGGCGGCAGGACGATCAGGTGAAGATCCGCGGCTACCGGATCGAGCTGGCCGAGATCGACGCGGCGCTGACCGCGCATCCGCTCGTCGGCGCGGCCGCGACGATCGTGCTCGGCGACGGCACGGAGCGCCGGCTCGCGAGCTTCGTCTCGCTGCACGGCGCGGAGCCGCCGCAGCAGGACGACGCGCTGCACGAGATCGCGGCGCACGTGCGCACGGCGTTCGATGCCGCGCGCTGGCCCGCGCACGCGGACGTGGCGCGGTCGGTTGCCCGGCTCGAAGCGGCCTGCGTTGCATCGCTGGCAGCGTGGATCGTGCCGGCAGGGGCGCTGACCGAGGAGGCGGCGACGGACTTCGCGACGTTGTGCGAACGGTTGCGCGTGCCGGCGGCGCGACAGCATCTGCTGCGTCACTGGCTCGCGATGCTTGACCGGCACGGCGTGCTGTACGCGGATGCCGAAGGCGGCTGGCGCAGGCGGCCCGATGCCGGCCATGCCGATGCGCATGCCTGCTGGGACGCGTTTGCGCAGGATGCGTCGCCCGATCTGTGGCCGGTCGTCCTCGTCGACTACTTCCGCGACAGCGCGGGATGTATCGACGTGCAGGTGGACGGCACCGTGTCGCCCGCCGGCCTGATGTTCCCGGAAGGCGCATCGCATATCGCCGACGCGATGTACAGCGACGGCGAACATGCGCGGGCCCTGCATGACGGAATGGCACAGGCCGTGCGTGCGATCGTCGCGCGCGAGCCGCAGCGCCCGTGGCGCATCCTCGAGATCGGCGCGGGTACGGCCGCGGCGACGCGGGCGATCGTCGACGCGCTCGCGCCGCTGGTCGAAGCGGGCGCGCGAATCGACTACCTGTTCAGCGACGTGTCGAGCTATTTCCTCGCGGCGGCACGCGAGCGCTTCGCCGCGTATCCGTGGATGCGGTTCGAGCGGTTCGACATGAACGCGGCGCTCGACGCGCAGGGTATTGCGCCGCATTCGATCGACATCACGATCAGCTCCGGCGCGCTGAACAATGCACGCGACACGGTCGCGCTGGTCGCCGGATTGCGTGCGCTGTCGGCGGCCGATGCGTGGTGGGTGATCCAGGAACTGACGACCGAGCATCCGGAGATCAGCATCAGCCAGGGGTTGATGATGGAAACGCCGCTCGACGCGCGCGTCGAATCGGCGCGTCTGTTCGTGCCGCGCGCGCAGTGGCTCGAATGGCTGCAAGAGGCGGGCGGCGATCGCGCGCTCGGCTGCGTGGCACCCGGCACGCCGCTCGACGCACTCGGCTACGACATCCTGCTCGCGCACGTGAAGCGCGGCGCGGCGCGCATCGCGCCGGACGCGCTGCTGGCATGTGTCGCGGAGCGTGTGCCGGGCTACATGGTGCCGTCGCAATTGCGCGTGCTCGACCGCCTGCCCGTGACCGCGAACGGCAAGATCGATCGCCGCACGCTGGCCGGCATCGCCGACATCCGCGAAGCGGAGCCGGCGGCCGCCCGGCCGGCTCACGCACAGGCTGCCGCCGATCCGCTGCTGGCGCGGCTGATCGGCTTGTGGGAAGCCGTGCTCGATACGCGCAACGTCACGCCCGATCAGGACTTCTTCGCCGCGGGCGGCGATTCGCTGCTGATCGCGCAACTCGTGTCGCGGCTGCGCGGCGAGGAACCGCTCGCGCACGCGCATCCGTTCGACCGGTTGCTGCGCTGGGTGCTCGCGCAACCGACGCCCGCCGCGTTCGCGCAATGCCTGCGCGACGCGGATGCGCAGCCGTCGGGCAGCGCATCGCCGGGTGCGCCGGCCGCTCCGCGCAGCGCGCACGTTTCGGCGGTCGTCCATGCGCCTGCGCCGCGCGTGCGTGCCGGCGTGCGGCCGATCCCGCTCGCGCCCGGCGACGGCGTGCCGCGCGTGATCGTGCACGAAGGGCTCGGCACCGTGCATGCGTATCGTCCGATCGTGCCGGCGCTCGCGCGGCTCGGCCCGGTGCTCGGCTTCGCGGTGCGCGACGCGCAGGACTATCTCGACCTGCCGGCGCGCCACCTGAACGCGACGCTCGGCCGGCGTTATGCGGATGCGCTGTGGCGCACCGGCGTGCGCGAGGTCGACGTGCTCGGCTACTGCTCGGGCGGGCTGGTCGCGCTCGAAATGGCGAAGTCGCTGGTGCAGCTCGGCGTCGAGGTGCGCACGCTCGACATCGTGTCGAGCTACCGGATTCCGTACCTGATCGAAGACGAGCGGCTCGTGCTGTTCAACTTCGCGGCGACGCTCGGGCTGCCGCTCGACGCGCTCGGTTTTCCGGAGACGTATGTGCTGGCCGACGCACTCGCCGACGCATTGAAGGCCGACCCCGCGCGTCTCGCGCCCGGCAGCCTGCAGGCCCAGCTGGAGATTTTCGGCGACCGCTGCGAGCCGCTCGACACGTTGCGCCGCCGCGTGCTGCGCGCGGCCGCCGGACTGTCGATGCAGGACGAGGTCGCGCACCCGCTGCTCGACGAGCGCGAACGGCTGTACCGGCTCTTCATGCATTCGGTGCAGGCGAGCCACTGGGCGGGCGACGCGCCGTACGCGGGCGCGCTGCGGCTGTTCGTGCCGGAGCGCTGCAACCCGCTGATTCCGCAGCAGCGCGCGGCGCTCACCGAATACTGGACGGCGCAGGCGCTCGGCGGCATCACGTCCGTCGACATCCCCGGCGGTCATTTCGACTGCCTGAACACCGCGTTCGTCGACACCCGCCTGAAGGAGGCGCAATGAAGGCTCATCCGCTGCCGGTCGTCGTGGCCGGCTCCCGCTTCGGCCAGTTCTATGCGGCGGGCCTCGCCGCGTCCGGCACGTATCGCGTCGCAGGCATCCTGGGGCAAGGCAGCGCGCGTACCGCCGCGCTGGCCGCGCGCGTCGGCGCGCCCGTGTTCGACCGTCCGGAAGCGTTGCCCGACGACGTGCGCGCTGCATGTGTCGCGGTCGGCGGCGCGGCGCGCGGCGCCGACGGGGCCGCGCTCGCGTGCCGGCTGCTCGAGCGCGGGATCGACGTCGTGATCGAGCATCCGCTGCTGCCCGACGAATGGGACCGCGTGCTGCGCACCGCGTCGCGTCACGGCCGGCGCTGCCTGCTCAACAGTTTCTATCCGAACCTGCCGGTCGTCTCCCGCTTCATCGCCGTCGCGCGACGGCTGCGTGAAACGAGCGCGCCCGTGCATGCGGATGTCGTGTGCTCGGTGCAGGCCAGTTACGCGGCGCTCGACGTGCTCGCCGCCGCGCTGCAGAGCGTGGGCCCGTGGTCGGTCGAGCCGGTCGGGCCGGCACTGTCGTCGATGCGCGAATGCGCGATGGTGCTCGCCGAAACGCCGGTCTCGCTGCGCGTGCACAACGAGATGGCGGCGGCCGACGACGGCCGGATGAGCATGCTGTTCAGCATCACGCTGACGACGGGCGCCGGCACGTGGACGCTCGCGTCGCCGCATGGCCCGCTGTGGTGGGCGCCCGCGCTGCGCGAACCGGCGACGGACGACGACGGGCTGTTCCCGATCTTCGGCGACGCGGCGGGCGACGACATGCCGAGCATCCAGATCTGCGACGATGCGCGCGATACGTGGGGCGCGATTCATGCCCGCAGCTGGCCGCAGGCGGCCGTGCGCGCGGTCGACCGGCTCGTATCGGGCGAAGGGCTGCACGCGTGCAACCAGCGCAGCATCGACGTGACGCGCGTCTGGCAGCATCTGACGATGCAGCTCGGTTTTCCGGAGCAGCCGCCGGGCGACGCGTGCGCGGCCACGCTCGGCATGCTGCTGGAGCGTGCCGCATGAAGGGGCCGTTGCTTTCGATGTTGCGGCCGTTCGCGGTGCCGCTTGCGGCGGCGGTCGTGCTGCAGGCGCTGGCGGGTGTCGCGTCGCTCGTGCCGTGGCTCGCGCTCGGCCGTATCGCCGACGCATGGCGCGCGACGGCACAGCTCGACGCGACGGCGCGCGGCTGGCTCGTCGCGGCTGTGGTGGCCGGCGTGTGCTGGCTGGGCGGCCAGACGGTCGCGCTGCACCTGACGCACCGTGTCGATGCCGATCTCGCCGACCGCTTGCGCAGGCGGCTCGCCGATCATCTGCAACGCTTGCCGCTCGGCTGGTTCGCGCGCGCGGGCAGCGACCGCGTCGCGCGTCACGTCGACCAGGACGTGCGCGCACTGCACCAGCTCGTCGCGCACGCGCCGGCCGACGTCACGCAACTCGTCGTCGTGCCGTGCGCGGCGCTGGCGTGCCTGCTTTACCTGAATCCCGGGCTGCTCGCCTTTGCGCTGGCCCCGCTCGTCGCGGGCGCCGCGCTGTTCCGCTGGATGCGCTCGGCGCGGTTCGTACCGGCCGTCGCGGCGCGCAACGCGGCACTCGAACAGCTGATGGGCGATTACGCGCAGCTCGCGCAGAACCCGGCGCTCGTGCGGCAGTATCCGGGTGCCGGCATCGAGGCGGCCGCGCTCGCGTCGACCGGGCGCTTCGACCAGGCGTTTTCGGCGTGGGTCGGCCGCGTCGGCGGGCCCGGTGCCTGCACGCAGGTGCTGCTCGGCACGCCGTTCCTGCTCGCGTGGGTCGTGTTCGGCGCGACGTGGCTCACGGCCGGCCGCCTGCCGGTCGGCGAACTGTGTGCGTTCGCGTTGCTGATCTGGGCGGTCGCCGCGCCGGTGCGGGCGCTCGGCCACGGTGCCGACGCGTTGCGCGAAGCGCGCGCGGCCGCTGCTCGTCTCGATGCGTTGCTCGCGCAGCCGGGCCTGCCCGAGCCGGCCGACGGCGCGGCGCAGGTGCCGCGCGATGCGTCGATCGAGCTGCGCGGCGTGAGCGTCGACATCGACGGCACGCCGATCCTGCGCGACATCGACGCGACGGTCGCGGCGGGCACGACCACCGCGATCGTCGGGCCGTCGGGTGCGGGCAAGAGCACGCTGCTGATGCTGCTCGCGCGCTTCATGGATCCCGACCGCGGCACGGTGCGGCTCGGCGGCGCCGACCTGCGGCTGCTCGCGCCGGACACGCGGCGCGAGCAGGTGGCGATGGTGTTCCAGCAGGCCGCCGCGCTCGACGTGTCGATCGCCGCGAACATCGCGCTGTACCGGCCCGATGCCGATCACGACGCGATTCGCGCGGCCGCGCGCGCGGCCTGTCTCGACGAACGCATCGAAGCGTTGCCGGGCGGTTACGGCTGCGTGTGCGGGCGCGACGTGCGGCTGTCCGGCGGCGAGCTGCAGCGGCTGGCGATTGCGCGTGCGCTGCTGTCGACGGCGCCGCTGTTGCTGCTCGACGAACCGGCGTCGGCACTCGATCCGCAAACCGGGCGCGCATTGCGCAATGCGCTGCGCGGCGACGCGCGCACGCGCGTGATCGTCAGCCACGATCTCGACGCGATCCGGCAGGCGGACCAGATTCTCGTGATGGATCGCGGCCGCATCGTCGAGTGCGGCACGCATGCGGCGCTGCTGGCCGCGTGCGGGCTGTATGCGCGGCTGTGGCGCGAACGCGGTGCCGCGGACGGGGAGGCCGCATGATGATGAAATCGCTCAAACGTTTGCAGTGCCTGCCATCCGGCACACGCCGCGCGCTGTGGCGCGGCGTCGGCTGGGCGGTGGCGGCCGCGTTGCTCGACGGCGCCTGCGGATTGCTGCTCGTGCCGTTGATCCGCGCATGGTTCGCCGGCGCGCAGGCAGCCGTGTTGCACTGGACGATCGCGCTCGGTGCGCTGACGTTGTGCCATGCATTCGTGCTGTACGTCGCGCAGCGCGGCGGCTATCGCGCGGGCGGCGCGCTCGCGGCCGGTCTCGTCGAACGCCTCGTGCGGCACCTGCCGCGCATCGCGTCGTGGCAGACCGTGCGCGACAGTCATCCGGCCGGGTTGCTGCGCGGGCCGGTCATGCAGGCGATGGGGATTCCGGCGCACCTGCTCGGGCCGCTGATCGGCGCGGTCGTGACGCCGCTTGCGGTCGTCGCCGGGCTCGCGTGGATCGACTGGCGCATCGCGCTGTGCCTCGCGGCAGCCGCCGTGTTGCTGTTCGCGCTGCTCGAGCGCGGCGGCACGCGCACCCTTGCGTTCGAGCAGGCGCGCGCGTCCGGCGATCGCGACATGGCCGTGCAGCTTCAGACCTTCGCCGCGCATCAGGGGCTGCTGCGCTTCGCGGGCCGGGAAGGCGACGCGCGCGCGGCGCTGCAGCACGCGTTCGACGCGCAGCATCGCCGCACGCGCGCGCTGATGCGCCGCTCGCTGCCGATCGAACTCGGCTTCGCGGGCGCGGTGCAGGGCGTGTTCGTCGCGATGCTGGCCGGCGGCGCATGGGCCGTCTCGGCGGGCCGGCTCGATGCCGGGACGGCCGTGGCGGTGCTCGTGCTGCTCGTGCGTTTCATCGAACCGCTCGCGCAGCTCACGCAGCTCGACCAGGCGTTGCGCGGCGCCTGGCGCGCGCTCGACACCGTGCTCGCGGTGCTGCATGCGCCGCGTTTCGACAGCCCCGACCGTGGCACGCCGGTACACGACGCGAGTGTCGACGCGGTGCGCGTCGGCTACCGTTCGCCCGCCGGCGCGACGCTGCTGGACGGCGTCGACCTGCATTGCCCGGCGGGCGGTTTCGTCGCGATCGTCGGCCCCACGGGCGCCGGCAAGAGCACGCTGCTCGGCCTGCTCGCGCGGCTCGACGATCCGGGCGCCGGGCGCGTGCTGCTCGGCCGCGCCGATGTGCGGCACCTGAGCGAGGCGACGCTCGCGGCGACGCGCAACCTCGTGTTCCAGGACAACGGGCTGTTTCGCGGCAGCCTCGCGTGGAACGTGCGGATGGGCCGCCCGGATGCGACCGATGCCGAACTGCGCGACGCGCTCGACGCGGTCGGCCTGCTGCATGACGCCGAGCGCTTGCCGGACGGGCTCGAATCCGACGTGGGGCCCGGCGGCCAGTTGCTGTCGGGCGGGCAGCGCCAGCGGGCGTGCCTGGCGCGCGCGCTGCTGTCGCGTGCGCCGGTGCTGATGTTCGACGAGCCGACCGCGAGCCTCGACGAATCGAGTGCGCGGCGCGTGCGCGACAGCCTCGTCGCGCTGCGCGGGCAGCGCACGCGCATCGTCGTCACGCACCAGCCGGCGCTCGCGGCGGCCGCCGACACGATCGTCGTGCTCGATGCGGGCCGCGTGCGGGCGACCGGCACGCACGCGCAGCTCGTCCAGGCCGACGCGTGGTACGCGACTTTCGCCCGCGCCGGACAGCTGCCCGACGGGCTCGCACCGGCCGAGGCGGACGAGGAAGCCCGGCCGGCCGAATCCGAACACTGACGTGAACAATGCGGGCCGGCGTGCCCGGAATCGATAGGAAAAGCCCCTCGATCGAAAAATGGCCTGCCGGTTCTATTTGATAATGAGAATGATTATCAAATACGGGGGCGTGAATGCGGTACGAGGTGCTGGAACCTGGGAGATCGATGACGAAGGGCGCGCGCGTCGCCCGTTTGGGGCGAGGGCGCTGGCGCCCGTCGCTGTATCTCGGCCTGCTGATCGCCGCGCATCCGGCGGCGGCGTTCGCCGATGCGGCGCCAGCGGCCGGCGCGGAAGTCCGGAAGGAGGAAACGACCGCCGTGAAGCCTGCCGCGGGCGAGCTGAAGGCGATTTCCGTGACCGCGTCGCGCGGCGTGGCCGACGATCCGGCCGTGGCGACGGTCGGCAAGATGCCGCTGGCGTTGCGGGAGATTCCGCAGTCGGTCAGCGTGACGACGCGCGAACGGATCGACCAGCAGAACCTGTATTCGCTCGACGAGGTGATGCAGCAATCGGCGGGCGTGACCGTGCAGCCGTACGTGCTGCTCACTACCGCGTATTTCGTGCGCGGCTTCAAGGTCGATTCGTTCGAATTCGACGGCGTGCCGGTGGTGATCGGCGACATGGCGAGCGCGCCGCAGGACATCTCCGTGTACGAACGCGTGGAGATCCTGCGCGGCGCGAACGGCCTGCTGCACGGCTCGGGCAACCCGGCCGCGACGGTCAACCTCGTGCGCAAGCGGCCGCAGTACCAGTTCTCCGCGAACGCGAGCGTGAGCGTCGGCAGCTGGGACCGCTACCGCGCGGAAGCCGACATCGGCGGCCCGCTCAATGCGGCCGGCACCGTGCGCAGCCGGCTCGTCGCCGCATACGAGGATCGTCATTTCTTCTACGACCACGCGAAACAGGACACGCGCTCGATCTACGGCATCACGGAAGTCGACGTGACGCGCGACACGCTGCTCACGTTCGGCGCGCAGTACCAGACGACGCGCTCGGTGCCCGACATGTCCGGCGTGCCGATGGCGCGCGACGGGTCGAGCCTCGGCCTGTCGCGCTCGACGTTCCTCGACACCGCGTGGGGCCACTTCGACTGGGACACGACGCGCGCGTTCGCGTCGGTCGAGCAGAAGCTCGGCGCCGGCTGGAAGGCGAAGGTCAGCGGCGAATACCAGAGCGTGCGCTCCGACCTGAAATACGCGGGCTCGTACGGTGCGATCGATCCGTCGACCGGTGCGGGCGGCGCGCTGACGGGCGGCGCGTACCGGTTCAGCAGCTACAGCCGCAGCATCGATGCGAACGTGCAGGGCCCGGTGCATGCGTTCGGGCTGACGCACGACCTGCTGTTCGGCGTGACCTACGCGAACAGCAGCAGCGGGCAGATGTCGGCGCAGCTGCTCGGCAACGTGGCCGGCATGCCGGTGAACGTCTACCGCTGGAACCCGAGCAGCGTGCCCGAGCCGGGCGTCGGCCCGTACCAGCAGTCGCAGCAGAACGACGTGTCGCAGAAGGGCGTGTACGGGCTCGGCCGCATCAAGCTCGCGGAACCCGTCACGCTCGTGCTCGGCGGCCGGATGAGCTGGTGGAACCAGGACAGTCTCGGTGCGCACTACAACACCGGCCACCAGTTCACGCCGTACGGCGGGCTGATCTGGGATTTCGCGCGCGACTGGTCGTGGTACGCGAGCTATGCGGAAGTGTTTCAGCCGCAAACCAAGTCGATGTGGGGCGGCGGCATCCTGACGCCGGTGAAGGGGCGCACCTACGAGACGGGCGTGAAGGGCGAACTGGCGGGCGGCAAGCTGAACGTGTCGCTCGCGGCGTTCCGCATCGATCTCGACAACAATCCGCAGGTCGATCTCGCGCATCCGTGCGCGGGGCCGAACTGCTACTACGTGAACGGCGGCAGCGTGCGCAGCCAGGGCTTCGAGTTCGAGGCGAACGGCCGCATCACGCCGTGGTGGAGCGTGTGGGCGAGCTATACGTACGACACGATGCGCTATGCGGACAACCTCGCGAACGCGGGCACGTTCGCGCCGCTGCTGAACCCGCGCCACCTGTTCCGGCTGTGGACCAACTACGACCTGCCGTGGCAGGAACGGCGCTGGAGCGTCGGCGGCGGCGTGCAGGTGCAGAGCAATTACTCGGCGCAGGCGAACGGCGTCACGATGAGCCAGGGCGGCTACGCGCTCGCCAGCGTGCGGCTCGGCTATCGCTACGACAAGCACTGGAGCGCGGCCGTCAACGTGAACAACCTGTTCGACCGCAAGTACTACCTGAGCCTGAGCCAGCCGGGCTGGAACAACCGCTACGGGGAACCGCGCAACGTGATGCTGACCGTGCGCGGGCAGTTCTGATGGCGGGCGGCTGGGGGACGCGGACGGCGCTCGCGATCGCAGGCGTGCTGCCGGGCGCGGTCGCGCTGGCGGTCACGCTGGCCCGTCATTACCCGGCCGACGGCCTGAACCGGCTCTACGCGGCGGTGCTGCTGTCGCTGGCCGCGGGTGTCGCCGCGCTGCTGTGGGTGCTCGTCGCGCCCGGGCGGCGGCAGGCCGCGTGGCGCGCCTGCCTGTGGCTCGCGGTGCTCGTGCCGTGCGCGATGTTCTGGGGAGGGCGCTGACATGGACGCTTCATCGCGTTCGCGCTGGCGCGCGCTGCATCGCGGCGCCGGTGCGCTGTTCGGCGTGGTGCTGTTCGTCGTGCTGTTCAGCGGCACGTGGAGTCTCGCGACCGATTCGATGCAGGGCTGGTGGCGGCCGCCGCCGGTCGCCGTCGCGCGGCCGGCGCTGCCGCTCGATGCACTCGTCGCGCGCGCGGCGGCGCTCGGCGTGCCGTTGCGCGATGCGCGCATCGTGCTGCCGCAACCGGACGATCCGGCGATCCGTTTCTGCGACGCACGCCAGGCCTGCACGCTGGCGCTCGACCCGGCGACGGGCGAGCGGCTGGCCGACGGCGGACGCGCGGCGTTGCTCGTCACGCTGCACAAGACGCTGTTCGCGGGCTTTCCCGGGCGGATCTTCGTCAGCCTGTGGGGGATCGTGCTGCTCGTGCTCATCGTCGCGGGCCTGGTCGTGCATCACCGGCGCTGGCCTGCTGCCGCGCGCATCCGGCGCGGCAGCGGGCTGCGCGCCGCGCTGTTCGACCTGCACGCGTGGATCGGCCTGTGGGGCTCGCCGTGGCTCGTGCTGTTCGCGTTCACCGGCGCGTTGTCGGGGCTGGGCGCGCTCGGCACGGTGTCGCTTGCGGGCGTCGCGTATCCGGGGCAACCGCAGCGCGCGTTCGCCGAACTGCTCGGCGGGCCGCCGCCGACTGCCGCCGGCGGCGCGTGGCAACGCGCGCCCGATCTCGAGGCGCTGCTGCGGCGCGATGCGGCGCGCACGCCGGATTTCCGGCGCGAAGCCGTCGTGTTGCATCGGTGGGGCGACGTGAACGCGCGTGTCGAGATTTCCGGGACGACCGCCGGCCTGCCGAGCACGGCGCTGTTCGAGCGTCACCTGTATCGCGCGGTGGACGGGCAATGGCTCGCGGACGCCACGTCGCGCGGCCGAGGCTTCTGGTTGCGCGCGTTCATCGCGGTGCAGCCGCTGCATTTCGCGCAATACGGCTGGGTCGGTGCGATGGGCGGCGTGCTGCGCGTGCTGCATTTCCTGATGGGACTTGCGGCGTGCGCGCTCTGCGCGACGGGGCTGCATCTGTGGATCGAGCGGCGGCGGGCGCAGCACGACCGCTCGGCGAACGTGCTGGCCGCGGTCGCCGTCGGCACCTGCGGCGGGCTGGTGCTGGCGGGCGGCGTCCTGCTGCTCGCGGGGCGTGCGCTGCCCGTCGGCGTGCACGTCGATCATGTGCTCGCGATGCTGTTCTGGGCCGTGTGGGGCGGCGCGTTCGCGCTCGCGGCCTGCGTTGCCGATCGCGCGGCCTGGCTGCGCACGCTGATGCGTGCGGCCGGCGCCGCTTACGGGCTGGCAGGGGCGACGCATTGCGCGATCGCGCTGCTCGGCGCGGGCGAACCCGTGTACTGGCCGATCGACGCGGCCCTCGTCGCGTTCGGCGCATTGCTGCTGCGTGCCGCGCGCCGTCCGCGCCGCGATGCGTTGCGGACGGCGCGCGTGCCGGCCGGTGCCGAACCTTTTTAATTTCACGCAACTGGAGACTTCGATGCGCGATCTGCTCGAACATCGCCGCCTGGTCATCACGATCACGCTGCTTTACCTGTCGCAGGGAATCCCGATCGGCATCGCGATGGATGCGATGCCGACCCTGCTGCGCCACGACGGCGCACCGCTTCATGCACTGGCGTTCCTGCCGCTCGTCGGTTTGCCGTGGGTCGTGAAGTTCCTGTGGGCGCCCGTCGTCGACAACCGCTGGTCGCCGCGCATCGGCCGGCGGCGCAGCTGGATGCTGCCGATGCAGACGCTCGTGGTGCTCTGCCTCGGCAGCCTCGCGCAGATCGGGATGACCGTCGCGACGGCCGGATGGGCGGTCGGCCTGCTGGCCGTCGCGTCGCTTGCGAGCGCGACCCAGGACATCGCGAACGACGGGATGGCCGCCGAGCACTTCAGCGGCGACACGCTCGCGAAGATCAACGCGATCCAGATCGCGGGCGTGATGATCGGCTTCTTCGGCGGTGGCGCCGGCACGTTGACGCTGATCGGCCTGTTCGGCCAGCGGGCCGCGTTTCTCGCGCTGGCGGCCGTGCCGCTCGCGAGCCTGGTTTGCGTGCTGTGGGTGTTGCCGCGCGATGCGGATCGTGCGCGCGCGAAGCCCGAGCATGATGCGAGCCTCGTCCGTTTCGCGAAGCGGCCGCGCTCGTGGTCGCTGCTGTCGCTTGCGCTGCTGTCGGCGATGACGGCCGTATCGGGCTTCGGCCTGTCGAAGCTGTTCCTCAACGACGCGGGCTGGACGCTCGACGCGATCGGCAAGCTCGGCATGGCCGGCGGCATCGTGACGGTCGTGCTCGGTTGCGGCGGCGGTGCGTGGCTCGTGAGGCGGCTCGGGTTGTGGCGTGCGTTTACGGCCGGCGTGAGCTGTGCGGGCGCGGCCGCGCTGCTGTGGTTCGCGCAGGCGGGCGGGTGGCTGCCGGTGTCGCCGTCGTGGGCATGGCTGTGCACGGTACTCGGTTCGCTGGCGACCGGGATCACGTCGGTGTCGATCATGACGGCCGGCATGCGCTTCGCGGGCGGCAGCGACCAGGCCGGCACCGACGTGACGGCCGTGCAGAGCACGCGCGACCTCGGCGAGCTGATCGCGTCGTCGACGATTCTGTCGCTCACCGCGAAGGTCGGTTATACGGGCGGGTTTCTCACGGGCGCCGCGCTGGCGGTGCTCGCGGCGCTGATCGCGATGCGGCTGAAGCGGCGCGAGTCGGCGTATGCGGTGAAGGGGGATGATGTGCTGGCGTGACGCCGCGGTACTGGCGTCGGCGCAACGCGTAGGCGCGACGAAGATCGGGCTGACGGGTAACGAGCAGTATGTGCAGTAGCGGAGTGTAGGCGGCGGGTGCCGGAATGTGTTTCCGGCGCAGGCCGGGAGTGTTCCGTCACCGAGAGCCGGCAGGCTGCACGGGGCGCGTCGAGAGGCCAACGTGTGGGCCGCCGATTCCATCGGAATCCGTGAGAACGTGATTCGTTCGCTGGGGATGATCGTCTGGTCCGGGTATTCGCCTGGCTTTCTCCACCCTTTGCACCGCATTGCGTTTTGAACTGGAATCGATATAAATCGCGGAAAAGGTGCCGCGACGCATACTCAAGATTGCTCGCAGTCGCGGTAGCGTGTGATGAACGGCAGGATCAAGGTCGGACGGATACGCATCGGTGCGATATGCGCCGCATGCAAAGGCATCAAATATGTCCCACGCAAAAAGCGATAGATCAAGGTTTGCCAGTCGAACCAGTCGTTTCAGAAATGCGAAGCTGACGGCAAGGTCTAACCTGCCGTTGAGGAAGAGCCACGCGATGTCGTGAGCCAACTCATCAACGATATCGCGGGAGGCTCGAAATCTGGAGGCCTCGTCGGTCTCGATGCAATGTTCCGCCGAGCGTCGCGCCGTTTGACATCCACGAATGGCCTTGTGCATGAATGATCCGATTCTGTCGGGGCAGTGGAATTGTCGTCGGAGTGACGGGGGAACGGCTTGTCGTACTGGAGGAGACGCCGGGAGTCTCCCCGGCGAAACTTCGTCATGCTCGTGGCGCACGGCCTGATTGTTCAGCCGCGATCGATCGGAATTTTTCAAAAAATCGAGAATATTTAACGAAATTCCTTCGTCGGGTGACGGCATAAAATGGGCCGCCTGGGTATCGATCATTGAGGGCTGAATCGAACGCCACATCGTGATGTGCGGATGAGTCGTTCAAGGCGAGGCGCGGTTTCGGCTATCGGGAAGGATGGGGGCGACCGTATATCGATCGTATTGACATGACTGGTTCGACGACGACTTTCTGCCCATTCGTGCCGTTTTCAGTGGGCCTGCGCACTCACGTGGCGTTTTCCGGGAGCGGCGGCGGGTTACCGCGGCCGGTTGCCGTGACGGAACGGGAATGAGTCCGCTGTCGTCGCTGCTGCGCGTTGCGCGCGCGCCGGCCGTGTGGGCGCCGGAGTACGCGCGTGCCGCCCGGATCGAATGGGGTGGGGCGCAGGTCACCGTGCGCGATGTGCGGAACTTCAGATATCGCACACGCGACGACTGCATGCCGGCGTACTACGACGCAACGTTCGCGCTCGAATCGGTGATGACGGTCGACCTTGTCGTGTCGCGCTGGACCAACGAAGCGATT
This sequence comes from Burkholderia sp. LS-044, assembly GCF_004803625.1. NCBI lineage: Bacteria > Pseudomonadati > Pseudomonadota > Betaproteobacteria > Burkholderiales > Burkholderiaceae > Burkholderia > Burkholderia sp. LS-044. The sequence continues at coordinate 372,159 of NZ_SSWO01000006.1, forward strand.
GCCCACGCGTTCCTGAGTTTCGGCCTGAGCGGCGGCCGTTATATCGCGATCTCGATCGAGACGCGCCGGCGGCACGGGCAGCGCTACTCGCCGTACAAGGGTTTCTTGCCGCTGTACGACCTCGTATACGTCGTTGCCGACGAGCGGGATTTGATCGGCGTTCGCACCGATGTGCGCCGGGAACGCGTGTACTTGTTCCGTGCGCGCGTCGCGTCCGAGACCGCACGTGCATTGTTTGAGGATTACCTGCGGCGCGTACATGCGCTCGAACGCCATCCGGAGTTCTACAACACGTTGCTCAACAATTGCACGACGAATATTTTGCACCACGTCAGATCGGTTGCCCCTGACGTCGGATACAGCTGGAAGGTGTTGCTGAGTGGTTATGCGGACCGATACGGACATGAGCTCGGCCTGCTCGACGATTCCATACCGTTCGATGCGCTGAAGTCGGCAAGCCTGATTCAGCGCGCTCCCGGCGCGATGATCGATGGCGATTTCTCGGCGGCGATCCGCGCATCGCTACCGCTCGCACGGAACAAATGAACCCATGCCTGGCCACTGGCCTGCGACGACTCGCGCGCACCGTGGCCGGCGACGACGAGGGAGCGGAACATGGTGAGACTGGTCATGCTGTTGCTGGGCGTGGACTATCTGCGCAAGCGCGCGAAAGGAATTGTCTGGATCGGCATCGTATGGGTCATCGCGGGGCTCGTCGTGTTCGTCGATGCGCTCGACGGCGCAATGCACTTTCCGGTCACGCTCTTTGCGTGGTTGTGCCTGCTCGAAGGGGGGGCGACGCTGGCCGTCGCATGGACCGGCGTCGGCGGGCAACGCGCATTGCGCTACGTGAAGGGAGTCGCGGTCGTGGCCGCGTCGATGCTGATCTTTGCCGGGCACCATCACGGCAACCTGATCCTGTCGATGATTTTCGGCGCGTTGTTCCTGGTCGACGGGGCACTGCAGTGCGTATCCGCGTGGATCGTCCGGTATCGTCGCTGGAGGATCGCACTCGGTTGGGGGGCAGTCGAGATCCTGATCGCCGTGTTTTTCTTTCAACCGTACCCGACCCACTACGTGGGCACGTTGCCGTACTGCCTTGGCCTGTTCCTGATCTTCGGCGGCACGAACATGCTGGCGCTGGCGGCCCGCGTGCGGCGTCTCGAACGCAACCCGGCATTCAGTGTGTCACGCTGGTCTGCATTGTTTCCCGACGTCGCATCGGAGGCACGCACGAGCCCGTTCGATCGAACCGAATGGGACGGCCCGCCGGCCGATCACGAGCGTGCGCTGACCGTGCATGTGTGGACGCCGACGGGTTCGTCGAAGGCGCCGGCACAGCATCATCCGGTGGTCGACCGCTACATCGCCGCGGTCGACGTCAACGGCAACATTTCGACCGGGCATGCGGCGCTCGAGTCGCCCGAGGGAATCTACATCAGCCTGTATCCCGCCGCCGAAATCGACCGTTCGCCATCGGAGTTCGGCCGTATCCTGCGCGCAACGCGCGAAAACGACGTGCCCGGCACGTTTCAACCGGACTATGCAACGGAGTCGCGCGCGTGGTGTCCTTCCACGATACGCGTGCGGATCCGCAATTACGATCCGGCGAAGTTGCGCGCGTTCTGGGAGCGTTACCGGATCGATACGACGTACAACCTCACTCACCGCAACTGCTCGAGCACCGTTGCCTATGCGCTCGAGGCGGCGATCGACGGTGCGGTGGGCCGACTGCACGGCGGCAGTACGGGGTGGGGCAGTTTTCTGCGAGTGCTCGTCACGCCCGAACTGTGGGTTGCCGCGCAGATTCGCAAGCGTGCGGTGACGATGGCGTGGACGCCGGGCCTCGCGCTCGACTATGCGCGTGCACTGAGCATGCTGGCCGATCCGCGTCCGTTCGCGTGGTGGAAGGCCGCAGGGGTTGCCGCAAGCCGGCTGTCGCAACAGCGACGTGCATGGCGTGCGCAGGACGCGGGCACCGCGCAATGATGCGGCATACGGATTGCGCTCCGGCCACGCCTGGGAAAAAACATAAAGATTCCGCCGAAATGCGCGCGACTCGCGATGTTCGAATGGCGTGGTGCCGTGACGGCGGTGCGATGCGATTTATCGGCTGTCGTCGTCGCCTGCCGGTACGTGACCCGATAGTCGAAGTTGACGCGGCGTGACGCCGTAGTACCGCTTGATCTGCGTCGTCAGATAGCTCTGGCTGCCGAACCCGCAATCGAGCGCGATCGACAGGATGCTCGTCGACGTATGGCACAGCAGCCAGCGTGCGCGTTCCAGGCGGCGTTCGATCACGTACTGCATCGGTGTACGTGAGAATCGCTCCTTGAACGCCGCGATTGTCGCGTGCTCGCTCAGGCCGGTGTATCGGGCGATGTCGGCAAGGCTGATCGATTTGCCGAGCGAGGCATCGATCCAGCGATTGATGGACGTTTCATAGAGGATGTCCGGACGCTCGCGGATGTTTCGACTGACGTCCTGAGCGCTCGGATTTCGACGGTACGTTGCGCTCGGCGGCTCTCCGAATCGCTGGTGGTACAGGCGAACGAAGCGCAACGACGGCGCAAAGCCGTATGCACGCAGCACGCCGACAAAACCGGTGCCGATATCGACGGCCAGCGCGCGGTGAACGGCGCGAAGACGTGCGTCGAGGATGATGTCCCTCGAATGTTTGCCGGTCAGGCGCCGGATGCCGTTTTCCAGCGTGTTCGTTGCACATCCCAGCGCATAGGCAACCGTGCTGAGCGTTGCCCAGCGTGTCGGGTCGGCTTCGATCGTCGCAACCGCGGTACGCGCGAGGTGTTCGGGCGCGTGGCGATCGCTCAGGACGACGTCGCTGTAGTTGTTCTTGTGGCCGGTCACGACGAGTTTGAGCATGTGCTCGTACAGCGAGCGTATCGCGATATCAGGGGATGGCGACATCAGCATCATTCGACGCAGGCAATCCGCGGACGCGTTCCATTGCGTGGCGAGATCTTTGGCCAGCGGCGACAGGTCGAACTGGATGAGTTCGTCGAGCGGGTGGCCGAGCCAGTGTCCGACAAACTCGTTGACCTCGGTGACATCGAGGATCACGGCAATGTGGTGCAGCCCCTCGGGTCGTGACAGGCACGTTGCGTCGCTCGCGGACGAAACAGGCATCACATCGCCGATGGCGCATTGCGCGACCGAATTCCCGCTCGAGTAAGTCGATCCGCCGTTGATGCACGACGAGAAGAGATAGTTGGGGCGGGGGCCGCCCGACTCAAAATGAAACGGTATTTCGAAATTGCCATCGTAAACCGCGAGCCCGTTCCATTGCTGGCCACTGACAGTGACGTCCCGATTGCTGGCGTGACATGCACGAAAGCGGTTCTCCGTATAGGTCGCCACGAGAAAATCGGAAACCTCATCCGGGTCATTACTGTGAAAGCGATGCGTTTGGATTGGCGATTCACTCATCATGATGGCCAGTTCGAATGTTTTTTCTTGATTGAATATTAATGGGGGTCAATCAGTGTCGGGAGCAATGCGGTTTCCGGCCGACATCGTAGGGAAAAGCCGGTCGCTCGATAAGCTGCCGCGCTGTATACGGGGTATACGACCGGTTATGCCGACTATGCATACGGAACCTGCGTGTGGTGAAACAAGGTGACCGGGCAGAAATGAAAAAAATGAAGGCCCGAACACCTTACACCCGGATGCTTATTTTTTAGAGAAATTCCGTCGATATTCCGGAATAAATAATCTTACAGAGTCAATACAATCGTGTGACCGATGCGGTTTATATCGGACACGTTTCCCTCGGGAAATCCTGAATTATTCGATTGCGAATCGTGCGGCGTTACGCGGCGCAACTGGGTGAAACCGGTTCTTGCATCCGCGTGACAGAGGGGCATGCCTGTCGATAAATGCGGGCGCACGTGCGTGACACCGTCTGAAGAATACAAGCGATGAAAATTCTCTATACCAACTTTCATGGCGGAAATGGTGGTGGGCATGACACCTATATCTATCACCTTGCGGCCGGTCTGGGCCGTCGGTATCGCGTCGCGGTCGCATCGCCGGCCGGCAGTCGCCTGTCACGCATGGTCGATACGCTACCGGGCGTGCGCATCGTCGACATGCAGTTCAAGCCGTGTTGGCGCACATTTCTCCCCGAGTTGGTGCGGCTGCGGCGCCTGATCCAGCAATCCGCGTTCGACATCATCCACGTCAACGGCTCGGCCGATCACCGGCAGGTCATGCTCGCACTCGTGGGCTGTCGCACGCGACCATCGGTCGTTTTTACGAAACACAACACCTATGCGGCCGGCAGCATCGGTAATTTTTTGCGGGCGCGGTTCGCGACGGACACGACGATCGCCGTCAGTGACTACGTCCGGCTGATGCTCGAGCGGCAGTCACCGTACGGCGACATCACGGTAATCAAGCATGGCGTGCAGTTGCCGCCGCATACGGGCGGGCAGGCCGAGATCCGGCGTCGGCGAATCGGGTATTTCGGCGAAGCCGGTGCGGACGCCATCGTGCTCGGCAGCGTCGCCGGCACCGGGCCGCACAAGGGGTGGAGCGATTTGGTCAGCGCGCTTGCGCAATTGCCGGATGCATTGCGCGCGAAGTTTCGCGTGCTGCTTGCAGGCGACTGGCCGTCGAAGGAGCAGCGCGAATTCGTCGCGCATTGCGGCGTGGCCGCGAACGTCGCGTTCGTCGGTCCGACGGATCGGACGCATGACATCCTCGCGACCTGCGACGCATCGTTCGTGCTGTCATATCACGAAAGCCTGTCGTTTGCGTGCCGCGAAGCGATGTCGATGGGCCGTGCCGTGATCGTGACCGATGTCGGCGGCTTGCCGGAGAACGTCGACGACCGGATCGACGGCTGGATCGTTCCGCCGCGATCGCCCGAAGCGATCGCCGCCGTCCTGCGCGAGATTGCCGAACATCCCGAACGTGTTCCCGAGATGGGGCGCGCCGCGCGCGCAAGGAGCGAACGCGAGTTCAGTTTCGCGCGGTTCACCGACGAAACGAGTTCGGTTTACCGCGCGTCGATCCGCGGGACGGCGGTGTCTGCATGACCGGTGTTCCGACGCAGCCACCGGTCACGCCGCAGGAGCGGCCGTTGGCAGAACGCGCCGCGAGCGTCCCGATTCTGATGTATCACCAGATTCGCCCGTTGCCGCCGCATTCGGACGTATTGCGCGGCCTGAGCGTCGATCCGCGCGCGTTTCGGCGCCAGATGCGTGTGCTGAAGGCGCTGGGCTATCGCGGCATGTCGGTCACCGACTTGCAGCGGCGGCTGCCGCAGGCGCGGCGCGAGAGGCTGTTTGCCATCACGTTCGACGACGGTTTTCGCAACGTGGCCGAGCATGCGCTGCCCGTGCTCGATGCGCTCGGCTTTACCGCGACCTGCTACTTCGTGTCGGGCAGGCTGGGCGGCAGCAATGATTGGGATCGCAGGCTCGCGACGGCCGAGGGCGCGTTGATGGATCTCGGCGCGCTGCGCGAATGGCACGCGCACGGGCACGAGGTCGGCGCGCATACCGTCGATCATGTTGTGCTGTCCGACGTGCCTTCACCGGCTGCATGGCGGCAGATCGCGCATTCGAAGGCGCAACTCGAGGATGCGGCCGGATGCCCGATCGTGTCGTTTTGTTATCCGTATGGTGCGCTCGACGCGAACGTGCGGCGACTTGTCATCGAAGCCGGCTTCCAGAACGCAACGACGACCGTGCGCGGACGTGCTGATGCGCGTACCGATCCGTTTCTGCTGCCGCGTATTGCCGTGCCGGGTGGGCGTGGCGTCGCGCGCTTTCTCGGGAGGTTCTTCCGGTGATGCGCGACAGATCCGCCGCAAACGCCGGACGGCTTTGCCGTGCGGGCCTGCTGCATGCAGGGCGCGGCACACCGTCCGGATTCGACGCGGATTGGGTCGCGCGGCCGATAGTGCGCGTGCTGCTGTTCGTCGCGCTGGGAATCGCGTATCTGGCGCCGGGCATCATTGGCCACGACCCGTGGAAACAGGACGAGGCCTACACGTTCGGGATCATTCGGCACATGCTCGATTCCGGCGACTGGATTGTGCCGGCCAACACCGGTACGCCGTTTCTCGAGAAGCCGCCGCTGTACGACTGGGTCGCGGTCGCGTTCGCGCGCCTGCTCGGCGCGATCTTGCCGTTGCATGACGCGGCGCGGCTTGCGAGCGCATTTTTCGCGGCGCTGGCGTTCGGCTTCACCGCGCGTGCGGCGCGCGTGGCAACCGGCTCGACACGCTGGTTCGAGCTGGGCGTGCTCGGTCCCGTCGCGCTGTGCGCCGGGACGCTCGTGGTGCTCAAACACTCGCACGACATGATGACGGACGTTGCGCTGATGGCCGGCGCGGCGATCGGTTTCTGCGGTCTGCTCGAACTTGTCGCGGGGCTCTTGCAAGGCGGCCATGCCGATTACTGGGCGGCCGCGCGGCTGGGCGTCGGCATCGGGATCGCGTTCATGTCGAAGGGCCTGTTCGTGCCGCTCGTGTTCGGCGCGACCCTCGGTGTCGCGCTCGTGCTTTATCCGGCGTGTCGCACGCGTGCCTGCACGCGTGCGCTCGCGATGGCTGCGCTCGTCTGCGCACCGTTCGCGTTGATCTGGCCGACGGCGCTCTATCTGCGTTCGGAAACGCTGTTCGCCGTCTGGTTCTGAGACAACAACGTCGGCCGCTTCTTCGGCTTCTCGGTGCCGATGCTCGGCGCCGAGAACGACAAGCTGCTTTTCATCTGGCGTGCATTGCTGACGGTCGGGTTTCCGGTTGGTCCGCTCGCGGTCGTGGCGATCGCCGGTGGTGTGTTGCGCGGCTGGCGCAATCCGTCGATCGCGCTGCCGGTCGCATTCGCCGCGATCGGGCTGATCGTGCTCCACTTTGCCGCGACGTCGCGGCAACTCTACGTCCTGCCGTTTATCGGGCCGCTGTCGCTCATCGCCGCGCGCAGCGTCGAGCGTATGCCGGCTCGCGTGCATGTCGCGTGGGATTACGCGAGTCGCGGCCTGTTCGGTGCATGTGCGGTGCTGGTGTGGTGCGTCTGGCTTGCGATGACGCACGACACGCTGCCGCGCGACATCTTCGGGTGGTTGGGGGGCTGGCTGCCGCTTGACTGGACGATTCCTCTGCAACCCGCGGCGATCTGCGCGGCGTTCGCGCTGAGCGTCGGCTGGCTCGCCGCGTTGCTGTTGCTGCGCGGAGCGGGCCCGTGGCGTGGTGCGTTGTCTTGGGCCAGCGGCGTGGTGCTCGCCTGGGGCCTTGTCTACACGCTGTTGCTGCCCTGGCTCGACGTAGCGAAAAGTTATCGGTCGGTGTTCGACGACCTGAAGATCCAGCTTGCACGCGAGTGGCGCGCGGGCGATTGCATCGCGAGCCCGGGGCTCGGCGAATCCGAGGCGCCGATGCTCGATTACTTCGCCGGACTCCGCTACGTACCGATGGACGAGCCGCGTGCGCGCGCGTGCCGCTGGCTCGTCGTACAAGGCATGCGCGGTGCGGTGCCGGATCCAGGGGCGTCATGGGCGCCGTTCTGGCATGGCGCGCGCCCCGGCGATACGCGCGAGGCACTCGTCGTTTATCGCGCGGTGAACGGTGAGTGGCCGAGTGCCGGGTCGAATTTGCCGGAGCGCAGATGACGACGCGCAGCGGACGCCGCGGTTGTTGGCTCGCGATACTGGTGATCGGCGCGTTGATGTTGCTCGTCGCGGAACTGATCGGAATCGTTGCTTCGCTCGTCGGTCAGGTGTGAGGGGGCGAGGCGTGATGCGAAGGACAACGGATGAGTACATTTCAGGAGAAAACAATGGGAAAGCGCTGGTGCATGACGTGGAGGCGGATCGGACGGCTGCTCGCGGGTTTCGCGCTGGCCGGATTGATGAGCGCTTGCGGATCGGGAGACGATTCGATAACGGCGACGGCCGAGCGTACGGTGCTCGTTTATCTTGTCGGTTCGGATTTGACATCGGACCTTCAATCCGATCTTGACACGATGACCAAGGCCACGGCCGGTACGAACGTGAATATCCTGGTTACGACCGGCGGCGGAGACCAGGTGCAGAAGGACGTCGACTGGACTCGGACTCAACGTTGGCAGCTCTCGCAGGGGCGGCGAACCAGGCTGGCCGACCTCGGAGGGCAGGACATGGCGGCATCGGCCACGCTGAGCGATTTTCTCGAATGGGGTATCCGGCAGTATCCGGCGAAGCGGGTCGCGGTCATTCTGGGCGATCACGGGGGCGGCCCGAATGGCGGCTTTGGTTATCGGACGACGACGAAGGCCGAGCGCGATGCGGGGGACCTCCCGCGTTTGTCGTTGCGGGACATGACCCAGGCGTTTCAGCGCGCGACCGCGGCCACGGGAAAGCGCTTCGATCTGGTCGGGTTCGACGCATGCCTGATGGCCAGTGTCGAGGTTGCCGCCGCGTTTCGCCCGTATGCGGACTATCTGGTCGCATCCGAGGATCTTGAATTCGGCGGGTGGGATTACGCCAGCGTATTGGGCGGTCTCGTCGCACAGCCTGGTATGAATGCCCGAGACCTGGGAACGCTGATCGTCAACAGCTATGCCGGCTTGCGCGCGGGAGACAATCCGGATTTCACGGTTTCGCTCGTCGACCTGGGGGCGCTGGACAGTGTCATCGGCGTGGCTGACGCACTGGGCCGCGATCTCTATGCCAACGGAAACAGCGTGGAGGACATCGCACGTGCACGCGTCAACGCGCGTTCGTTCGATACCGACTGGACGAGAGTCACCGATATGGTCGATCTGGTGCAGTTTTCAAGGGCGCTCGAGCTTGCGGCGCTGCCGAGGCCGACGGTCGCGAGCAGTGAGGTCGAAAAAGCGCTGAATCAGGCCGTCGTCGTCAAGCGGGCGGGAAGCAACCGGTCGCTGGCGAAAGGATTGACGATTTTCATGCCGGCAGGCGCTGCGTACGACACCGCCGTCATGAAGACATACGACAGCCTGGATTTCAGTACGTCCTACCGGCGTTTTGTCGGCGAATACGGCGCGGCATTGCGGGCGGCGCTCGATGTACTCGTCCAGATCTCGCCGCCAGTCGCGACCGGCGATGATGTTCAGGCTTTCGCGTATTCCCCGAAGCTCTGGCAGGAAGAAGTGCCGATGGCTGCGCTTGAAGACAGCGTCGGGCAAATCGTGGCAGTTCGTCCTATCGGACCGGCGTCACCTGCCACGGCCGGGGATGCGAATTTGGGCGGCGATTTCCGCAAGCTCTCGACCAAATTGTCGGAGCCATGGTACGCGCTCAATGGTTGCATCGTGTCGGTGATTCCGGGCGTAACTGGCGATACCGAAACATCGTTCGTGATCCCGGTATCCTACCGCGAGGAGACGTCCACCACAGAAGTCACCGGCTTCTTGCTGGCGTCGGGAGAGCCGGGTGGTGACATGACTCTGAAGGGGTTCGTGCCGTTACTTGGCACGGCAGTCGGTCATGTGACGCCGATCGGCTCAACGTGGACATTGACGCCGCAGCTTTGGAGGGCTGACCTGTCGGCATGGACCATTCCCGACCCGGAGACTGTCGTATGCAAGGCGGCCGTGGCGCAGGACGGAAGCTGGAAAATCGGAAGGACCGGGAAGCCCGACTCGTATCGATTCCGGTTCGCCGTAGCAGACCTGGCGAACCGCTTGCGTCTGTCTCCCGAGATGTGACGAAGAACCCTGTTCCCCTCGGAGAGGAGCAGGGGCCTGGAACGTCCGGGGCGCGCTCCGGCTCATGTTCGATCTTTCCGATTCGCTCGAAGTACTCGACCCGACCGGCAGTGCGTGCACCGTGCAGCCAGACGACCTGCCGGGCTTGCCGCAGTCGCCGGCAAGCCGTTCGGCGCGATGCCGGAAGCGGTAGCGCCGGCCGATCGGGGTGTTGCGGACGTTGTTTGGGCATTGCTCGCGTGTGAGCAACAACGCGGTGAAGCGGCAGAATGGGCCGGCATCCTGATCGATGCACGACTATCTCGATGCGTGGCGTACTTGAAGCAGGCCACGGGGGACCGGATCGCGCGCGACCCGCGCCGCACCCGTGATGTGCCCATTACGTACCCACTACGCCCGTGCCAGCCGGCGCGCAGCCAGCAGCCCGAGCACGAGCAGCACCGCGACGTAAGCGGCGACGCCCGTCCACGCGCCGTGTTGCCAGAACGTGCCGCCGATCGACCCGAGCACGCTCGACCCGAGATAGTACGCAAGCAGGTACAGCGACGCGGCGTGCCCCTTCGCGGCCCCCGCGAGGTAGCCCACCCAGCCGCTCGCGACCGAGTGGGCAATGAAGAAGCCGATCGTCACGAGCACGATGCCGACGACGATCGCGGCGAGCGAATGCGACAGCGTCAGCGCGAGGCCCGCCGCGAACACGAGCATGCCGCTGACGAGCACAGGTGCGCGTCCGAGACGGTCGGCGAGCGCGCCGGCGCTCGATGACGACACCATCCCGAACAGGTAGGCGCCGAAGATCAGCCCGCACGCGGTCGCACTCAGGTCGAACGGGGCCGCGGTGAGCCGGAAGCCCGCATAGTTGTAGATCGTCACGAACGCGCCCATCACCAGGAAGCCGATCGCGAACACGAACGGGAGCCGCGCGTGACGCAGTTGCTCGCCCCACAGCCGGACGTGATGGCGCAGCGTCAGGTCGGTGCGCTTCACGAAGCGCCGCGACGGCGGCAGCAGCATCACGAACGCGGCCGCCGCGATCAGGTCGACGACACCGATCGTCAGCATCGCCGTGCGCCACGAGAAGTGCTCTTCCAGCATGCTCATGCCGATCCGTCCGACCATGCCGCCGAACGCGGTTCCGCCGACATAGAGCCCCATCGAGAAACCGAGCCCCTCCGACGCGATTTCCTCGGCGAGATACGCCATCGCGACAGCCGGGACGCCGCCCAGCGCGAAACCTTCCAGCGCGCGCCAGACCAGCAGCAGGTTCCAGTCGGGTGACAGCGCGGCGAGCACGTTGAACAGCGCGGCGAGCGTCATCGACGCGAACATCAGCCCGCGCCGCCCGACGCGTTCGGACAGCGCGCCGGCGCACAGAATGGAGATCGCCAGCATCCCGGTCGACAGCGACAGCGAGAGCGAACTCGAGGCCGCGCCGAGGCCGAACTCGCGTGCGAACGCGGGAAGCAGCGGCTGGACGCAGTACAGCAGCGAGAACGTGGAAAAACCGGCAAGGAAGAGCGCCAAAGCGATGCGCTTGTAGGCGGCCGAGCGCGGGGAAACGCCGGCGGGCAGCGCATCGGGCGTGGCCTGTTGCGTGCCGGGCAGGGCACGGGAAAGCGAAGGGGAGGACATGACTGCGCTCGATGTGCGAAGGAACGCCTGAATTCTTGCGCACGGTCATGTATATGTCCAATATATGAAAGTAACCGCAGCGATATGTTTAACCACTGGTTGGTGAACCCACCCGGCACACCGTGAGAGCACGTACTAATGGAACTCCGGCATCTCCGTTATTTTCTGGCCGTGGCGGCCGCGTCGAATTTCACCAAGGCTGCCGAGGCGCTCGGCATCGGGCAGCCGCCGTTGAGCCAGCAGATCAAGGCGCTCGAAAGCGAGCTCGATGTGGAACTGTTCAGGCGGACCGCGCGCGGCGCCGAGCTGACGCTGGCGGGCGAGGTCTTCGCGCAGGAAGCGCGCCGCGTGCTCGACGCCGCCGAGCGTGCGGTGCGCGCGGCAAGGCGGGCCGCGCGCGGGGAAACCGGGCATCTGCGCGTGGGTTTCACCGGGACGGCGGCGTTCAATTCGAAAGTGTCGGACCTGATCCGGCGCTTTCGGGAAGCGTTTCCGGATGCCGAGCTGACGTTGCAGGAGGCCGCGTCGCGGATGCTGCTGGAGGCGCTGGAGGCCGGGCACCTCGACGTCGCGATCGTGCGGCCGGCACGCCGGGCCGCCGCGACGTTGCGGATGCTCGACTGGGACGACGAACCGATGTTCGTCGCGCTGCCCGTTGCGCACCGGCTGGCGCAGCGGCGGCGGATCGATCTGGTGGAGCTGGCTGACGAGTCGTTCGTGCAGGTGCCGAGGGAGGCCGGCGGCGCGCTGTTCGACCATATCGTCGCCGCATGCAATGCAGCCGGGTTCGAGCCGCGCATGGCGCAGCCTGCGCCGCAAATGGCGTCCGCGGTGACGCTGGTTGCGGCCGGGCTCGGCGTGTCGGTCGTGCCGAAGGCGATTACGCAGGTGCAGGTTGCCGGAGTCGTCTATCGGCCGTTGGCGGGGGATGCGTTGCGGGCGCGGCTCGCCATTGCGTCACGATGCGATGAATCGTCGGCGGTGGTCCGGAATTTTCTGATGCTGGCGGGGGAGGATGGGGCGGCGTGAGGGCCGCGGAAACAAAAACCGCGAAGCCATGTGCCGTCGCGTTTTTCGAACATGCTTGAAGAGCGATGATGTTGTATTCGACGGGATGTTGGCCTTTGCATTTGAATGACTTCAATATCGACGAAGAAGTACTTTTGTTAATTGTCGTGCGCTGCCGTCTGCATTCTGTCGGTGTTGATCGCGAGATGAAAATGAAGGATGGATTCTGGAATTTTCAATCGATGATCGTCGTGACCGGTTGTGGAGCTTGTCGGTGAGGAATTCACTATTCATTCGCTACGCCACGCAGAAGAGGGTTGCCTGCTTGCCAGGAAATTGACGTTGATTTCAATTTCACCGGCACGCAGGTCGATGATGGGGTGCACGGGAGATCCCTGCTGCCCAATGGCTGGAATTTCCTTGTCGTTCGCCACGATCACGACCTGCCAGGCGCCGACCGGGTGGTGGGAAGCCGATCGATGTCATCAGGGAGCACTTCGCTGGTTCATGCGGACTGCAGCGGTGGCCATGCTGACATCGGTGCCAGCGACGACAACCTGATCAAGCGTCGAGTATTACGAATCTGTTTTTCTGCCATATAAATTGAAAAGAAATAGAAAGACGATCGTTTGGCAATTTGAATGATTCTGTCATCAAAATGCGAAACTCGGTTCTTTAATACTTCGTGTATCAACTTTTACGTGATCTTTTTGTTGTTTTCGCGAGCCGGGTACATTCTCACGACTCGTTGCTGCCGCTAGAATTGCGGCGGCATGACGGGAAGCCGTTCCCGTGAGAGTGCAGGCCGCTGCGGGCTTGCAAAGAACAAGAAGACGGATAACGAATGAACATGAACGAAGTGGCTCAGGCGATTCGTGGCGGCCTGATCCAGCAGGACCGCCTGCTCAAGACAAGCATTCCGGCGTTGCCGGAGAATGCGCTGGTGCCACGACGAGCCGTGACTTGTTCCGAACTTGGCCGTGACTACAGCGTCACGCTCGATATGGTATCCACGGCAGGCGACATCGAGCTGAAAACGCTGATTGCCCAGCCGATGACACTCTGGATTCAGCAAGCGAACAAGTCCTATCGACCGCTCAACGGTTACATTCATACGGCTCGCAGACTGGGTGCCGACGGCAGCCTTTCGAGCTATCAATTGACCTTCGCTTCGTGGATGCATTTCCTCAAGTTCCGCAGCGATATGCGGTACTGGCAGGACAAGAGCGTCGACACCATCATCACGGACGTATTCAATGCGCATCCGCAAGCCCAAGGGCAATTCGAATTTGCTTTATTGAAGCCGCTGCCTCCGCGTTCGTATTGCCGCCAGAGCGAGACTGACTGGAATTTTGTCCATCGGTTGCTGGAGGAGGAGGGGCTGTTCGGTTTCTGGCGGCAGGATAAAGACGGGAAGTCGCATCGACTCGTCGTGACCGACGACGTCTACTCGCTCGATGAGATGTCTCCCAATTCAGTCGGTTTCTCCAGATCGGGTACGGGTGGAGAAACGGATGCTTTTACGCAGTGGGCGGGTTCGCGGACATTGCAAAGTGCCGTGCACACCACACGCACGTTCGACTACAAAGCGCCTTCGTCCTTCGCCAATCCCAAAGGCACGACGTTGCCGACGATGTCCGGCCAGGGGAGTTTGCCGGAGCAGGCCGAAGTTTACGAATACACGGGCGCTTATACGTATTTGGATCGCAATCGCGGTGAGCATCTCTCGAAGATGCACCTGGAGGAATGGGAATCCCGGGCAAAGCGATTTTTTGGCGTGGGCGGCGTGCGGGGAATCGATGCCGGCTGCCGTTTCGTGTTGACCGGGCATCCGGAGCATGACCGCGATTCGGCAGCTCAGCGTGAATTCGCCGCAATCAAGGTGCATCGGTATATCGAGAACAACCTGCCGCTGTCGAGTCATGAATCGAGCTTTCCGTACAGCCTGCAGGGCGAACTCGCCCAGGCCAAGCTCGCGCAGGCGGGCGGAGTCGTTGCACACGCTGACGGTTCAGTCGGCTTTTATCGGGTGGAGGTCGAGGCGCAGCGTGTGACGGTCCCGTATCGGAGCCCGTTCGAGCACAAGAAGCCGGCGATGGAACTGGAAACGGCAATCGTCGTCGGGCCGCAGGGCGAAGAGGTCTATACGGACGCGCTGAATCGAGTCAAGGTCATGTTCGTCTGGGACCGGCAAAACTCGGGAAATGCGAGCGCGTCGTGCTGGGTGAGAGTCGCCCAGTCGGACACGGGGGGCGGTTACGGGAGCGTTCACGTTCCACGTGTCGGCGAGGAAGTGCTGGTCGGTTACGTCGGTGGAGACTGTGACAGACCCATCGTCCTGCACCGTGTATACAACGGGAATGTTCAACCGCAGTGGCACAGTAACGGCATCCTTTCGGGTTACCGGTCGAAGGAGTATTCAGGGGCCGGTTATAACGAAATGGTTCTGGACGATGCGACGGGACAGAATCGCGCAAGACTGTTCAGCAGCAATGGCAACAGTTTGCTGCATCTGGGATACCTGATCGATCAGAACGGCAACGCGCGCGGCTCGTATCTGGGCTCGGGATTCGACCTGAAAACGGATGCGTATGGTGCCGTGCGAGCCGCACGGGGGTTGTACGTCACGACACATGCGAAACAGGCGAACAGTCAGCAACTCGACGTGCGCGAAGCCCAGCAGCAGCTCGTCGGCGCCGAAAGCACGATCGAAGCAATGTCGCGGGTAAGCCTGGCGCATCAGGCAGAAGGTCTCGCCGAAGCGCACGAATCGCTGAAGGCGTTTACCGATGCAACGCAAGGCAACGCGCAGGGCGTGCAGTCGGGCGGCAGAACGGCGGGCGGTGGCGCCGGCAACGCCAATGTTTTCAGGACCCCCGTCATGCTGCTCGCCAGCCCGTCCGGCGTTGCGTTGTCCACGCAGCAATCGGTCCATGTCGCGAGCGATCAGCAGACCAATCTGGTCAGCGGGCAAGGCATGTTCATCGCCAGCGGAAAGTCGCTCGTCGCGAGCGTCGCGGAGAAGATCAGTCTGTTCGTGCAGAACGCAGGGATGAAATTGTTCGCGGCGAAAGGCAAGGTCGAGATTCAGGCGCAGGGTGACCAGATGGCGCTTGCCGCGTTGAAGGATCTTACGATCACCAGCACCGATGGAAAGGTGGTGATCTCGGCGGCAAAGGAGGTCTGGATCGGCGCAGGCGGATCGTACATCCAGATCAATGGCAACGGGATCGTCAATGGTTCGCCGGGCACGATTCTGGAGCGGGCCGCGAGCTGGGATGTGCCTGGCCCGGATTCGGCGCGCATGCCTTTGCCGCCGATGCCCATACCCCAGAGCGCGGGCCCGTACAGCTTGCGATTCGATCTGTCGGGGGCGCTCGCAGATGGAGAAATACTCGGCAATGCACCGTACATGATCAAGGTCGGCGAGGATTCTCACTATTACGGAACGCTTGATCAGGATGGCATGACCGGCAGAATCTTCACGGAGTCGGAAGAGACGGTACAGGTCAGCGTGAGGAACGGCGATTGGACTCATCATTTGGACACGGTCCACGATGACCTGTTTTCTAGCGGAGATGGAGTGCAGGAATGACGCAGGAACACACTGAAAAAGTGCGATTGAAGGGATTCTTCGAAGTCCGTTCTTATCAGGCCCGGTTCAGATTTTTCTGGATGGTTTTGTTTTGTTCGGCGGCATTCGGTTGCAAGGCACAGAGCCAGGTTTCCGTGGCGGAAAATGTCACGCCGGCAAGCTCGGAATATAAAACCGAGATCTTCAATCTCGTGGATCCGGATGGAAGTCAGGCCGAAACCCCGGCCGGCCGGACGCTGTCGAGCGCGTTCGACCACTTTCTGAATGCGTCCGGCCTGGATGTGCAGATGCTTCGAAAACGCCTGCTGAGTGGCCCTGCGACACAAGGATCGCTCTGGCGGGTGGGCGATTCACGCGAGTGGCTCTACCATATTTGCCAGGCCAATCAGTGCAACGTTACGAACGTCGCGATGCTTTATGACGAACAGTCTCATCGCACCGCCGGACGCTTGCTGTATCGCTGCGCGCCGCAATGGCTGGGAAGTCCGAGCGCAGCTGAAAAGACGTTGATCGAGACGCAATATCCGATCAGGATCGATGCGGACGACGCTCGAATTTTTTGCAAGAAGAAGTGAACCATGAGCAAGGGCGGAATCAAGGAATTCCTGGGCGCACTCTTTCAGAGCGAGGGTGGCGGGAACTATCAGGTCATCAACAAGTACGGATACGTCGGTAAATATCAGTTTGGCGAGTCCGCGTTGAGCGATCTGGGTTATTACGTGTCGGACGGTACGTCTCCCATCATCAAATTGCCGAACCACCATACGAAGTTCCAGTATCAATGGAAAGGAACCTGGACCGGAAAGGATGGAATCCACAGTCTGGAGGATTTCAGGAACTCTCCCGATGAACAGGACGTGGCGGCTGTGTCATGGGTCCGGTTGCTTTGTTCGAGAGCTCGTCAGCAAGGTGCGGATCAATATGAGGGCAAGGTCATTGCCGGCATAACGATCACGCACTCCGGTATTGTCGGCGCGGCTCACCTCAAGGGTTTCGGAACAGCCAAGCATCCCGGCGTGATGAAATTCCTTGAATCGAATGGAGCCGACGATCCTTCGGATGCGAACGGCACTACGGTTTCAGACTACATCGACAAGTTCGGCGACTACGATCTCGGCTGCTGCTCGGGTGCACTGGGCGTTCAGTTCGTCAACAAGAAAAAACAGCCCGTTTCCGGCGTGCACTACCAGGTGAAGTCTGGAGGGAAAGTACTGCAGGAAGGCCATAGCGACGCGTCCGGAAAAATCAGTCAGCCCGTCAAGAACATTCCGTTCACACAGACGCTGGAGGTCTGGGTGAGGGAGGTGGAGACGAATCTCGAGCGGGCATGGACGGGTTCGCTTTCCGGCTCGTTTGCCACGTTGACGCTGACGAGTCCGCATAGCAAAGTCGAAGCCCGGACAAATTCGCATCCCGGGGCGCCGGGGGATCACCGACGGAATAGCAAGCTGGGCGCGTATACGGTCAAGAGCGGCGATTCGCTATGGAAAATTGCGCACCAGCACGGGACGAGCGTTGCCGAGCTCCGGCGAGTCAATCCAGGGCTGGACGGCAATTTGATCAAGCCGGGGCAGCAAATCAAGCTGCCGTCGAATGGTGCGGCGTCGGGAGCCGCGCGCTCTTCAGCGGCGGCATCTTCGACGCCGGTGTCGCCAGCGGCGGCGCACTCTCCAGCGGCGACATCGTCGGCACCCGTGCCGCCGGGAGCAACGTCCTCTCCAACGGCGGCATCTTCAACGCCTGCTTCGTCGGCCGAGCAGGCGGATGCGTCTTCTCCGGCCACGCATCAAGCGAAAGTGACCCGCAACGACAATGGTCATCCTGTTGCCGTGGCGCACGCGTCCGATGATGCGCCGCCGGACGGCGACCCCAAGCAGAAGATGTTCGAGATTTTGCGCAGGGACGCCAAGTACGGTAAGCGAAAGGCGAATTTCAGCGGGCCTGCCGCGGTCAAGAAGGCGAAGTTGGGGCAGCCGATCTACAGTGTCGCCAAAGCGCCCGGTGTGTCGACGATGGAGTGCTGGAAGTATGTGAAAATCGCGCTCATGGCTTCCGGCATGGTCGATTCGTACCCGCCACAGGTCGAAGCCAAGGATGCCGGAATCGATCTTGAAAAGGCTGGATTCAAAAACATTCTTTCCGACCCGTCCTATCGCATCGCCAGCCCCTATGATGCCCCCGAGGGTGCCGTGATCGTCTACGGTACGACCGATGGATCGACTCATGGTCACGCCGAGGTCGTACTGCCCGGACCGCTTTTCGCGAGTGATTACATCAGTCCGAATAGCAGGGTGATGCGCAAGGGCGAGAAACCCACGTTGATCGGAAAGGGTAGAAAGGTAACGGGAGTCTGGATCAAATGAAATGGAATGCCTGGTTTTTGATTTCTGGCGCAGTGCTTTCTTGCTGGGGGGCGACAGTTCTGGCCGATCAACGCAACGCCGATCCGTTCGTCGCGTTTCAGCAGCGGTTCGGCGGCAATCAGGAGTTCGTTTGCACGGCAAAGGGAGGGAAGAAGCTTTCCGTCAATGTTGGCGTGCCTCAGGCGGATGCCGATCAGATGAAGGTGGTGCCCCGCCAGGAGTGGGGCAATACCCTGTCGGTCTACCTCTCCGCTGGCGAGGGGAAGCCGATTGATTCGTCATGGGGAACGCCGGCATTCGATCAATCGATGAAGTTCATGTCGATACGGTTGCGGAACGGCAAGACGCTCGTTTTCGAGCGATTTCGAAATATCCCCGATCCCGATGCGGACGAAAAGCATCTCGATCGCAAACCGTACTTCAATCTGACGATTGATAGCGGAGCAAAGCTGCCTTGCAGTCAGGTCTTCAACTTGCCCTGACGCGTGAATATCTCGTTGATCCCGTTGCGGCAGTCGACAGGTTGCCGAATGAGGGAAACTCCATGATTGATCTGATTCGACTCGGCGACACCACTGACCACGGGGGCGAGGTCATTACCGCTTCGGAGACCATGCGCTACGGCGGACGGCGTGTGGCGCGCAAGGGCGACCTCGTGAAGTGTCCCCGGCATCCTGACGTGAATCCGAACGTGATTCTGGAAGGCGATGCCAAAATAACCGATCGCGGCATATGGGTCGCCCGACAGGGGCACCACGCTACGTGCGGGTGCGCGCTGATTTCGAGCATCCGGTAAGTTTGCTGTCCCTGCGGCGCAGTCAAAAGTCACGCGCATGATCGAACGGCCAAAAACGGCCGTGTGCGCACTGAACGTCGTGGTCGTATCGACCAACGTGGCTTGTGCCCGTGATCCGGGCACAAGGGAATGCCGCATTGAAGTCGACCGGACATCGGTCATTTGCTTCCCCCTGATCGCGGAGAGTGCTGTCCGGAGTGTGGCTGGGCCGTCAGGGAAGGGTGGCGCGCAGAGCCTGACAGCGTCCGATCGAATGGACTTCAAGCTGGAAAGGGGAACGTGCGGTTATCGATGTGGGCCATGCTCCGACAGGTCTTGTCGGCCGGCAATTGGCACATGCCGCGTCAGGCGGGTGATGAGGAAGGAACCACGACGAAAACCTCGTTGCGAGGCGGCTGGATCGTCGGAACCTTGACGCAAGGCGGGGACTGCTGAACTCGAAGCGCGGTAAAACCGCTTCTGGTGCCGACGGCGAGACTCGAACTCGCACAGCTTTCGCCACTACCCCCTCAAGATAGCGTGTCTACCAATTTCACCACGTCGGCACTGCATTGCACTGCAAGGGGCGCAATTGTAGCGTCACATTTCGCGTTTGTGAAGAGGGTGTGACACGATGGGCGGATGCGCGAAAGCGATCCCGGTAGAATTCGGGCGATCGACCCGATGGCCGCCGCAACCGCAACCCGTTTTCTCCGCGTGACACATACCCTCGAACAACTGCAGGCCGGGCAACTGGCCGGCACACGGCAACTCAAGCTCGCATGCGGGTTGACGGCCTTTCCGCGCGAGATTTTCGATCTTGCCGACACGCTCGAAGTGCTCGACCTGACCGGCAATGCGCTCACCGCGCTGCCGGACGACCTGCCGCGCCTGCATCGCCTGCGCATCCTGTTCGCGTCCGGCAACCGCTTCACCGCGTTCCCCGGCGTGCTCGGCGCGTGCGAACAACTCGACATGATCGGCTTCAAGGCGAACCGGATTCAAACCGTGCCGCGTGGATCGCTGCCGCGCGCATTGCGCTGGCTGATCCTCACCGACAACGCAATCGACGAGTTGCCCGCCGATATCGGCGATTGCTCGCGCTTGCAAAAGCTGATGCTCGCCGGCAACCGGCTGCGCACGCTGCCGGCCGGGCTGGCCGCCTGCCGCGCGCTCGAACTGGTGCGCCTGTCGGCGAATCACCTGGACGAACTGCCGGACTGGCTGCTGCGGATGCCGCGGCTGGCGTGGCTTGCTGCCGCCGGCAATCCGTTCGGCGCGGCACCGGAAGCCGTGGCGTCGGCGGAGCCGGATGTCGCGGACGTCGATTGGGCATCGCTCGCATGCGGGCAGAAGCTCGGTGAAGGCGCATCGGGCGTGATTTACCGCGCGCAATGGACGGCGGATAACCGTGCGCCGCGCGCGGTCGCCGTCAAGCTGTTCAAGGGCGCGGTGACGAGCGACGGCCTGCCCGATTGCGAAATGGCCGCATGCTTGCATGCCGGCCGCCACCCGAACATGATCCCGGTGATCGGCAAGGTGCGCGGGCACCCGGACGGCACGCACGGCCTCGTGATGGAACTCGTCGATCCCGCGCTGACGAATCTCGCGGGGCCGCCGAGCTTCGCGACCTGCACGCGCGACGTGTATGCCGACAGCACGGGATTCGAGCCTGCCGCGGCGCTGCGGATCGCGCACGGCATCGCGTCGGTCGCGGGCCATCTGCACGAACGCGGCATCATGCACGGCGACCTGTATGCGCACAACATCCTGCACGACGGCGCCGGTGGCGCGTTGCTCGGCGATTTCGGCGCGGCGTCGCTCTACGACGTGAGCGACCGCATGCGTGGTGCGCGGTTCGAACGGCTCGAGGTGCGCGCGTTCGGTTACCTGCTCGGCGAGTTGCTCGATCG
Source organism: Burkholderia sp. LS-044 (assembly GCF_004803625.1). NCBI lineage: Bacteria > Pseudomonadati > Pseudomonadota > Betaproteobacteria > Burkholderiales > Burkholderiaceae > Burkholderia > Burkholderia sp. LS-044. The sequence continues at coordinate 393,122 of NZ_SSWO01000006.1, forward strand.
ATGCGGGCAGCAGGCGTGGGCCGGCCGGCGCTCGCTCGACGCACTGGCGGCCGCCTGTTTGAACGAGGATGTCGACGCGCGGCCGTCGTTCGTGGAGATCACCGCCGCGCTGGCTGCGCAAACACGCTGACGGGACGGCGCAGCAAGTTCGGTCTCGGCAATACGAGCGCTTACGCCTGCCGCGCAGTCAGCAGCTTGATCCCGAGCCCGACGAACAGCAGCCCGCTGGCGCGCTTGAGCGCACGCACCGCGCGGCTCATGCCGAAGCCGCGATGGAACCGGCGCACGCCGGCCGAATAGATGCTGTGAACGATCACGACGGTGCACGCGATCGTCGCGTACATCACGACGAACTGCAGCGCGAGCGGGCGGTCGTGCACGATGAACTGCGGCATGAACGCCGACAGGAAGATCATCGTCTTCGGGTTGCTGCCCGACACGAACAGCGCTTCGCGGAACAGCTTCCCGCGGTCGGGCGCGGCGAGCTCCGCCGCGCCGGTCGACGCGCCGGCCTTGCGATCGCCGCGCAGTTGCCTGACGCCCAGGACCATCAGGTACGCGGCGCCAGTCACCTTCATCGCGACGAACAGCGGCGGCATCGCGGCGAGCACTGCGCCGACGCCGAGTGCGACGAGCACCACGACCACGCCCTGCGCGACGAGATTGCCCGCGATCGTCGCGGCCGTGCCGTGAGTGCCGTAGCGCACCGTGTTGCGGATGACGAGCAGCACGTTGGGGCCCGGCGACAGCGTCGTGGCGAGATAGGCTGCGGCAAACAGCATCCAGGTCTGAAAGGACATGCGGCGCTCCGAGAGGCGGTTCCGGCGGGCGGGATGACGCGATGATGCCACGCCAATATATGGCCCGGGCTTGCCCGGAACCGTGCCGTCGCGGCGCGTCAGCGTGCGTCGCGCATGCAGTACGCGGGGATCGACGGCGGCGTATCGATCGCGGCGGGCCGCGTCATCCACGCGATCCATCCGGCCCATATCCCGCAGACGATCAGCACGGCGACGTTCAGCGGCGTCCGGTAGCGGACGATCAGGTCGGCCAGCGGCAGGCGGTGTTTCATGTGCGTCTCCTTCGATCGGGGGCGGGTGGCGTTACTGACCGGCGTAGGTTGGCGCCTTGGCGTCGCAGGTCACGGATACCGTCGAGCCGTCCGCGAAACGCAGCCGGAACGGCACCTTCGCGCCGGGCGCGACGGCCTGGCGCGGCTGCTCCAGCATCACGTGATAGCTCTTCGGCTTGAAGGTCACCGTGCCGTGCGCGGGCACTTCGACGGCGTCGACGTGAACCATCTTCGCGGTGCTGCCGTTCGTTTGCGTTTCATGCAGCATCGCCATTCCGTATGCGGGCGTGTCGAGGCCCGTCAGCGTGACGGGCGCGTCGCCGTCGTTCTTCAGCGTGAAGTAGCCGGACGACGGCACGGTCGCCGGCATCGCACGGATCCAGCAGTTTTCTGCCTGTACGGCCGGCGCGGCGAACGTGGCGGGTGCCTGCAACGCGAGCAGTGCGAACAGCAGGCCGGTCGGAATCGAGCGTTTCATGGTTGGTTCTCCTGATGGGTGGATGCGGCGGGTATCGGCGGCGACGCGCTCGGCACTAAACGCCGATGCGCATCGCGAACGTCATTTCAGCGTGAACGCGTAGTGGCCTTGCGTGCGATGGCCATCGCTGGCCACCGCGATCCACGCGACCGTGTACGTGCCGGCGGTCAGGCTGGCCAGCGCGACGTGCATGCGTTTCCGGTTGCCGGCGTCGACGGACGATTTCCCGTCGGCGACCGACTGCCCGTGGCTGTCGGTCACGGCGATCGAGCTGAAAGCGGGCTCGAGCGCCTCGCTGAAACCGATCGAGACCGCATGCGGCGCGGTTGAGAGCGTGGCGCCGGCGGCCGGTTCCTGCGTCTTCGGGAGTGCGTGTGCGTGGGCGACCTGGATGGCGACGAAGCCGAGTGCGGCGAGCGTGCCGCGAGTGAAAGTGGCGGTTTTCATGGTCGAGTGTGCGAGTGGCGAATCGGATGAAGCAACACGGATTCGACGGACGGATGCACGCGCACCATCGCAGCAGCACCGATGGCGGCCGACGCCGGCGCGAAACTGCGCGGCCGGGCGTTTGCCCGCAGGCGAATGCCGGCGCGACGGTACGCACCGGCAGCAAGCGGCCGCACGCACGGTACGACGCCGCGCGCAACACGGTGAGTCATGATCGTCCTTCGAAACGTGACACGTCGCGCACGCCGGCGGCGTGCGCGAGCCGCGCGATGCGCTACGGCATCACGGGCGTTGACGACGAATCAGGACGTGAACGGAGGGGCGCGCGGTTGCGCGGCCGTGAGCGGCAGCGCGCGGCGCAGGCTTTCGAAGCGGGTCGCTTCGCGATGCTGAATGATGTGCACGTTGGCCGCGAACGTCAGTTCGGGCGCGGGCAGGGCGGGCGTATGGGCGAGCAGGTTGCAATAGCCGCATGCCTGGAGGTGGGCCTGCAGGCTCTTTCGCGACGCATCGGCGGAGCGCTCGCCGGTGGCCGGCGCGGCCGTGCAGTAGCCGGCCAGCAGCGTATCGACGCGCTGCTGCGTCGTCAGGGCCTGCGAGATCGTCGGCGCGAGCGCCGTCATCAGGATGGCGAGCATCCCGATCAGACTGCCGATCTTCCGGAGACGACGACTCAGCATGCGATGCGCGGCGGCGTAGGGGCGACGATGGAGCGGATTATGCCACGCACGTCGAGTCGCATGTCGGCACGGCGGTGCGGCGTTGCGGCGTTGCGGCGCGCTACGCGTGCCTGGCCAGGTATTTCGCGATCAGGGTCATCTGCGCGGCCCAGCCCTGATCGTTCATCTCGCGCGCCTTCGCGCGGCGCGTTTCGATCAACTGATCGAAGCCCGTTTCGGTGACCGTGAGCAGCGTGCCGCCGGCCTGCGCCGCGAGCGCGAACGTGACGAGCGTCATCGGCTCGGATGTGTAATCGACATTCGGGTCGATCGCGAACGGATGCCAGCGAAAGGAGAACAGTTGCTTCGGCTCGACGCGATCGACGACGATTTCGAACACAGTGCCCGCATAGGGCTCTTGCGCCTTGGCGACGTCGTCGTCGACGCGGGTCGGCGTGATGCGGCCGAACAGCGGCTGCCCGGCCGCGAACGGCCCGTCGAACGAGACGCCGAACCACCGGCCGAATTCGCCTGAATTGCTGACGGCTTCCCACACGCGGTCGGGCGATGCGTTGAGCAGGGCCTGTTTTTCGATGCGATCGGTTTGCTGGGTCATGACGTTCTCCACACAGGATCAACCTTTGCCGGACGGCACGCGCGACCGCGGGCCGCGTCTAGTCGAGCATGACCGCGTCGGGCACGTCGAGCACGAGGTCCGACGTCGCGACGGCCACGCACGGCAGCGTATAGCCGTCGGCCTTTTCCTCGCGGCTCAGCCCCGGCCATTCGATCGTGTAGCGTACGCTGCCGCTGACGATCCGGCAAAGGCAGCTTCGGCATGTGCCGTTGCGGCACGAACGCGGCAGCGACACGCGCGCGAACGCGGCGGCTTCGAGCAGCGTGAGCGAATCGGGCGCATCGAAGGTCGCGCCGAGCGGCTCGATGCGCACGAGGGGAGGGTGTTCCGGATGGGTCATGGCGAAGGCGGGCGGCGATTCGGCGGCAACGCGCCAAGCATACCCGAACGGGCTGACGGCCGGCGTCAATGCCGGCGCAGATGCCGGTACACGGTATTGCGGGCGAGGCCGAGCTCGCGCGCGGCCGCCGACACGTTGCCGCCATGCCGTGCCAGCACGGCATCGATCACTGCGGCCTGATGGTGTTGCAGCGTCGTGCCTTCATGCGGGCCTGCCGACGCAGCCGGTGCCGCGGATGACGGCGCCGCCGGCGCGTCGTCGCAGTCGAGCCAGAAATCGTCGGGCAAATGGGTGAGCGTGATTTCGTCTTCGTCCTCGGCTAGCATGCCGGCCGTGCGCAGCACGTTGGTCATCTGGCGCAGGTTGCCGGGCCAGCGGTGGCGCGCGAACGCGTCGAGCACGTCGGCCGCGATGCGGCGCGGCATCGGTTCGCTGCGTGCAAGCCGCGCGAGAATCCGCTCGACGAGCGCGGGCAGGTCCGTGCGTGCGGCGAGCGCCGGCAGCGTGACCGCGAGCCCGTTGATCCGGTAGAACAGGTCTTCGCGGAACGTGCCTTCCGCGATCATCGCGCGCAGGTCGCGATGGGTCGCGCAGACCACGCGCACGTCGACCGGCACCGCGCGCGCGCCGCCGAGCGGCATCACCGCGCGTTCCTGCAGCACGCGCATCAGCCGGACCTGCTGCGCGAGCGGCATGTCGCCGATTTCGTCGAGAAACAGCGTGCCGCCATCGGCCTGCACGATCTTGCCGGGGCTGCCGCGCTTGCGCGCGCCGGTGAACGCGCCGTCCTCATAGCCGAACAGCTCGGCCTCGATCAGCGAATCGGGCAGCGCCGCGCAGTTGACCGCGACGAACGGGCCGTCCGCGCGAGGCGATGCCTGGTGCAGTGCGCGGGCGAGCCATTCCTTGCCGGTGCCGGTCTGGCCGAGGATCAACAGCGGCAGGTCGCGCCCGCGGATCTTCGCGACGCGTTCGAGCACGGCGGCCATGCGTGCGTCGCCCGTGTCGAGCGTCGCGAACGTGATCGCATCGGGGTCCGCTGTGCGCACGCGTGCGGCGGGTGCGGGCGGCGTGACGGCAACGGCGGTCTTGTGCGCTTCCGCGAATTCGCAGCGCGCCAGCACGCGTACGCCGGTCGACAGCGTGAGGCGGAACATCGCACCGGGTGCGCGTGCTGCCTGCTGCGCGAGCTGGCTGAAGCGCATGCCGAACAGCGCGTCGCTGGCCTGATGTTGCAGTGCGTCGAACGACGCGCCGAGCTGGAATTGTGCGCTGCGGTTCGCGGCGATCAGCCCGCCGTCGGGGCCGAAGGCGACGAGCCCGGCGAACAGCGAATCGACGCATTCCTCGTGCGCATGAAAGCGCAGCCGCAGGGCTTCCGCGCACTGGTTCGCGAACAGGTGGTTCTCGATCAGTTGCGCGGACATCCGCACGAGCGCGAGCGTGTGCGGGCTCGAGCCGCGCGGATCGCCGCTGACGTCGAGCGTGCCGAGCGTGCGGCCGAACGGGTCGAAGATCGGCGCGCACGAGCAGGTGAGGATGTGGTTGGCGCGCAGGAAGTGTTCGTCGCCGTGCACGGCGACGGCCTGGCCCGATGCGAGCGCGGTGCCGATCGCGTTGGTGCCGCGTGCGCCTTCCGCCCACGAAACGCCCGTGCACAGCGCGACGCGGTTGGCTTTTTCGATGAAGTCCGCGTCGCCGATGCTGTGCAGGATGACGCCGTCCGCGTCGGTCAGCAGCACGAGGCTTTGCGTGTCGGCGATTTGCGCGTGGAGGTTCTCCATGACCGGGCGGGCGTGCGAGAACAGCGCGTGATTCGTGTCGAGCAGTTCGCGCAGCGCGATGCGCGACAGCGGCGAGAAATCGGGACGTTCGTGCGCGCGCAGGCCGACCGCGGTCGAACGCGCATGCGCCTGCGCGAGCAGGTCGGTGCGACCCGCGGTGGCGGGCAGCACGAAAGGTTGCGGCATGACTTGTCTCCTGTCGACCAGAGTTAGCGCTTTAGCGCTTACTCTGGTCCCATGCTTCGCGGTCGACCCGAGTTGGCGCTTTAGCGTTTACTCTGGTCCCATGCTTCGCGGTCGGCCAGAGTTGGCGCTTTAGCGTTTACTCTGGTCCCATGCTTCGCGGTCGGCCCGAGTTGGCTTTTTAGCGCTTACTCTGGTCCCATGCTTCGCGGTCAGCCCGAGTTGGCTTTTCAGCGCTTACTCGGACCCCATGTTTCGCAGTCGACCCAAGTTAGCACTCGAGCCCCTGCTTCACGGTCGACCCGGGTTCCCACTCCAGCGCCACCCGAGCCCCACGCTCCTCGAATCCGGCCGATCCGGCACACACGTGCTCGCCGGATTCCTCTACCGGTTCCCGCCTGCGCGTGCGGCGCACCATCGACGCGCGAACGCCGGCCATCCGGGCACACATCATCATACAAGCGCCGCGTGCGATGTGCGACCGCGTATAAAATCCACTTGCTTTTAAATGCCCGCCTGCAATGATGGAAACGGAGCACGCACGCGCCGTGTTCCGCATTGCAACATGCATGCGACGTGACATGCATCCGTTCGGGAGACGCATCATGGTTCGGACGGAACTGAGAGTCGTGCTGGCGGCCATCGCCACATTCATCATGCTGGGCGGCATTGCCGTGGCGATCCACGGGCTGCTGTTCGATCTGACCGATGCGGTGCGATACGGGGCGGCCGCGATTGCGGTCGGCGCCACGACGGCCGCAATCGCGCTCAACGTTTGGCCCAACGACCCTCACTGACGCCGGTTTCCGAAACGGTGCCGGATGCCGCGCTGATCAGATGAAATGCGCGTCGGAACGACGCACGCCGTAAATTTTGTCTCCCGCGCGAAACCGTCTAAAGTGGAAAGCAACCGGCATGCATTACCCGCGCCATTACCCGCGGGCCGTGCCCCGCCGGCGAGCCCGCGTACATTTCGTCCGGCCGGTGGCGGACGACGGACGCGGTCATTCGTTTTCTACCGGTCGAGGCGGGTCCCATGCAAATCCATTTCACGAACGAGAAGCCCGAGTATTCGGGGCGCGACCTGATGCTTGCGTTCACGGCGTTGGTGAATGGCGAGCGCGTTCAATGTCAGATCACCGCCGAGGCGCTGGAAGACCACTTCGGTGCGGCTTCGCCGCGCTTCGAGGACATGGTCGGTGCATTCGACCAGCACCGCGACCGTATCGAGGCGGCTGCACGGCGCCTGCTGTCGGAGACGCGCGCGCAATGCGTGACGCTGCGCAGCGGCTACGTCCGCTTCTACGAGGCCAACTGGCGCTGACGACACGACGCCCGTCCTGCTGCGCGCGTCGCTGAACGCCGCGCACGCGAAGACGTTGCCTTTCATGCGATGCCGTTCGGCGGGCCGCACCGGATTGCTGCCGCGCCCGGCCGGCTGCTAGTGTGCCGGCACGACCCGGCGTATCGATTCGTCAGGATCGCAGAGAAAATCATTCGAATCAGGCGTTGAAACTCGATCCGGCGAACCGGCTGGCGCTCGAGGCAACGGGCATCGCGGCGATCCGCGGCAACCGGCCCGATGCGGCGGTCGGGATCTTCGAGGGCATGAACCGCGCGTATCCCGACGACGCTCACGTGATCGCCAACCTGGCGGTCGCCTATCGCCGCACCGGGCGGATCGATGACGCGATGCAGTTGTACCGCCGCGTCAAGGCGCTGGATCCGCCGCTGGCGCAGCGGCTGTACGACGAGGAACTCAAGGGCGTCGCGACGCCGTGATGCGCGCGGGCGGGCCCGCGCGACCCGCCCAACGAAAACGCCACCCGAAGGTGGCGTTCGTTCGTCGTGCATCGCGCCGAAGCGCGACCGTCACTCGCTGCCGAGATAGAAGAAGCGGAACAGGAACACGGCCGCGATGATCCACACGATCGGCTTGACCGAGCGGGCCTGGCCCGTCAGCAGCTTGAGGCCGCCGTAAGCGATGAAACCGAACGCGACGCCGTTCGCGATCGAGTACGTGAACGGCATCAGCAGCGCGGTGAGCGCGGCCGGCACGGCTTCCGTTGCATCGTCCCACGGCACCTCGACCATCTCGCGCAGCATCAGGCACGACACGTACAGCAGTGCCGGTGCCGTCGCATATGCCGGCACGACGCCGGCGAGCGGCGCGATGAACAGGCACGCGAGGAACAGCACCGCGACGGTGATGGCCGTCACGCCCGTGCGGCCGCCGGCCTGCACGCCCGATGCGCTTTCGATATACGCGGTGGTCGACGACGTGCCGAGCACCGAGCCCGCGACGATCGCCGTGCTGTCGGCGAGCAGCGCCTTGTTCAGGCGGTTCATCTTGCCTTCGACGAGCAGGCCCGCGCGGTTCGCGACGCCCATCAGCGTGCCGGTCGCATCGAACAGCTCGACGAGGAAGAACACGAGGATCACGTTGATGATGCCGGTCGACAGCGCGGCGCCGATGTCGAGCTTGAACAGCGTCGCATCGATCGACGGCGGCGCGGAGAACACGCCGTGGAACTGGTTGCCGCCGAAGAAGAACGACAGGATCGTCACGCCGATGATGCCGATCAGGATCGCGCCGCGCACGCGCAGGTGGTCGAGCGTGACGATCGTGAAGAAGCCGATGATCGCGAGGATCGTCGTGGGCTTGTGCAGGTCGCCGAGCGTGACGAGCGTGGCCGGGTTGCCGACGATCACGCCCGACGTCTTCAGCGAGATGATGCCGAGGAACAGGCCGATACCCGCGGTGATCGAGATCCGCAGCGATTTCGGAATGCCGTTGACGATCGCCTCGCGCACGCGGAACAGCGTGACGAGCAGGAACAGGCAGCCGGAGATGAACACCGCGCCCAGCGCGGCCTGCCACGTGAAGCCCATCCCCTTGACGACCGTGTACGCGAAATACGCGTTCAGGCCCATGCCGGGCGCGCATGCGATCGGGTAGTTCGCGTACAGCCCCATGATGATCGATGCCAGCGCCGCGACGAGGCAGGTCGCGACGAACACGGATTCCTTCGGCATGCCGGCGTCGCCGAGGATCGCGGGGTTGACGAAGATGATGTAGGCCATCGTCAGGAACGTGGTGACGCCCGCGAGTATTTCGGTGCGGAAGTCGGTGCCGGCTTCAGCGAAGCCGAAATACCGCTTGATGGATTCCATGAAGGCGTTTCTCCGGTCGGGTTGTCGTGTTGCTTGTTGTGCCGAATTGTTGTACAGGCAGCGGCCGGCCTAATGTAACCAGCCACTATTGCCCGGCTATCGGCGGATTGTAATAGCGCGGATAGCTCGGACGATATAGTTGGAGGGCACGATCGCAAGATCGGTCGGCTGCCCGCGCGCGAACGGTCTGGCAGCCCGGCCGCGCGGCGAAGGCGCGCATTTTACCGGTTCGGGTGGAACGAACCGGAAGAAATGGCGGAAACGGGAGCAAGGCAAGGAAGCAAGGCAAGGAAGCAACACCAGCGAACGGAGCCGGCCGATGCGTGCGCAACAACGAGAGAAGCGAGTGCAAGCCGGACGTGCAGGCGGACGCACAAAGCGGCGCGCGAGGCGGGTGCGGGATGACATCCGGCTGAAACGGAGCGCCCGCATGCTGCACGAACGTGGGGCAGGCAGCACGTGCGCGGCCGGTGCAGAGACCCGGCAGCGGCGTGCAGCCGCCATTCTTCAGTCCAGGCGGTTGCCGATATCGGGCTATCGTGCGCCGAAGCCGTCCCGCCCGCAACTGTCATGTCGTGATGCGGGGGCGACTGTGGTTTCTGTGTAAAAGATTGCAAGACCCCATCGCATAAACCGGCAAGTCTTTCTAGGATAGATACACCGCGCATGCACACGCCGGCCGGTAATTGCCGACGCGGGGGAGTCGCAGTCCGTGCAGGCCGGGCGGTGAAGTGCGGTCAAGGCCGTTGCGCGTTCGGGCAGGCACGGCCGATTGCGATTGCCCGATGCGGGTTCGTCCGTAATCACGGAGGTCAGCATGTTGAACTGGATCAGCCGTTGGGCGATGCGACACGCCCCCACGCCGGAAAAAACCGCTGCGTCGATGCTCGTGACGGCGCGCATGGAACTGTTCGCTGCCGAACAGCGCGTCATCGACGCGAAATTACAAGCGGATTACTGGCGCACACGTGTGTCATTCCTCGAGGAGGTGCAGAAGCAGGGCATCGATCCGTGGGTGACCTCGCAGGCAGCGCAACGCCCCGACCTCGATTCCACTCCCCGCAGCACGGGCCCGCGTCTCGCCGCCAGCACCTGATGCACCAGCTGCATCGCGGCGCGCGATCGCTCGCGGCACGCACCGGCGTGCCGCGTCATTCGATGCGCACCCGCGGCGCCTCATGCCGCGGGTGCGTCTGTTTTCGGTCGCGGCCGTTCCGCGTCTCGCGTGCCTGACGGCACGTCGCTCATCCACTCCTTCCCGCTATCCCGAAGAGCAAACGTTGCACTTGCGCGAGCGTGCGCCTGAAGCGCTCGCCGCGACGCACGTACGCGGTCGTGAGCGTCGCTTCTGCCGGCCGGTCGGCAACGGTGCCGAGCCAGATGCGTTCGCCGCGTGCGATGCGCAGCACGTCGCCGGGCTGCACCCAGCAATCGTCGACGCTCGGCGGGCGCGTGACCCACAGCGCCGCGCCATGCGTGCGGAGCTCCGCGTCCCGCGGCGCGCGCCAGGTCATCGTCGTGCGCGGCGCGACCGCGAAACGGATCACGACAGTCGGTAACGCGATCGTGCCGGCGTGGCGCCGATCGGGACGGTCAAACAGCGGGCTTGCCTGGTCCATCGTCTTCTCCAGTGATTGAGCCGGATGGATGACGCGCACCAGAACAAAAAGGCCTCATCCGTTTCCGGCGAGGCCTTGTGTGACATGCGGTACTGCCCGATTGCTAACGCACAAGCGCCTCCCGTGAACCATTCTTTCGAATGTTCATCGATCGATGAATCGAGGCGGAGACGAGCGTGTACGTAGGCATGCGAACGAGTTTGTCTTCGTGGAACGGCGTTGTCAACGACAATTTTCGAGATAGTGCAGGGGATGCGTCGGCGGCTGCGCGCGAGTGGCCGCGTACCCGGATCGCATGCGTCGCGACGCGTTCGTCATGAGCGACTTCGACATCGTTCGCGCAACAGGCTGCGCATTCGTACAAGCGCACGCGCGAGCCATGCACTGTGTCCCGTCGCGTACGCGGTCGTGATCGATGCCTCGGCCGGACGGGTGTCGTCGGTGCTCATCCAGATGCGATCGCCGCGCCGCACGCGCAGCACGTCGCCGGTTCGTATCCAGTAATCGTCGACGCTGCCCAGCCGCGTGACCCACAGCGTCGCGTCGTGCACGCGAATCTCGGCATCGTTTTGCGCGCGCCACGCCAGCGTCTTGCGCGGCGCGACCGTGAACTGGATCACGACCCGCGGCAACGCGATCGCATCGGTGCGGCACCGATCGGGGCAGACAACCAGCCGGCTTGCTTGGTCCATCGTCATCTCAATCCGTTGAGCCGGGCGGGATGACGCGCACCAAAACAAAAAGGCCCCATCCGTTTCCGGCGAGGCCTTGTGACATGCGCAACTGAATCTCGATGCTAACGCACAAGCGCCTCCAGTGATCGCCACGGATGGGCGTTCACTCGGTTTTCATGCGCGATGGCGGCGGGCTTGAGCATAAGCATGCGAACGAGTGTGTCGTGGCAGCGCATCAATGTCAACGGAAATTTCGAGATGCGTGACGGTTACGCGTCGCGTTGTGCGAGGCCGTTCACGAGCAGCTCGGACAGCAGGCCCGTCATCCCTTCCGGGTGCGTGGCCGCGCGCGCCTTCAGCTGTTCGACGAGTTCGGCGTTGAGCTTGCATGCGAACGGCACGAGGCCCTGTTCCTGGTCGAGCTTGCGCTGCGCGCGGCGGTCGAGCTTGACGGCTTCTTCGGCACCCTTGCCGAAACGCGCGGAGCTCGACTGCTTCATCGCGTGCGTCAGCTTGAGCGCCTTGTTCTTTTCGAGATCGGTTTTCTTCATGGCCATCGCGGCACCTCCGGGAAATTGAAGCCGCGATTGTACGCATTTCGGCGGGCGCCGCCCGTGGAGCCGGCAAGAAACCCGGTCAGGCGCCCTTCGTCGTGCCCCAGTTGCCGCCGTGCGCAGCCGCCTGTGCGGCCGGCGAACGGGCGAGGTAGGCGAGCGCCTGTTCGGTCGAGCCTTCGTGATGCGGCGTATAGCCGGGCTTGAAATAGCGCAGCGCCGCGCCGATCACCTTCCAGAACGACGGCAGGTGCCCGCGCCGCGAGCCTTGCCACCACGCGAGCACGAAACCCGGGTAGCGGCCGGCGTCCGGGTCGCGCCGGTACATGAACTTCGCGCCCGTCGTGATGTAGTAGAGCAGCAGCAGGATCACGAACGCCATGTGCACGCAGCGCTCCGGATAGGTGCCGCCCATGTGCCGGTAGATGTCGAATGCGACCGTGCGGTGCTCGACCTCTTCCGCGCCGTGCCAGCGCAGCAGGTCGACCATCGTCGGGTCGGCTTTCCCCTCGTCGAGCCCGTGCGCGTTGAGCACCCAGTTGCCGAGATAGCCGAAGAAATGCTCGAGCGACGCGATCACCGCGAGCTGCTGCCGCAGCCAGAAACGCGAGTGGCCGATCTTCAGCCCGAGCGGCTGTTCGCCGAGCACGCGCGTGAACAGCCGGTTGAGCTTTTGCGTGAACGGCTTCGTGTCGATCCCGTGCCGGTCGTAGTAGTGCTTCAGCACGCCGCCGTGCGAACGCGAATGCACGGCCTCCTGCCGCAGGAAGCCTTCGGCCTCGTCGCGCAGGCGCGCGTCGGTGATCAGCGGCAAGGCCTTGTTGTACACGCGGCAGAACCACAGCTCGCCTTCCGGGAACAGCAGGTTCAGCGTGTTGATGATGTGCGTGCTGCCCGGGTCGTTCGGCACCCAGGTGACCGGCGTGTCGCTGAAGTCGAACTTCACGTGCCGGGCCTTGATCTTGTGATAGTCGGCGGTATCGGTCATCTTTGTCTCCCTGTGCGGCGTCGTGCGCCGTCAATGCGATGCCATGCTGACGCGGGCGATCATCCGGCCGAGCCACGGCATGAAGCGGCCGACGAAACGCATGGCATGCGCCTCGCCGCCGACGGCGACGACGGGACGGTTGCGCAGCACGCCGTCGACCATCGCCTGCGCGACGGTTTCGGGTTTCAGGCCGCGCATCTGGTACAGCTTCGTCGCGCGCTTGCGCAGCCGCGCTTCGTCCTGTGCATTGGCGCCCGCGTATTGCGTCGACGCCATGATTCCGGTCTCCGCGAAGCCGGGGCACACGGCCGTCACGCCGATGCCCTTTTCCGCGAGCTCCGCGCGCATGCATTCGCTGAGCATCAGCACGGCGGCCTTCGTCGTCGCATACGCGGGCAGGTCGCGCGACGGCCCGAACGCGGCGGCCGACGCGGTGTTGACGATGTGCCCGCCGGTGCCGCGCGCGGCCATCTGCTGCGCGAACAGCCGCGAGCCGTGGATCACGCCCCACAGGTTCACGTGCAGGATGCGCTCCCAGTGCCGCGTGCTCGTGTCGAGGATGCCGCCGGCCATGCCGATGCCGGCGTTGTTGATCACCACGTCGGCGCCGCCGAGTTCGTCGCCGACCCACGTAGCCAGCGCTTCCATTTCGTCGGCGGACCCGACGTCGACGCGTTTCGCGTGGGCCTGCGCGCCGGTCAGCCCGATCAGCAGCGCGGTGCGTTCGGCGCTCGCGAGATCGATGTCGCACGCGACGATCGTCGCGCCTTCGCGCGCGAACGCGAGCGCCGCGCAGCGGCCGATGCCGCTGCCCGCGCCGGTGACCACCGCGACCTTGCCGCTGAAGCGGCCGCTCGTTGCGCGGCGGCGCGCGTTCGCGAGTGCGGGCGGCTCGTTGCCCGATTCGACCGCGTCGATCAGTTGCCCGGCCAGATCCGCGAAGCGCGCCGGATCGGCGAGCGGCAGCCAGTGGCCGGCCGCGACCTCACGGCGGTAGTACTGCGGCACCCAGCGCGACAGGTTCTCGGACAGCGCGGGGCTCACGTACTTGTCGCCGAGCGGCACGATCGTCTGCACCGGTGCATGCGCATGGCGTTCGCGCGGCGCGAACAGGCAGCGGATGAAATTCGCGCGATAGAGGCGCACGCCGCGCGCGCCGTCGTCGGCTTGCGTCGGACGCGGCGCGACGGGCGTTTTCTCGAGCCGGCGCAGCAGGCGCGGCCACGCGCGGCCAAGCCACAGCCGCCAGCCGAGCTCCGGGATGAACGGCAGGTGGAACAGGTACACGTACCACGAGCGCACGAGCTGGCCGCCGAGCTTGGCGAGCGACGCGGGCGTCGGGTGCAGCACGCGTTCGCGCAGCCAGAAGCCGACATGGTCGAGGCACGGCCCCGAGCACGACGTGTATGACGCGATGCGGCCGGAAAGGCGCGGATCGGTGACGAATTCCCAGCCCTGGATCGAGCCCCAGTCGTGCGCGACCAGATGTACGGCGCGACCGGGGCAGAGCGCGTCGATCACCGCGACGAAATCGTCGGTCAGCTTCGCGAGGTGGTAGTCGGCCGTGCGCTGCGGCACGCCGGACAGTCCCGCGCCGCGCACGTCGTATGCGATCACGTAGTGCTTGCGCGCAAGCAGCGGCGCGACGTGCTGCCAGACGCTGCTGTCGTCGGGATAACCGTGCACGAGCACGACCGGCGAGCGGGCCGGGTCGCCCCAGGTCCTGACCGCGAGCGTCAGGTCGCCGGAGGCGACCGCCGTTTCGCCATGAACCGATTCGAACAGGGCCAGCGGCGCTTCGTCGGAAAGAGGCTGCATCGTGAGTCCGTCGTTCAGGGAGTGGGGAGAAAGTCGGGTTCGCGTCAGGCGGCGGCCGGCACGGTCGCGACGGCTTGCGCACGCTCGGCCAGGCGGCGCTGCCAGCGGCGCACGTGCGGCAGGTCGTCGTCGAGCCAGTACGCGTCGTCTTCGGTGATCACGAGCAACTCTTCGAATTTCGCACCGACGCCGGCGAAGCCGAGATGCGGCTCGACGGCCCACAGGCCCGGCACGGGCGCATGCTCGGAGCGGCGGTCGATCGACCACAGCGGCGACCAGCCTTGCTGTTTCGCCGCGCGCCCCTGGTCGAGCAGCAGGTTGCGCGTCGCGTTCAGCCCGAAGCGCGCGACGAAGCGCGGCTTCGACAGCTTGTGGATCTTCGCGACGCGATGCGCGAGCACCTTGAACGGATAGGCCTTGTGGCGCGGCTCGACGCCCTGGCGGCGGCACAGCGCGTCGACTTCCTGCGCGACCTCGGCCATCGGCCGGCGCGCCTTCACGAGCCGCACGATCAGGTCGCGATGGTCCATCAGGTCGTCCTGCAGCTGCTCGAGGATCGGGTTCTGGCCGAGGCAATGCGCGTAGCCGACGTCGGCCACGATGCCGTCGAGCACCGGCGCGACGTCGAGGATCACCGGCATGTCGGTTTCGAGCTGCCGGTTGCTCGGGAAGAACGCGAGATTGAAGCCGCCCATGTGCTTGAGGCCCGAGAAGCCCTGAAAGGCGGTGCGGTCGCCGAACCACGCGAACGGCTTGTGCAGCCAGTCCTGCACGCCGTTGTCCTGCAGCCATTCGGTCAGGAGGCGCGCGGCTTCCTTTTCGGTGATGCCGGGGTAGAGCATCGCGCCGACGGTCTCGACACAGCGGTAGGCAAGCTGCTGGACCGCGCGGAATTGCGGCAGCTCGTCGAGGTGGACTTCCGGCAGCGAGTGGTCGGCCATGATGCGTCTCCAAGGGGGCGCTGATCCGGAATCCGTCCGCCGGCGTCGCCGTCACGGGTTATTCAGTCAGCATTTAATGTGTCATTGTGCAATGTAACGATCATAGACGGTTCCGCGTGCCGGGACGTGAGGATTTGTCCTAATGGCAGGGGGAAATGGAGGGGAGCCTCTAGGTTTCCGGACGATGTCGCGAGCGGGTTCGTCGCTGGCCCGAACGGCCGTGTTCGATCGTTTCGTGATGCCCGGCATGTCGCGCCGGATCAACTCGCCGTCGTGTCGCGGCGTGACGCTGTCAAATTGCCGAAATAATTTCGACACATCATTCGCCCCCGATTCGAAGCCGTCCCGGCTTCGCGGTGGCGATGACCCGCCAGTGCGCCGCACGGGGCAGTGAACGGAACCGATTCGACATTTCCACGGAGAGACCATGCAACGCCGCCAGTTCATGAACACCCTTGCCGCGGCGACCGCTGCGACGTCGCTGATGCTCAAGGCCGGCACCGCCGACGCAAAGAGCGCCACCGCGCCGGACGCGCTGGACCCGGGCCGCTGGTCGCCGTTCAACGCCGCGCGCCTGCAGGCGGTGCTCGACCAGCATGGCGTCGCGAGCGCGCGCTACGACGAAAAGCGCCGCCCGTACGCGGTGTTCGACTGGGACAACACGTGCATCATGAACGACTGCGAAGAGGCGTTGCTGATGTACCAGATCAACCATCTGCAATACAAGCTGACACCGGACGAATTCGTCGGCGTGATGTGGAAGGACGTGCCGAAGGGCGCGTTCATGAAGGACTACACGACCGTCGACGGCAAGCCGGTGACGATGGAGGATCTCGCCGCCGACGTCGAATCCGACTACCGCTGGCTCTACGCGAACTACAAGGGTTTCGGCGGCAGCAAGAGCCTCGACGAGATTCACGAGACCGACCAGTTCAAGGATTTCCGCGCGAAGCTGTACTTCATGTACGACGCGATCTGCGACACGCACCCGCTCGAAGTCGGCTACAAGTGGATCATCTATTTCTACAAGAACATGACGACCGCCGAGCTGCAGGCGATGGCGGAAGCGTCGGACAACTACGGGATCGGCGACGCGCTGCGCAAGGTTCGCTACGAAAGCCCGAAGACGCTGCCGGGCAAGGCCGGCGTCGTGGCCGATACGCATTTTCACGGCATTCGCATCCATGAGGAAATCCGCGCGGTGATGCACACGCTGCGCGCGAACGGCATCGACGTGTACGTGAGCACCGCGTCGCTCGACGATGTGGTGCGCGTGTTCGCCGGCAATCCGAACTACGGCTACGGCGTGCCGCCGGAGAACGTGATCGGCCTGCGCCTCGACATGCAGGACGGCAAGTACACGAGCACCTATCCGGCCGGCTGGCATTTCAACTGGGGGCCCGGCAAGACGGTGGGCATCCGCAACGTGCTCGTATCGAAGAAGGGCTACGGCCCGCTGCTGGTGTTCGGCGACAGCGACGGCGACGCGTGGATGCTGCGCGACTTCAAGGACACCGCGGCCGGCGTGATCGTCAACCGGATGAAGAAGGGCGAGATCGGCGCGGACAGCAAGCTCGCGGCCGGGCAGATCGGCCAGCCGGATGCGCGCTTCCTGCTGCAGGGCCGCGACGAGCACACGGGCCTGATGATTCCCGACGAGAAGTCGATCAAGTACGGCAAGAGCGAGCGCAAGCTGCTCGCCTGACGGGTGCCTGCTGCCGGGTGCCGGGCCGTGGCGGCCCGGTGTCCGGCGGGATCGACGGCGGCGCGTCGCGCGGGCCGGAACTCGCGCGTCTCAGCGCTCGCGCGGCGTACCCAGCCGATCCAGCAACGCCCCCAGCAGATCGATCGGCAGCGGAAATACGATCGTCGAATTCTTGTCCGCTGCGATCGTCGTCAGCGTCTGCAGGTAGCGCAACTGCATCGCCTGCGGCTGCAGTGCGAGCCGCTGCGCGGCCTGCAGCAGCTTCTCCGATGCCTGCAGTTCGCCTTCCGCATGAATCACCTTCGCGCGCCGTTCGCGCTCGGCCTCGGCTTGCCGGGCGATCGCGCGGATCATCGTCTCGTTCAGGTCGACGTGCTTGATCTCGACGGTCGATACCTTGATCCCCCATGCATCGGTCTGCGCATCGAGCGTCTTCTGGATGTCGGCGTTCAGCTGTTCGCGCTCGGCCAGCAGCGCATCGAGCTCGTGCTTGCCGAGCACCGAACGCAGCGTCGTCTGCGAGAGCTGGCTCGTCGCGTCGAAGAAGCGCGCGACCTGGATCACGGCCTTCTCCGGATCGACGACGCGGAAATACACGACCGCATTCACCTTCACCGACACGTTGTCGCGCGTGATCACGTCCTGCGGCGGCACGTCGAACACGACGGTGCGCAGGTCGATCCGCACGACTTGCTGAACGATCGGGATGATCAGCACGAGCCCCGGCCCCTTCACTTTCCAGAACCGGCCGAGCATGAACACGACGCCGCGCTCGTACTCGCGGAAGATGCGGATCGACGACGCAACGAGCACCACGGCGAAGACGATCAGGACGCTGCTGAAGCCGAATGTGTAGCCGATCATGTTGGTTCACCTTGATGTTGTTGTTCCTGCGCCGGCACGTCGTACAGCGGCGCGACGGTGAGCATCAGCCCCTGGCGGCCGGTGACGCGTACGCGGCAGCCGGCTGCGAGCGGCACGCTGCTCGCGACGCGCCAGCGCTCGCCATGCACGCGCGCCCAGCCCGCGGCCGATGGAGCGGTGCCGGCCGCGCCGTGCGGCTGGTCGGCGCGCAGGCCGTCGTCGAGCACCTCGCCGATGCTGCCGACCATCGCCTCGGCACCCGTCACGACCGGGCGCCGCCGCGCGCGCAGCGCGACGCTCGACACGCCCGCGACGAGCAGCCCGCCGCCGAGCGCCAGGCTCGCGATCACGGGCCACGGAATCCCGTAGCCGGGCACGTCGGTGTCGATCAGCATCAGCGCGCCGATCGTGAACGACACGATCCCGCCGAAACCGAGCACGCCGAAGGTCGGCAGGAACGCCTCGGCGACCAGGCAGCCGAGGCCGAGCAGCACGAGGCCGAGGCCCGCATAGCTGATCGGCAGCAGCTGCATCGCGAACAGCCCGACCAGCAGGCAGATCGTGCCGGCGACGCCCGGCAGCACGAAGCCGGGGTTCGCGAACTCGAAGAAGAGGCCGTAGATGCCGATCGTCAGCAGGATCAGCGCGACGTTCGGATCGGCGATGATCGCGAGGAAGCGGCTGCGCCAGTCGGGTTCGACGATGACGAGCGGCGCGTGCGTGGTCGCGAGCTTCACCGTGCCGGCGGTAGTCGTTGCGGTATGGCCGTCGAGCTGGCGCGCGAGGTCGGCCGGATCTTGCGCGATCAGGTCGACGACGTGCTGCGCGCGCGCCTCGCTGGCCGACAGGCTGACGGCTTCGCGCACCGCGCGCTCGCCCCATTCGGCATTGCGCCCGCGCAGCTGCGCGAGGCCGCGGATGTAGGCGGACGCGTCCTGCATCGCCTTGCGGATCTCGGTCGATTGCGTGTCGGTCGGCAATGCGGCCTGCGTGGCGGCCTCGGACGCACCGGATGCCCCTGACGCGCCCGGGGTTCCGGCCGGCGGGCGCGGTGCAGCGGGGTTCGCACCCGGCGGCGCGGCGCCGCCGATGCCGAACTGCACCGGCGACGCCGCGCCGAGATTGGTGCCGGGCGCCATCGCCGCGAAGTGGCTGGCATAGACGATGTAGGTGCCCGCGCTGGCGGCCCGCGCGCCGCCCGGCGCGACGAACGCGGCGACCGGCACGGGCGAGCCGAGGATGGCCTTGATGATCTGCCGCATCGACGTGTCGAGGCCGCCTGGCGTGTCGAGCTGCAGGATCGCGAGCGGCGCGTGCTGGCGTGCCGCACGGTCGAGCGAGCGCACGATGAAATCGGCGCTGGCGGGCCCGATCGCGCCGTTGATCGGGATCACGATGACCGGGCGGGCGGCGGCGGGTGCGGCGGGTGTGTCGGCGGACGGCGGCGCGGCGACCGCGGCACACACGACGAGCAGCGCCGCGAACAGCGCGGCGCGCGCGACCCGCGCGGACAGCGGGTGACGAGGGTGGCCGCCGGGCGTGACAGGCACCGGCGACGGCCCGTGACGGTGAACGTGCATCGGGGCGTCCGGGCGGCGCGTGGCCGTGCGCCATCCGGCTTGCGGAAAGGGCGTGGGCCCGATGCTTAAAGATTAGGCGGTTTCGGCGGAAAGCGCGAAGCGAGCGCCGTGCCGGCCGGCCTCAGCTCGCGCCGCCGCCGCGCGCGAGCACTTCGTCGCGATAGTCGGCCGGGCTGCGTCCGCTCCATTTGCGGAATGCGCGGTAGAACGCGCTCGGTTCCGCGAAACCGGTTGCAGCCGCGACGTCGGCGATCGTGCGCGCGGGGTCGGCCAGCGCCTCGAACGCGAGGTCGCGCCGCAGCGTGTCCTTGATCGACTGGTACGCGTGGCCTTCCTGGTGCAGCTTGCGGCGCAGCGTGGCCTCGGCCACGTGCAGCCGCGCGGCCATCCCGCCCGCGCCCGGCCACGCGGCGGGCGGCATCCCGCGCAGCACCGCGCGCACGCGCTGCGCGAGCGCGTTCGGGTTGCGGTACTTGACGATGAAGCTCGCCGGCGCGTTGCGCAGGAACGTCTTCAGCGACTTCGCGTTCTGCACGACCGGCAGCGTCGCGAATTCGGGATCGAAATCGACATACGAATCGGGTTCGTTGAAACGCATGTCGTCGCAGAACATCGACGGATATTCATGGTCGGCGGGCGGCGTGTCGCAGCGGAAGCTCGCATGCAGCAGCGGGATGCGCCGCCCGATCAGCCAGCAGGTCAGCCCGTAGACGATGATGAAATAGGTCGCGTACGTGAACATCGCCGGCGTCGCACCGTTGTTGCGGTGCACGAAGCGCAGCCGCACGCGCTGCGGGTTCGCGTCGAGTTCGGCGTGCAGGTCGTCGAGCACGCAGTGCATGAAATTCACCGCGCGCGCCATCGCGTGCAGGCCGTCGCGCGCGGTCAGCGCCGCCTGGCTCATCGCGATGAAACTGCCGCTGCGCATCGGGTGGCGGTCCTGCCCGAAAAACTCGTCGTCGAGCGTGCGCGCGATCGCGTTCCACAGTGCGCCATATTGTTGCGCGGACACGCGTGCGCGCGGCTGCCCGAGCAGCGCCGGGGCGATGCCGGCCTGCGCGAGCAGCGGTTCGGCCGCGACGCCGCGCCGGGTCGCGAGCGCGACGCTGTAAGCGACGAGGCTGATCGCGACGGTTCCCTTGTCTTCCTGCTTCATCCGTGCCGCCGGTGTGGCAAAAACGCTCAGTGTAAATGAGCGGCGCGAGCATCGAACAGTCGCGCGTGCTTGCCTACACTTGTTGCATCGAAACGCAAGGACGGTCGCGCCCGGCGGCCGCGGGAGACAGCAGCACCATGGACGAGCTTTACACCGAAGACCAGCGGATGATCCGCGACGCCGCACGCGCCTTTGCCACCGAGATGCTGGCGCCGAACGCGGCGCAGTGGGACCACGATGCGCACCTGCCCGACGCCATCGTCGCGCAGCTCGGCGAACTCGGCCTGCTCGGGATGATCGTGCCGCAGGAGCTGGGCGGCTCGTATACGGACTACGTGGCCTACGCGCTGGCGATGGAGGAAGTCGCCGCCGGCGACGCCGCGTGCGCGACGATGATGAGCGTGCACAACTCGGTCGGCTGCGGGCCGATCCTCGGTTTCGGCACGCCCGCGCAGAAGGATCGCTGGCTGGCCGACATGGCGGCGGGCCGCGTGATCGGCGCATTCTGCCTGACCGAGCCGCAGGCCGGCTCCGAGGCGAACAACCTGCGCACGCGTGCGGAACTGCGCGACGGCAAATGGGTGCTGAACGGCGCGAAGCAGTTCGTGACCAACGGCCAGCGCGCCGGGGTGGCGATCGTTTTTGCCATGACGGACCCGGAAGCCGGCAAGCGCGGCATTTCCGCGTTCCTGGTGCCGACCGACACGCCGGGCTTCATCGTCGGCAAGCCCGAGAAGAAAATGGGCATCCGTGCATCGGATACGTGCCCGATCACGTTCGAGAACTGCGCGATTCCGGAAGAAAACCTGCTCGGCAATCGCGGCGAAGGGTTGAAGATCGCTTTGTCGAATCTCGAGGGCGGCCGCATCGGCATCGCCGCGCAGGCACTCGGCATCGCGCGTGCCGCGTTCGACAAGGCGCGTCGTTATGCGGGCGAGCGCGTGCAGTTCGGCAAGCCGATCGCCGAGCATCAGGCGATCCAGCAGAAGCTCGCCGACATGGCCGTGCAGATCAACGCCGCGCGCCTGCTCGTGCATCACGCGGCGAAGCTGCGCACGGCCGGCTTGCCGTGCCTGTCGGAAGCGTCGCAGGCGAAGCTGTTCGCGTCGGAGATGGCCGAGCGCGTGTGTTCGGACGCGATCCAGATCCACGGCGGCTACGGCTACCTGGTCGATTACGAAGTCGAGCGCCACTATCGTGACGCGCGCATCACGCAGATTTACGAAGGCACCAGCGAAGTGCAGCGGATGGTGATCGCGCGGCAGCTTTGAGCCGCGAAATCCGGGTCGAAAGGAAGCATCGCGCAGGGCACGAGGGCAGTGCGGTGAACGCGGCACGCAACGACGTGACCGTGCACCGCGACAGAGGAGACCGGGCATGCGCTGCAGTCATGTTGCCGGTTTACCGCGAGGCATGGGACGAGAGTAAGCGCTAAAGCGCTAACTCTCGTCGACAGGAGACAAAACGATGACGGTACAGGCATTCCTGAACGCACGCGACTTTCTGCTGCGCCATCGCACCGACTACGAAACCGCGTACCGCGATTTCGAATGGCCGGTGCTCGACGCGTTCAACTGGGCGCTCGACTACTTCGACCCGATGGCGCGCGGCAACGACCAGCCCGCGCTGTGGATCGTCGACGCGGCCACCGGCACGGGCGATCCGTATTCGTTCGCGCAGATGTCCGAGCGTTCGTCGCGGATCGCGAACTGGCTGCGCTCGATCGGCGTCGTGCGCGGCGATCGCATCCTGCTGATGCTGCCGAACCGTGTCGAGCTGTGGGACGCGATGCTCGCCGCGATGAAGCTGGGCGCGATCGTCCTGCCTGCTACCACGCAACTGTCGCCCGACGACGTGCGCGACCGCGTGCAGATCGGCGGCGCGAAATACGCGATCGTCGACGAGAACGAAACCGCGAAATTCGACCAGCCCGATCTCGGCCTCGCGCAGAAGATCGTCGCCGGCGCACCGCGCGCGGGCTGGCTCGCGATGAACGACGGCTACGCGGCGAGCGCTGAATTCGAGCCGGACGCCGTCACGCACGCGAACGATCCGATGCTGCTCTACTTCACGTCGGGCACGACGTCGAAGCCGAAACTCGTCGAGCATACGCACCGCACCTATCCGGTCGGGCACCTGTCGACGATGTACTGGGTCGGCCTGCAACCGGGCGACATCCACTGGAACATCAGCTCGCCGGGCTGGGCGAAGCACGCGTGGAGCTGCTTCTTCGCGCCGTGGAACGCGCAGGCCTGCGTGTTCGCATTCAACTACGCGCGCTTCGAGCCGAAGGTGGTGCTCGATGCGCTCGTCAAATACCAGGTGACGACGCTGTGCGCGCCGCCGACCGTGTGGCGCATGCTCGTGCAGCAGCCGCTCGCGTCGTTCGACGTGAAGCTGCGCGAGATCGTCGGCGCGGGCGAGCCACTGAATCCCGAGATCATCGAGCGCGTGAAGAAGGCGTGGGGCATCGCGATTCGCGACGGCTACGGCCAGACCGAGACGACCTGCCTGATCGGCAACTCGCCGGGCCAGCCGGTGGTCGCGGGCTCGATGGGCCGGCCGCTGCCCGGCTACCGCATTACGCTGCTCGACCCGGACGGCGCGCCCGTGACCGAAGGCGAGGTCGCGCTGCCGATCGGCGCCGACGTCGCGCGCCCGGTGGGCCTGATGAAAGGCTATGCGAACAACCCCGATGCAACCGCCTACGCGATGCGCGACGGCCACTACCGCACGTCGGACATCGCGATGCGCGGCGACGACGGTTATTACGTCTACATCGGCCGCGCGGACGACGTGTTCAAGTCGTCCGACTACCGGCTGAGCCCGTTCGAGCTGGAAAGCGTGCTGATCGAGCATCCGGCGATCGCCGAGGCGGCCGTCGTGCCGAGCCCCGACCCCGTGCGGCTGTCGGTGCCGAAGACCTTCATCACGCTGCGGCAGGGCTACGAGGAAAGCCCCGCGCTCGCGCTGGAGATCTTCCGTTTCTCGCGCGAGAAGCTCGCGCCGTACAAGCGCATCCGCCGCCTGCAGTTCGCCGATCTGCCGAAGACGATCTCGGGGAAGATCCGCCGCGTCGAGCTGCGCCGCCGCGAGATCGAGCGCGGCGACGACGCGAGCGCGCGCATGCCCGGCGAATACTGGGAAGAAGATTTTGCTGCCGAACTGAAATGACGTGACCGCGGGCCGCGCGCCGCCTGTCGCGGCCGCCGCCCGCAGCCGAATTGAACCGGCCGCGCGGCGATATCGCGCTTCGCGGCCCTCTGCAAGGAGAAGGGATCGATGAACGCGAATCCGACGCCCCGGACGGGGCAAGACGTGCCGACGGTCAAGCTGCTGATCGACGGCGCTTTCGTCGAGTCCGCCACGAAAGAGTGGCGCGACATCGTCAACCCGGCAACGCAGCAGGTGCTCGCGCGCGTGCCGTTCGCGACCGTCGCGGAAGTCGACGCGGCCGTGCAGGCCGCGCACGCCGCGTATGCGACGTGGAAGAACACGCCGATCGCCGCGCGCATGCGCATCATGCTGAAGTTCCAGGATCTGGTGCGCACGAACCAGCAGCGCATCGCGAAGACGCTGACGGCCGAGCAGGGCAAGACGATTCCCGATGCCGAAGGCGACATCTTCCGCGGCCTCGAAGTGGTCGAGCACGCGTGCTCGATCGGTTCGCTGCAGCTCGGCGAATTCGCGGAGAACGTCGCGGGCGGCGTCGATACCTATACGCTGCGCCAGCCGCTCGGCGTGTGCGCGGGCATCACGCCGTTCAACTTCCCCGCGATGATTCCGCTGTGGATGTTCCCGATGGCGATCGTCTGCGGCAACACGTTCGTGCTCAAGCCGTCCGAGCAGGACCCGATGTCGACGATGGAGCTCGTCGAGCTCGCCATCGAGGCCGGCGTACCGAAAGGGGTACTGAACGTCGTGCACGGCGGCAAGGAAGTCGTCGACGCGATCTGCACGCATCCGCTCGTGAAGGCGATCTCGTTCGTCGGCTCGACGACCGTCGGCACGCACGTGTACAACCTCGGCAGCGCGCACGGCAAGCGCGTTCAGTCGATGATGGGCGCGAAGAACCATGCGGTCGTGCTGCCCGATGCGAACCGCGAGCAGACGATCAATGCGCTCGTCGGCGCCGGCTTCGGCGCGGCGGGGCAGCGCTGCATGGCGACGTCGGTCGCGGTGCTGGTTGGCGAAGCGCGCGACTGGCTGCCCGATCTCGTCGCGAAGGCGAAGCTGTTGAAGGTGAATGCGGGCGCGGAAGCCGGCACCGACGTCGGCCCGGTCGTGTCGAAGGCCGCGAAGGCGCGCATCCTGTCGCTGATCGAAGCGGGCGTGAGCGAAGGCGCGAAGCTCGAACTCGACGGTCGCGACGTGAAGGTGGCCGGCTACGAAAGCGGCAACTTCATCGGCCCGACGATCTTCTCGGGCGTGAAGACCGACATGTCGATCTACACGCACGAAATCTTCGGCCCGGTGCTCGTCGTGCTCGAAGCCGACTCGCTCGACGACGCGATCGCGCTCGTCAACGCGAACCCGTTCGGCAACGGCGTGGGCCTGTTCACGCAAAGCGGCGCGGCCGCGCGCAAGTTCCAGAGCGAGATCGACATCGGCCAGGTCGGCATCAACATCCCGATCCCGGTGCCTGTGCCGTTCTTCAGCTTCACCGGTTCACGCGGCTCGAAGCTCGGCGATCTCGGCCCGTACGGCAAGCAGGTCGTGCAGTTCTACACGCAGACCAAGACGGTCACCGCGCGCTGGTTCGACGACGACACGACGGCCGGCCCGGTGAATACGACGATCCGGCTGCACTGAGCCGTGGAGGACAACATGAAAATCGGATTTATCGGCCTCGGCCACATGGGCGCGCCGATGGCGCTGAACCTGCTGAAAGCCGGCCACGAAGTGCACGCGTTCGACCTGAGCGCCGACGCCTTGCGCGCACTGCAGGATGCCGGCGCACAGGTGGCCGCGTCGCCGCGCGATGCCGCATCGGGCGCGACGTTCGTCATCACGATGCTGCCGGCCGCGCCGCACGTGCGCTCGGTGCTGTCCGGCGAGAACGGCGTGCTCGCCGGCCTCGGCGCGGGCGCGACCGTGATCGATTCGAGCACGATCGACCCGGCGAGCGCACAGGCGTTCGGCGCGCTCGTGCGCGAGCACGGCGGCGCGTTCGTCGATGCGCCCGTGTCGGGCGGCACCGGCGGCGCGGCGGCCGGCACGCTGACCTTCATGGTCGGCGGCAGCGACGCGGATTTCGAGCGCGTGAAGCCCGTCCTCGCGGGCATGGGCAAGAACATCGTTCACTGCGGTGCGACGGGCATGGGGCAGGTCGCGAAGGTCTGCAACAACCTCGTGCTCGGCATCTCGATGGCGGCGGTGTCGGAGGCGATGTCGCTCGGCGTCGCGCTCGGCATCGATCCGAAGGTGCTGGCCGGCATCGTCAACACGTCGACAGGCCGCTGCTGGAGCTCGGACACCTACAACCCGTATCCGGGCGTGATCGAGACCGCGCCGTCGTCGCGCGGTTACTCGGGCGGCTTCGGCACCGACCTGATGCTGAAGGATCTCGGCCTCGCGAACGACGCCGCGAAGCAGGCGCGCCAGCCCGTCTATCTCGGCGCGCTCGCGCAGCAGCTGTACCAGACGATGAGCAGCCGTGGCGACGGCCAGCTCGATTTCTCGGCGGTGATCCGCCTGTACCAACCGGCCAGCAAGAAGGACGCGTCATGATCGAACTGGACTACGTCGACGACGGCGCGATCGCGTGCGCGACGCTCAAGCGTCCGCCCGCGAACGCCTTTACCGCCGACGGCCTGCGGCAACTGCAGGACACCGTCGCCGAACTGAATGCGAACCCGCGCGTGCGCGCGCTGGTGATCACGGGCGACGGCCCGAAATTCTTCAGCGCGGGTGCCGACCTCAACACCTTCGCCGAAGGCGACCGCGCGGTCGCGCGCGCGATGGCGTCGCGTTTCGGCGCGGCGTTCGAGGCGCTGCACGACGCGCGTGTCGTGACGATCGCGGCGATCAACGGCTACGCGATGGGCGGCGGGCTCGAATGTGCGCTCGCGTGCGACCTGCGGATTGCCGAGACCCATGCGCAGATGGCGCTGCCCGAGCCGTCGGTCGGCCTGCTGCCGTGCGGGCTCGGCACGCAGACGCTGCCCTGGCTCGTCGGTGAAGGCTGGGCGAAGAAGATCATCCTGACCGGCGCGCGTGTCGACGCGGCCACCGCGCTGCGCATCGGCCTCGTCGAGGACGTCGTGGAGTCGGGCGCGTCGCGCGATGCGGCGCTGGCGCTGGCGCGCAACGTCGCGCGGCAGAGCCCGCACGCGGTCGCGTACAGCAAGGAGCTGATCGGCCTCGCGCGCCGCGGCGTGCCGCGCGGCGCGGCGCTTGCGGTCGAGCGCGAACGCTTCGTCGACCTGTTCGATACCAGCGATCCGCGCGAAGGCGTGGCCGCGTTCCTCGGCAAGCGCGCGCCGCAGTGGCACATCGACGGGGAGGGGCAACGATGAGCACGCCGGTCACGAATCATGACGCGTTCGCGGAGCATGCCCCCGAGGTACTGTTCCGCGTGGTGAATCGCGTGGCGCTGATCACGCTGAACCGGCCGGCCGCGCTCAACGCGCTGTCGTACGCGATGATCGGCGAGCTGGCCGCGCTGCTCGAACGCTGCCGCCACGACGACCAGATCGTCGCGGTCGTGCTGCGCGGGGCGGGCGAGAAGGGCTTCTGCGCGGGCGGCGACGTGCGCGCGCTATACAGGATGGTCGCGCAGCGCGAAACCTGGCTGCCGTTCTTCGTCGACGAGTATCGGCTCGACTACGCGATCCATACGTTCCCGAAGCCGGTGGTCGCGCTGATGGACGGCGTGACGATGGGCGGCGGGATGGGGCTTGCGCAGGGCGCCGCGTTGCGCGTCGCGACCGAGCGCAGCAAGATCGCGATGCCGGAAACGCGCATCGGCCTCGTGCCCGATGTCGGCGCGACGCATTTCCTGTCGCGCATGCCGGCGGAACTCGAGCTGTACGTCGGGCTGACCGGCGCGATGCTGTCCGGTGCCGACGCGCTGACTGCGAAGCTCGCGGATCTGTGCGTGCCGTCCGCGTGGCTCGACACGTTCGAGACGCGCATCGAAAGCGTCAAGTGGGAAGGCGATGCGCTGCCGCTGCTGCGCAAGGTGTTCGAGCCGCCCTGCAACGTCGTGCCGCATGCGGCGCTCGACGGGCAGATGCCGTGGATCGTGCGTCACTTCGACAAGCGCTCGACCGTCGAGCGGATCGTCGCGACGCTGACGCAGGATCTCGCGCGCGAGGAACTGTCGCGCGAGCACCGTCAATGGCTGCAGGCGACGCTCGATGCGCTCACGGGCCATTCGCCGACGATGCTGTACGTGACGCGCGAGGCGCTGCTGCGCGGCCGCCAGATGACGCTCGCCGAATCGTTCCGGATGGAGCTCGGCATCGTCGCGCGCGCGATCGAGGAAGGCGACTTCTGCGAAGGCGTACGCGCGCATCTCGTCGACAAGGATCGCAAGCCGCGCTGGGCGCCGGCGTCGCTCGTCGAGCTGCGCGCCGAACGCGTGCGGCATTTCCTCACGTCGCCGTGGAAGCTGTTCGCGCATCCGCTCGCCGATCTCGGCGCGGCGTAAGCGCGTAGCCGGCGCGCCGTGCGGGCACAGGCTGCCGCGCGGCGCGCGTGTCATTTCACCGCTCGATCATCGGCGGAATCGCCTGCGCGAACGCGTCGATCACGCAGCGCGTCTTGCGCGGCAGGTAGCGCGTCTTCGGCCAGATCGCGTGGATGTCGCCTTCGCAGACGAAGCAGCGGTCGAGCACGACCGTCATCTCGCCGCGCTTCACGTAGTGATCGAGCAGCCAGCTCGGCAGCCAGGCGATCCCGAACCCCGATGCGCCGGCCGCCGCGATCGCCTGCACGTCGTCGAAACTGAGCTGGTGCGGCATGTCGAAACGTACCGTCGAGCCGTCCGGCGCGCGCAAGTCCCACGGTTGAACCACGCCCGAGCGTGAATACGCGATCGTCCGGTGATGCTTCAGGTCGTCGAGCGTCTTCGGCATCCCGTGGCGGGCGAGATATGACGGCGCCGCGCCGAGGCTGCCGTATTGCGTGCCGAGTCGCCGCACCGCGAGGCTCGTGCTGTCCGCGAGCGTGCCGATCCGCACCGCGAGGTCGATGCCTTCCTCGACGAGATCGACGAAACGGTCGGTGATCGACACGTCGATCCGCAGATCCGGGTAGGTGCGTGCGAGATCGAGCACGACGGGCGTCACGCAGTGGTGCCCGAACGCGAGCGGCACGCTCAGGCGGAGCTTCCCGCGCGGCTCGTTGCGGCCGCAGTCGAGGTCGGCCTCCGCCGCTTCCAGTTCCGCCAGCGCGCGCACGCAGCGGTCGTAGTACGCCTGGCCGTCGTCGGTCAGGCTCTGGCTGCGCGTCGTGCGCTGCAGCAGCCGCGCACCGAGCCGCTTCTCGAGCCGCGCGACCGCCTTGCCGACGGCCGAACGCGTCATGTCGAGCCGCTCCGCCGCGAGCGCGAAGCTGCCCGATTCCACTACCTGGACGAAGGTCGTCACGCCGTCGAGTCTGTCGGTCATCGGAGGGAGGGGTGATTGAGTCCTGTGGTTCCCCAGTCTGGAGAAATGCCTGCGTCAATGGGGATCGGAATTCTCACTATAGTACCGATTCCGGTTCAGCGTGCGTTGCCGGCCGCGCGCGGCCCATCCTTCTCATCTGGAGGCGCGCGGCCCGTTGCCGGGCCGCCGCGCAATACGCATGACGCTATCCGACTCCCGCAGGAATGCGGTCGCGCTCGCGGCCGTCTGTCTCACGTCGCTGATGTTCGGCCTCGAAATCTCGAGCGTGCCGGTGATCCTGCCGACGCTCGAACACGTGCTGCATGGCGATTTCAACGGCATGCAGTGGATCATGAACGCGTACACGATCGCGTGCACGACCGTGCTGATGGCGGCCGGCACGCTCGCCGACCGCTTCGGCCGCAAGCGCGTGTACGTGATCGGCACCGTGCTGTTCGGCGCGACGTCGCTGCTGTGCGGGCTCGCGCCGAACGTGCCGGTGCTCGTCGCGGGCCGGCTGCTGCAGGGCGCCAGCGGCGGCGCGATGCTGATCTGCCAGATTGCGGTGCTGTCGCACCAGTTCCGCGAGGGCCGCGAGCGCGGCCGCGCATTCGGGATCTGGGGGATCGTGTTCGGCATCGGGCTCGGTTTCGGGCCGATCGTCGGCGGCGCGATCGTCGCGCTGGCGAGCTGGCCGTGGGTGTTCCTCGTCCATGCGCCGCTCGCGGCCGTCGCGCTCGCGCTGATCGGCGGCGCGGTGCAGGAGTCGCGCGATCCGCACGCGGGCAGCCTCGACGTGGCGGGCATCGTCACGCTGTCGCTCGCGGTGCTCGGCCTGGCCTTCTACATCACCCAAAGCGCGGAACTCGGGCTGACGAGCGCCGCCGGCCTCGGCGTGCTCGGCGCGACCGTGCTGGCGGTGGCCGGCTTCTTCCTCGCGGAACGCGCGAGCGCGCGGCCGATGTTCGACTTCTCGGTGTTCCGGATTCGCGCGTTCACCGGCGCGATCTTCGGCTCGATGGGGATGAACTTCAGCTTCTGGCCGTTCATGATCTACCTGCCGATCTGGTTCCAGGTCGCGCTCGGCTACGACAGCGTGACGGCCGGCCTCGCGTTGCTCGCGTACACGCTGCCGACGCTGGTCGCGCCGCCGTTCGGCGAACGGCTCGCGCTGCGCTACGGACCAGGCGTCGTGATCCCGGGCGGCTTGTTCACGATTGCCGCCGGTTTTGCGCTGATGCGGATCGGCAGCGCGGCCGACCACGCGAGCTGGGTGACGATGCTGCCCGGCTGCGTGATCGCCGGCATCGGGCTCGGGCTCACGAACACGCCGGTGACCAATACGACGACGGGTGCGGTGCCGAGCGCGCGGGCCGGGATGGCGTCGGGCATCGACATGAGCGCGCGGATGATCTCGCTCGCACTGAATATCGCGGCCATGGGCTTCGTGCTGGTCGCGGGGATCGTCGCGAGCCTGAAGGGCGGTGTCGCGGGCACGATCGGCGACGGGGCGCTGCGCCGGCTCGCGCAGGAGATTGCTTCCGGGCGAACCGACGGGCTGCACGCGATCGCACCGGCGCTTGCACAGGCCGACCCGACCGGCGCGGTGTTGCATGCGGCGCTCGTGCACGGGTTCGGCTGGGTGATGGTGTACGGCGCGGCCGGCGTGGCCGTGCTCGCGACGGCGAGCGCGGTGGCGTTCGCGCCGGCGCGGCGCGGGGCGGCCGTGTGCGAATGACGCCGCGCATGGCCGGCGGGGCAGGGGCGGCCGGCCCGGTGCGCGGGCCGGTCAGGACATCCCGCCGCCGAGCGCGCGGTACAGGGTCATCTGGTTGTTGAGCCGGTCCAGCCGCGTCTGTTCTTCGGCGCTTTGCGCATCGCGCAGCCGCTGCTGCTGGTCGAGCCACGGTTGCACGGCGGTCGCGCCGGCCGCGAACTGCGCGGCGGCGAGCCGCTCGGCGCGCTGCGCCTGCGCCAGCGACAGCGCGCGCTGTTCGGCCTCGCGTTCGAGCTGGACGCGCGCCGACAGCGCGTTCTCGACTTCCGCGAGTGCCGTGTAGAGCTTCTGCCGGAACCCGACGACGGCCTCCTCGTACTGCGTCTTCGACACCTTGATCTGCAGCTGCATCGTGTTCCACTGGATGAACGGCAGGGCCAGGCCGAGCCCGAGCGTGCCGACCGGATTCGCGAGCACGCGCTCGAGGCTCGTGCTCGACGTGCCGGCCGCGCCGGTCAGCGTGAAGGTCGGGTAGAAACTGGTACGTGTCGCGTCGACCTGCGCGAGCGATTCGCGCAGCCTGAATTCCGCCGCGCGCAAGTCGGGGCGCCGGCCGAGCAGGCTGGCCGGCAGGCCGGCCGCCACTTCCGGCGGCGGCGCGTCCGGCAGCGCGGGCGGTTCGGCCGCACGTTGCTGCGGTGGCCGGTCGAACAGGATCGCGAGGGCGTGACGGTTCTCGGTACGCTGCTGGATCAGGCGTGTCTGCGCGGCGCGTTGCGTGGCGAGGCTTTGTTCGGCCTGCGCAAGGTCGAGCCCCGACACGGCGCCGGCCGTGTGCCGCGACCGGACGACCGCGAGCGTGCGGACCGCGTACGCGATGTTTGCGTCGCCGAGCGCGATCTGCCGGTTCAGAAAGCCGATCCGCCAGTACAGCGACGCGGTCGTGCCGATCAGCGACAGCCGCGCGGCTTCGAGATCGGCGGCCGTTGCGTCGGCTTCCCAGCGCGCGGCGTCGCGTAGCGCGGCCAGCCGGCCCCACAGGTCGATTTCATAGCTGAGCGAAACGTTCGCGTTGCTCGACCGGCGCATCTGGTGCGTATCGAGCGTGCGCGACACGGCACCGTTCGCGCCGAGCGTCACGTTGGGCGTCAGGTTCGTATTCGCGAGCCCGGCCTGCAGTTGCGCGCGGTACACGCGGATCGCTGCGATCGCGAGGTCGTTGTTGGCGCGCAGCGCGTCGTCGATCAGCGCGTCGAGTTGCGGATCGCCGAAGCTGCGCCACCAGTCGCGCGTCGCGGCCGGTGCGTCGGCGGAAACCGGCGCCGACCAGTTCGCGGGCATCGCGACGGCGGGCAGCGGATCATGGCGCGCGCCCGCGCAGCCGGCGAGCAGCGCGGCCGCGCATGCGAATGCGCCGAGGCGCTGAAGCGGTGAGGAATGCGTCATGGCGGGCCTTGCGTCAGTCGCGCGCGAGCGCGTCGATCGGATCGAGCCGCGATGCGTTGCGCGCGGGCATGAAGCCGAATATCACACCGGTGAGCGTCGAGCAGACGAACGCGGTCACGATCGCGCCGGCCGAGAACACCATCTTCCACTGCGCGACGAACATCGAGAACAGCGCGCCGAGCCCGAACGACAGCGCGATGCCGATCGTGCCGCCGAGCAGGCAGACCAGCACGGCCTCGACGAGAAACTGCTGCAGGATGTCGGACTGGCGCGCGCCGACCGCCATCCGGATGCCGATTTCGCGCGTGCGCTCGGTCACCGACACCAGCATGATGTTCATCACGCCGATTCCGCCGACGACGAGCGAGATCACGGCGATCAGCGACAGCAGCAGCGTCAGCGACTGGCCGGTTTTCTCGACGGTCTTCACGACGCTGTCCATGTTGTACGTGAAGAAGTCCTTGCGGCCGTGGCGCTGCTTCATCAGCGTTTCGAGGCTTTTTTCGGCGGCGGCGCTCGGCTGCCCGTCGCGCACGCGCACGGTGATACTGTCGAGATAACGCTGCCCGAAGAGACGCCCGCTCGCGGTCGTGTACGGCACCCACACGTTCAGGCTCTTCACGCTGCCGAATGCACTCTTCTTGTCCGCCGTCACGCCGATCACCACGCACGGCACGTTGTCGACCAGGATCACTTCGCCGATCGGGTTGCGCGTCGCGCCGAACAGCTTGCGGCGCGTGTTCTGGTCGATCACGGCCACCTGCACCTGGCGGCGCACCGCGTCCTCGTCGAATGCGACACCGAGCGCGAAGCGCATCCCGCGCGCCTGGAAGAAGCGGTCGCCGACGCCGCTCACGAGCGCGTTCACGTCGACGTTGCGGTAGCGCAGCAGCAGCGTGCGCGACGTTTCGGGCGTCGCGCTGTCGACGTACGGCTGCTCGGCGAGCGCGGCGACATCGGCGGGCACGAGCGTCTGGATCGCGTCGGCGCGGCTGTCGCCCCAGTCGGTGCCCGGGTAGATGTTGATCGTGTTCGTGCCGATGCTGCCGATCTCGTCGAGCATGTAGCGCTTCGCGCCTTCGCCGATCGCGACGATCGACACGACCGACGTGATGCCGATGATGATGCCGAGCATCGTCAGCAGCGTGCGCAGCCGGTGCGACACGAGTGCGATCCACGCCATCCGGCAGGCCTCGGCGAAGCGCCCGGAGCCGGCCGCGAAGCGGCGTGCGCGCGGGGCGGCATCGGCCTGCGGATCGGGGGCGACTGCCGCGGGCGGCGACGGCGTGTCGTGACGATCGCGGGCGGACGGTGTGCCGGTTTCCGCTACGCTCGCTTCCGCTGCATCCGCGCCCGCGGCTGCTTCCGCGAGGGCTTCCGCATGGTGGCGGTTCGGCCGGTCGGCGACGATCGCGCCGTCGCTGATCTCGATGATGCGCCGCGCATGGCGCGCGACGGCCTTGTCGTGCGTGACGATGACGATCGTGTGGCCGAGCGCGTTCAGCTCGTGCAGGATGCGGATCACGTCCTGACCGCTTTTCGTGTCGAGCGCGCCGGTCGGTTCGTCGGCGAGGATCACCTGGCCGCCGTTCATCAGCGCGCGCGCGATGCTCACGCGCTGCTGCTGGCCGCCGGACAGTTGCCCGGGGCGATGGTGCGCGCGATCCGCGAGCCCGAGGCGCGCGAGCAGCTCGCGTGCGCGCGCGTGCCGCTCCGCGCGCGGCGTGCCGGCATAGATCGCGGGCATTTCGAGGTTCGCGGCGGCATCGACGTGCGGCAGGAGGTGATAGCGCTGGAACACGAAGCCGAAGTGCTCGCGGCGCAGTTGGGCGAGCTCGTCGCTGTCGAGCATGTGCGTGTCGCGACCGCCGACCGTGTAGGTGCCTTCGCTCGGGTGGTCGAGGCAGCCGAGGATGTTCATCAGCGTCGACTTCCCGGAGCCCGACGCGCCGACGATCGCGACGATCTCGCCCGCGTGGATCGACAGGTTGACGTTGTTCAGCACGACGACGTCCTTGTCGCCGGCCGGAAAGCGTCGTGTGACGGCGGAGAGTTTCAGCAGGGGCTGGCTCATCGTCACACCACGTCCGCCAGCGGTGCGTGGTCGTCCGCGGACGCCTCGCCGATCACGACGCGTTCGCCGTCCTTCAGGCCGGCCAGCACTTCGACGCGCACGTTGTTGTTGATGCCGATGCGGACGTTGCGCGTTTCCGTGCTGCCGTCGGCGCGCAGCACGCGCACCGCGTAGGTGCCGTCCTTGCGTTTCTCGCCGAGCGCGGCGGCCGGAATGCTGAGCGCGTTGCGTGCGTTGCCGAGCACGATGTTGACCTGCGCGGTCATCGAGATGCGCAGCCGGTGCTCGGGATTCGGCACCTCGAACAACGCGTTGTAGAACACTGCCGAATTCGGTTTCGCGCCGCCGCCTGCGCCGCCGCCGAGTGCGCTTTGCGTCTCGGCGTAGTTCTGCGGCGCCGGCTCGATCGCGCGCAGCTTGCCGTAGTGGCGCCTGTCCGGTTCGCCCAGGATCGTGAAATACGCGGTCTGGCCGGCGTTCACGCGGATCACATCGGCTTCCGACACCTGCGCCTTCACGGTCATCGTGTCGAGATCCGCGAGCTTCAGGATCACCGGCGCCTGCTGTTGCGCGATCACCGTCTGGCCTTCCTGCGTGACGATCGCGACGACCTGGCCGTCGATCGGCGCGACGATGCGCGTGTAGCCGAGGTTGGCCTGTGCGGTCTCGATCTGGATGCGGGCCGAGCGGATCTGCGCGGCGAGCGACGCGAGCGTCGCGCGCTGCACGTCGAGCGTCGCGCGCGCGGCTTCGAACGACTCGCGCGACGTCGCGTCGTCGGGCAGCATGGCCTGCTGGCGCCGGAACGCGAGTTCCGCCTGCGTGAGTTGCGCGGCGGTCGATTGCTGCTGCGCGCGCAGGCTTTCTTCGCTGGCGCGTGCCTGCCGTAGCGCGTTTTCCGAGAGCACGGGGTCGATCTCGGCGAGCCACTGGCCCTTCGTGACCTTGTCGCCGAGCTTGACCTTCAGCGACTTCAACTGCCCCGAGACTTGCGCGCCGACGTCGACCTGCCTGAATGCCTGCAGCGCACCGGTGGCCAGCACCGCGTTTTCGAGGTCGCCGCGCGAGACGGGCGCGGACAGGTATTGCGGATGCTTGTCGGGTGCGCACGCCTTCAGCGTGACACCGGTGGCGATCGCGACGATGGCAACGGTGGCCAGCACGATGCGCCGGCGGCGATGGGTCTTCTGAGTCATGAGCGTGCGGCGAGGATGAAGCGGTGCCGGCGTTGCGTGCGGCCGGTCGGGACGATCCGGCCGGCGTCGCCTGGCGGGCGGGTTGCCCGCGGGCTTCCGCGTACACCTCGCGCGGCCGTGCCGGGTCGAATCAGCCGCTCATGGTAAGCGAGGAATTCACGACAAATCGTGTGGAAATTGTGCTGAATTGTGCGGACGCCGTGCAGGAACGGGGGCCGGGCGGCGACATTGTTGCAATCTGTCAGCGCGGCGGGCGAAAGCTCGTGCGCGTGTTGCGGCGTGCGTTATCGCCGTGCGGCGACGAGGGCCATCATCGGCCGGTCGCGTTCCTCGTCGAGCGCGGGCAGGGCATCGACCTGTTCCTGCGTCGGCCCCCATTCGTCCAGGTGCGTGAGCGTGAAGCCGCTGCCGATCAGCAGGTTCACGAGCGTGCCGAGCGTGCGGTGCTGCTTGACGACGCCCGGCGCGAGCCAGTCGGTCACGCGTTCGCCTTCGCGCTGATAGCCGTCGAGCGGCCACGAGCGGTTGCCCTGCGCATCGACGACGAAACCGGGCCGGCGCGGCGCCGTATAGACCGGATGCTCGATCGAGAACACGAGCCGCCCGCCCGGCACGAGCGCGCGATGGAGCGTGCGGAACAAGGTATCAAGGTCTGCGATGTAATGGAACGCGAGCGCGCTGTACGCGAGATCGAACGCGGCATCCGGCAGCGCGAGCGTTTCGAGGTCGGCGCGGCGGTACGTGATCGCCGGATGCGCGGCGCTCGATGCCGCACGTTCGAGCATGCGCTCGGACACGTCGATGCCGAGCACGCTTGCCGCGCCCTGGCCGGCGGCCCAGCGGCTGAACCAGCCGTAGCCGCAGCCGAGGTCGAGCACGCGGCGACCGTGCAGGTCGGGCAGCAGCGCGCGCAGCGCGGGCCATTCGGGGGCGCCGTCGAGTCCGTGGATCGAGCGGTTCAGGCGGCTGTAGCCTTCGAAGAAAGCCGGGTCGTCGTAGATGTTCTGCGTCATGCGTAGGGCCTCGTGCGGGCAGGGTGCGCGGTGCCGCGCGCCCGGTTCCGCGAGCTTACGCGTGCTGCCCGCTCGCGTCGATCCGGCGCTGCGTGTCGGCGTCGACGATGTCGCGGATCGCGCTGAACAGCGGTGCGGCGTCGGTATAGCGGCGGCCGTAGTCGAGATTGAACGCGTAGTCGAAATCGGGCGGGTTGCTGCCCTGGGTGTGCTGCAGGATCGTCTCCAGCTTGTCGAACGCTTTCGCCGCGCGCGCTTCCGGCGACGCGGCCGCTTCGTATTCATCCCACAGTGCGACGATTTCGTCGCGCCGTGCCGGATCGAGCGGCGCGGTCAGCGTCAGCAGGTCGTCGCGTTCGTGCGCGCTCTTGTCGGGGTGCGCGGCCTGTTCGATCGCGGGGATGTCGCCGTGCAGCGCCTCGCCGAGATCGTGGACGACACACAGCTTCAGCAGCTTCAGCGTGTCGATGCCGGGCAGCGCATCGGCGAATACGAGCGCCATCAGGCACAGCCGCCAGCTATGCTCGGCGGTGCTTTCCGCGCGCCCGGCCGACGTGTGGCCGCTGCGCAGCACATCCTTCAGGCGTTCGGCTTCGCGCAGGAACGCGAGCCGCGCGTGGATCGTATCGGGGTTCATGGTCGGTGTCCGTGCGATGAGCCGTCAAGCGTAAGGCGGCCACGCACGGTTCGTCCACGCATGAAATATGCGCGGGGTCGTACTACAGCGTTTCCACGAGCCGCGCGGCCGCCCCGTCCGACAACGTCATCCGTGTCCACCGGCACAGGCTGCCGCGGATCGGCACGACGCGCGACGCATTCGCGCCAGTGTCGAATTCGACGCTCGGCGGCCCCGCGCGATCATGCCAGCCGAGCGTATCGAGCGCGGCTTCCATGCGGACGATTTCCGGCGTCGCATAGCGCCACAGCGACATGCCGAGCAGCGTCGACAGCGGTTGCGAGAATTCGGCGGCACGCGCGGGCGAACAGGCAAGCAGCCGGTGCGTGAGGTCGCACACGAGATGCATGCGGCCCGCGCTGCCCGCGACGAGCCGCGCAAGCGCGTGATCGCCCGCGGAATCGAGGCGCGCGGCGAGCAGCCGTTCGGCCGTCGCGCGTTCGTCGGGCGACATCTGTTGCAGGCCGGCTTCCCAGCGCGAGATCGTCGATTGCGCCACGCCGAACAGTTCCGCCGCGTGGCTCTGCTTCACGCGGTGCAGCGCACGCCAGCGCTTGAGTTGCGGGCCGAGCGGTGGTGCGTGTAGCGGTGAGGCGGACATGGCAATGCTCCGGTTGCGGTCGTCGGGTGCGCTCGCGTGCCGCTGCCTGCCGTCACAGGCGCGACAGCGGCGACGCTTGTGCCATTACATGATCCGGAGGCCGCCGTTTGCCTCGATCGCGATGGCTGCGAACGGCACGAGCACGATGCCGCCCAGCACGAGCAGGCCGTCGGCGGCCACCGTGATCGGCGTGGCGAGGATCCGCAGGCCCATGCCGGCGACGGACGGCGATTCCCGGATGTACACCGAGTACCGCTCGTTGAACGGTTGCGTGGCGCCCTTGTCCTTCGCGGCGAAACCCTCCGTCGAATAGCGCTTGCCTTCGATGTCGCCTTCGAGCGCGAGGCCGGCCGTCCCGGCAGTGAATCCGTCGGCGCTCGCGGCTTGCCGGGCGTCGTCCGGCGCGTCCTTTGGCAACACGATCCGGTAGTGGCCGGTGATGCTGCCGCCGCGCGCATGAAAGTCGGCAAACGTCGTGTGCAGCGATTTCCGGTAGCCGGACAGCAGCACCGGCCGCAATTGCGCCGGCAGATCGAAGATGTAGTGGTAGTTCGTGCCGAGGACGACCAGCTTCTTGCCGTCCTGCGTGATCATGAAGCTCGTGACGTATTCGCTGTATGCGTCGTTCTCGTACAGCTTCGGCGTGAAGCAGCCCGACAGCGCGAGGGTGCTCGCGGCCATGCCGGCGGCCAGCAGGCGCCGGCGCGTGATCGATGTTTTCATGGATTATTGTCCCGTCTGATGCGGTTTGGTGGCTTGCGCCCTCGGAAGCCGGATTCTGGCGTATCCGCCGCGCGTTGTCGAACAGGAAATCTGCCTGGGCAGCGCTCGCAATCGGGCCCTGTCCAGCGGCATGCTGCGCTCTCCAGACCCGCCGCCAACGTTTTCGTCGCGCTTTCAACCGCCTCCGCCATATCTTATTATTCGGCCAGTGCGGAGGCGTACCGGCCGCCAACGGTCATGTCGAGGCATGACGCGCCGGCATGAATGACCGCTTTTCGGCCTGTGCGTCGCTCGATGCGCGGTCGAAACGACAGGACCCGCGTGGCCAGCGCGTGTCCCAAAAAAATCACGAGAGGGCGCGATGGTACGACTGGTCTTACTGCTGCTGGGCATCGAATACTTGCGCACCCGCTGGCGCGGGCTGACCGCGCTCGGCTGGGTGTGGGTCGTCGCGGGTGTCGTGATCTTCGTCGACGCGCTCGACGGCGCGCTGCATTTTCCGATCCAGATCTTCGCGTGGCTGTTCCTGATCGAGGGGCTCGCGACGCTCGCGGTGGCCGGCAGCGGCGTCGGCGGGCAGCGCGTCCTGCGCTACGTGAAGGGGATCGCGGTCGTGGTGGCCGCCGGGCTCGTGTTCGCGGGGCATCACCATGGCCATTTCCTGCTGTCGATGATCTTCGGCACGCTGTTCCTCGTCGACGGGCTGCTGCAGTGCACCGCCGCGTGGATGGTGCGCTATCGCCGCTGGAACGTCGCCTTCGCGTGGGGCGTCGTCGAGATCCTGCTGGCGATCTTCTTCTACCAGCCGTACCCGACCCACTATGTGGGCACCGTGCCGTACTGCCTCGGCCTGCTGCTGATATTCGGCGGGATGCACATGCTGAGCCTCGCCGCACGCGTGCGGCGACTGACGCGCAATCCGGCGTTCGCGACCTCGCCGGCGCCGGCACTCGCGCCGGACCTCGACGATGCGCGCGACCTGCCGCATTTTTCCCAATCCGAATGGGACGGCCCGCCCGCCGACGGCGAGCATGCGCTCACCGTGCACGTGTGGACGCCGACCGGTACGTCGAAAGCCGAAGCGCAACGCTACCCCGTGATCGACCGCTATATCGCGGCGGTGGATGTCAACGGCGTGATCTCGACCGGGCACGCGGCGCTGGAATCGCCGGAGGGCATCTATATCAGCCTGTATCCGGGCGTCGAAATCGATCGTTCTCCGGACGAATTCACGCGCATCCTGCGTGCAACCCGCGAAAACGACGTGCCGGGCCTGTTCCAGCCCGACTACGCGACCGAGTCGAAGGCATGGTGCCCGTCGACCGTGCGCGTGCGGATCCGCAACTACGATCCGGCGAAGCTGGACGCGTTCTGGTCGTCGTACCGGCAGAACGTGACGTACAACCTCACGCACCGCAACTGCTCGAGCACCGTGTCGAACGCACTCGAAGCCGCGCTCGACGGCGCGGTGTGGCGGCTGAAGGGGGCGCGCGCCGGATGGGGCGCGTTCGTGCGGTTGCTGCTCACGCCCGAGCTGTGGGTTGCCGCGCAGATCCGCAAGCGCGCGGTGACGATGGCGTGGACGCCCGGGCTCACGCTCGACTATGCGCGCGCGCTCAGCATGCTTGCCGACCCGCGGCCGTTCGCGTGGTGGAAGGTCGCGCGCTCGGCCGTGAAGGCGATCATGGCGTCGCGCCGCACGTGGCGCGAGCAGGACAACGCGGCGCTGTCGCCGGGCGGATCGGAGGCCGCGTCGTTGAAGTGACCGCGTGCCGCCGGACGAGGGCCCGGCGGCACTGAGGCCGCCACCGCGCGACCCGGCGATGTTGCCCGCCACAAGAACCCACAGATACGAACAACAATGAACAAGACGAGCGCACTCCGCATCCTGATTCCCGCCGCGCTGGCGCTGACGAGCGCCGGCTTCGCGCAGGCGAGCGTGAACGAAGTGCCACGCATGAGCGACGACGTGTACCGCACCTCGGTGTCGTTCTGCTCGAACGTCGCGGCCGCGGAGAAGATCGCGTGCCAGGGCGACATGATCGCCGCGGGCAGCCGGATCGTCGCGGCGATCGGCGGCCTGCCGCCGGCATCCGCCGCATCGATCGACGAAGGCGCGCGCAACAAGCTGCCGGCGGCGGAGCGCAAGGGGCTCGCGCCTGTCGAGCCGCGCGCGATTGACAAGGACGACGACGTCGCCGGTCTCGCCGGCATGGTGCGCCTGTGCGACGTGTACGAATCCGAACCGGCATCGCGTGCGCGGCATCACGCAGCGTTGAAGCAGCAGGCGCCGGATGCGGCACCGCGCGTCGAGGCGTTGCTGGCCGATGCGTCGACGGCGGCGCGCCAGCGCGTCAGCATCGGCGTGTGGCAGATCCTCGCGCTCGAAGGCCCCGAAGCGTCCGCCCGCGCATGCACGCAGCTCGGCACCGGATCGTGAGTGCCTGTTCGCCACCGATGCCTGTCGCGTGGACGTCGACGTGCGGGCGTCGATCGTGCCGTGTCCGGCGCGCCGTGACGGTCAGCCGCTCGCGATCGTGGCCGGCCTGACCCGTATCGGCTTGCCGAGCGTCCGGGCGACCGGAGAAGCCCGCACCGCGTCGCGCACGAGTGTCTGCTGCGCGTGCGACAGCGGCGCAGCGAAGCGCAGTGCGATGTCGAAGCCCGTTTCGTGGTCGAGGCGATCGACGGTGACGTCCGCCGTGCAGGCGGGCAGCGTCACGCCCGCGCGTCGTGCGGCCAGGTCGATCGACATGCAGACGCAGGCCGCGAGCGCGCTTTCGAGCAGTTCGTGCGGCCGCATGCTGGCATCGCCGCCCTGGCCGTCCTTGTGCGTGTCCGAGCGCACGACGCTGCGCCCGTTGCCGATCTCGACGCAATGTGGCTTGCCGAGCCGTGTCGCGGTCACCATGGCGATGCTCCGTTGCAGGATGAGGGTGGCGACACGGTACGCCGGCGTCGCTTGCGGCGGAAGGCCACCGCTGGTACCGGTACCGGTTGTAACCGGCTCGGCGGCGCCCTGCGCGTTATTTCGTCCACCTTCACATTCGTGCCACGTTGCGACGGCAACAATCGCGATCGGACATTCGACAACCGTGCGGCGCATCCCGCGACCGCATGCCTTTTCCGAGGAAACACGCCATGCTCAAGACGCTCGCCCGCGCCGCTGCCGCACTCGCCGTTGCTTCCGTGTCGCTGCACGCCGCCGCGCAGACCAGCTACGACTACCTGTTGCTCGCCGCATCGTGGGAGCCCGGCTTCTGCGCGTCGCACGACACGCCGGAATGCACGAACCTCGCCGGCTCGTATGCGGCGACGAGCCTGTCGCTGCATGGCCTGTGGCCGAACCGTTATGACGGCAACCAGCCGTTCTACTGCGGCGTGCCGCAGAACGACATCGACCTCGACAACGCGCACCAGTGGTGCAGCATGGACGCCTACCCGATCAGCAGCGCGACCCGCAACACGCTGTCGACCTACATGCCGGGCGTCGCGTCGTGCCTCGACAAGCACGAATGGTTCAAGCACGGCACCTGCTCGAACTCGGCGACGCCCGATGCCTACTGGAACCAGGCGTCCGGCATGATCAGCCGGCTCGGCAATACGTCGTTCAACGCGTTCCTGCAGGCGAACTCGGGCAAGACGGTCACGCGCAACCAGTTGCTGTCCGCATTCGAAGGCGCGTTCGGCAGCAACACGCGCAGCGCGGTGTCGCTGAAGTGCACGAAGACGAATGGCGTCAGCTATTTCACCGAAGCGTGGATCGCGGTGAAGACCAATGCGACCGCGCAGTTCCCGAGCGCCGCGTCGCTCGTGACCGACGGCAATACGCAGGGCACGTGCCCGACGTCGGGTGTGTATATCGCGAAGTAACGACGAAGGGGGGGCGGCGCGCGCGGCATCGCGCACGCCGTCGCCCGTTACGGGCTCGGCGGGACGCTCGACCACGGCAGCCGGGCCTGGTGGCCGTCAACCTGCAGGTCGACTCGGGTGATGACGTTGGCCCGTGACGCTCGCGCTTGTGCGTGCGCTTACGCGAGCAGCCGCAACGCGTCCTCGAGCGACAGCACCGTCGTGCGCGATTCGAAGGCGGTGGCGAACAGGTGCTCGTGAACCACCGGGTCCGGGTCGTAGCAGCAATCCTTGACCGTGTAGAGGCGGAAGTCCGCGTCGCTCGCGTGGGCGATCGACGACAGCATCACGCCCGTCGACGCGATGCCGACCATGATCAGCGAATCGACGCCTTGCTCGACCAGGCGCGCTTGCAGATCGGTACCGAAGAACACGCTGGCGCGGTGCGCGACGATCAGCGGCTCGTCGGCCTGCCGACCCAACTCCGGGCATGGGCCGTCGTCGATGAAGCGGCCGAGCTGCTTGATGCCCTGGCCGTTCTTGTTGCGCGGGCTGACTTCCGGATAGCCGGGGCTGAACCGGAGGTTCGCGAACCAGACGCCGATGCCGCTTGCCCGCGCTGCGTCGCAGAGCCGGCGCGTATTGACGAGCAAACCGGGCGCGACCGACGGGAAGAGGCCGAGGATGTCGGTCTGGTAATGCATGACGAGCAGCGCGGTGCTTGACGGCACGATGGCGGGAATCGGGGCGGATGGGGTGACGCCGGGGTTCGTGCGGGGGGCCGTTGTTGCGATTTCCGGTGCGTTTTGCCGAGTCATGAACGAGGGTCTCCGATAGCTCGCGGGGAATTTCAGCGTCCCCGATTTGTACCGGAAAATCGGGGTGGTTGCCGATGCGATTTTCGTAGGGGCATTTCAGCGCCAGTACCATTCCATGTTGTTACGGGCGACTACGGTGCATATAGTTGCCTATCGGCAAACAACCAAGGGAACGGGTACTGATGAGCATTCGAGGGAAAGACCGCCAGATCGATAACATCGAATTCAATGTCGGCGATATTGGACGAAGCAAGGCTTTCTATGGCAGCGTTTTCGGCTGGACTTTCACCGATTACGGCCCGACCTACACCGAGTTTCACGACGGCCGGATCGCAGGCGGATTTACGACGGGTGAGCCTGTCCGGCCAGGCGGCCCGCTAGTCATCCTCTACGCTGATGATCTGGCTGAAATCCAGCGAAGGATCGAGGCGACGGGCGCCACCATCAACCGTCAGGCTTTCTCGTTCCCTGGCGGCCGGCGCTTTCACTTTATTGACCCCGATGGTTATGAACTGGCCGTATGGTCAGCGGACGAATCGTGCCAGTAACCAAAACGAGAATCACCAAACGATGAGATCCGCCGCCTCAAAGACACCCCAAACCGGGGGCTTTGAGGCGTCAGCAATCGACCAGTTGCGGACCTTTGATGTCTCGTCCAAGATTGTGGGCAATCCAGTCATGACTTCGACCTCACCGCTGATGCATTGCCCCTATTGCGCTGCCGAACTCGTCATGGCTGCGGGAGGAGAGCTTCAATGTGCATCGACGGGCGCACTTTTTAGTCGCTCCGTTCGAACGCAGCTCGAAGCACTCAGGACCGGCGGAATGTCCGGTCAACCATCCCGGTCCTATGTGGGGCGATGGTTTT
The DNA here is from genome assembly GCF_004803625.1 of Burkholderia sp. LS-044. Classification (NCBI taxonomy): domain Bacteria; kingdom Pseudomonadati; phylum Pseudomonadota; class Betaproteobacteria; order Burkholderiales; family Burkholderiaceae; genus Burkholderia; species Burkholderia sp. LS-044. The sequence continues at coordinate 437,373 of NZ_SSWO01000006.1, forward strand.
GTCCATGTTGCGGTGAACAGACCGACGACAGCGTTTGTCCGGGCTGCGGCGTTGTGATTACTGCCAGGTTAGCCCGTGAGCTCATAGAGCTCAATCCACACGTTTCTCCGCAAATGCCGGCGTGACTGTCCGCAACCGAGAATGGGGCGGGCCGCTCCGGGTCGATCGCTGCCGAACGACGAATTCGCCATTGAGTGTGCCGGAACTCACCAGCCGCAGTCGCGCCACATGAGGCACGCTTGACTTCGACACCTCAAAAAATCGACCTTCCCGAATAGGTCGTCAACCACTCCAAAGCTAAAGTCCCCGCCAACGAATTCCCATTAGCATCGAGCCCCGGCGCCCACACACAAACCGCCATCTCCCCAGGCAGCACCGCAACGATCCCGCCACCGACACCACTCTTCGCCGGCAACCCGACGCGATACACAAAATCCCCCGCCGCATCGTAAGTGCCGCAGGTCAGCATCAACGCCGACAGCCGCTTGGCGGAACTCGAATCCACGATCCGCTCGCCGGTCACCGGCGCGACACCGCCATTCGCGAGAAACAGCGCGGCGCTTGCCAGCTCGACACAGTTCATCGTGATCGCGCACTGTCGGCAATACGCGTCGATCACCGTGTCGGGCGGCATCTGCATGTTGCCGAAGCTCGCCATGAAGTGCGCCATCGCGCGGTTGCGCTCCGCGTGCTGCAGTTCCGACTGCGCGACGCGCGAATCGTAGTCGATGTCGTTCGCGCCGATCAGCCGCCGCACGAATTCGACGAGCGCCGTCTCGGCCTTCACGAAGCGGCGGCACAGCACGTCGGTGACGACCAGCGCCCCCGCATTGATGAACGGGTTGCGCGGCTTGCCGCGCTCGCTCTCGAGCTGGACCAGCGAGTTGAACGCGTTGCCGGACGGCTCGCGGCCGACCCGTTCCCACAGGTCGTCGCCCAGCAGCTGGAACGCGAGCGTGCACGCAAACAGCTTCGAGATGCTCTGGATCGAGAAGCGCTCGTGCGCGTCGCCGACCGTGCAAACGTTTCCGTCGAGTGTGACGACGGCCATCCCGAACTTGTCGGCGGGCACTTTCGCGAGCTCGGGAATGTAATCGGCGACCCGTCCCTGGCCAATCCAGGGGGCGAGTTCGGTGTGGATGCGTTCGAGGATCGTTTGGTAATTCATCAAGTCAGGCGGGCAGGGCATGGCCCGGATTCAGGCGAGCCCGTATGGAACCGTCCCGGCGCCGATTCGTCAAGCTCGGCCGATATCGCTCCCTTATTTTCAAGACCGCTAAACAGGCAATCGGCTGGCGCAGTATCATGCGGTACGTTTCGGCCAATGGCCGGCGTCCGGCACCGGCCGGCGCCGCCGCGGCTTCCCCGATGAACCGACCGCTGCCCATGTCTTTTCGCATCCTGCTCGTCGAAGACGACACCCGCCTGTCCACGCTGATCGCCGGCTACCTGCGCAAGAACGACTATGAAGTCGATACTGTGCTGCATGGTGACGCCGCGGTGCCGGCGATCCTGTCCATTCGTCCCGATCTCGTCATTCTCGACGTGAACCTGCCGGGCAAGGACGGCTTCGAAATCTGCCGGGAGGCGCGCAAGCAGTACGACGGCGTGATCATCATGGTGACGGCCCGCGACGAGCCGTTCGACGAGCTGCTCGGCCTGGAATTCGGCGCGGACGACTACGTGCACAAGCCGGTCGAGCCGCGCATCCTGCTCGCGCGGATCAAGGCCCAGCTACGCCGTGCGCCCGCGCGCGCGCCCGAGAGCAGCGCGCCGCAGCCCGAGCGCTACGCGTTCGGCAAGTTCTCGATCGACCGCACCGACCGCTCCGTCGTGCTGCCCGACGGCAGCACGCCCGACCTGACGTCGGCCGAATTCGACCTGCTGTGGGCGCTCGTGTGCCATGCGGGCGAAGTCGTCAGCCGCGACGACCTGATGCTGCAGTTGCGCGGCGTCGAGTTCGACGGCCTCGACCGCACGATCGACGGGCGCATCTCGAAGCTGCGCCGCAAGCTGCGCGACGACGCGAGCAACCCGCAGCGGATCAAGACGATTCGCAGCAAGGGTTATCAATTCAGCAAGCACGCGTGGGAATGACGCGGCCTTCGGGCGACGCCGTCACGTTCCGCGCGGGCATTCCCCCTGCCGGCCGGGAGCCGAGATGATCCGACGAACCCGTTCGCACCCCGATGCACCGCCGCTGCCGACGCTGCGCTACGTCAAATGGCGCTGGCTGCATTTCCGCCGCGCGTGGACCGATACGCGCGCCGACCGCATTCCGAGCTGGTCGCGCCTTTACGTGCGCACCTACCTGCATCTGCTCGGCCTCGTGCTGCTGACCGCGCTCGTGCCGGCGCTCGCGCTGTGCGTCGAATTGTCGCCGCAGGTCGTGTGGCATGCGTTCGATTCGTTGCCCGGCGACATCTGGATCGTGCTCGTGTTCGTGTTCGCCGCACCCGCGCTCGCGGCGTACCGGTGGATGCGGCCGGTGTGGTCGGATCTCGTGATGGTGCGCGAGCGCGCGATCGACTTCACGGGCGGGCGCTTCAACACGCGCGCGCGCGAATCGCACAGCGTGATCATCGGCCCGCTCGCACGGACGCTGAATGCGCTCGCGATGCGGATGGAACGCCTGATCGCCGCGCAGCGCGACCTCACGAACGGCATCTCGCACGAGCTGCGCACGCCGCTCGCACGCGTGCGTTTCGCGCTCGAAATGCTGCGCGAGCCAAGTTCCGCGGCCGAATACCAGAGCGCGCTCGAGAGCATCGCGCAGGACGTGACCGAGCTCGAGGAACTGATCGACATGAGCCTGACGTTCGCGCGGCTCGAATACAGCTCGCTGCAGTCGAATCTCGAGATGACGGCCCCCGTCGCGTGGTTCGAACACCAGGTCAGCGACGCGCAGCTGCTGTATCCGGAACGCGCGATCGAGTCGCGCATCGCGATCGCGTCGGACCTGCGGGTGAAGATGGACCGGCGGCTGATGTCGTACGCGATGCGCAACCTGCTGCGCAACGCGAGCAAGTACGCGAAATCGCGGATCGTCGTCGGGATCTCGCTCGTGCACGGCAACATCGGAATCTTCGTCGAGGACGACGGCCCCGGCGTGCCGGAGAGCGAGCGCGAGCGGATCTTCGACGCGTTCGTGCGCCTCGACCGCCGCACCGGCGGTTATGGCCTCGGCCTGTCGATCACGCGTCAGGTGCTCCACGCGCACAACGGCCGGATCGCGGTCGTCGACCCGGTGGAACTCGGCGGCGCACGCTTCGAGATCAGCTGGCCGGTCTGACGATCCGCAACACGAGTCCCGGGCCCCCGAGCCTCGACAGCAACCCCGCACGACCCCACGACAGCCGCGCGCGCCGGATTCGAGCGCGTCGCCGGCTTGTCCCGCCGTTCCTTTCCCGTCCCGATGTCCGCCCGCACCGCCACCCCATGACGATTCGTTTGCCGTGCGTGCGCGCTTTGCATTACGATTGCAATTGCAACTGTGTGGGCGGGCCGATCCGTGTCGGTGGAGGCGGGCGGCCCGCGACGCAGCCGTGAAGTCGGGGCAGCCACGATGGCCGCTCCGTTGTTCATGCATTCCTGTCAGGGTCATACGTCATGCGGCTTTTGAATATCGTGTCTTCTCCCCGCGGCGCGAGGTCGGCGTCGATCGCGGTCGCCAATGCCTTTGTCGATGCGTTCCGGGAAACGGGCGCATCGATCGACGTCGATACGCTGAATGTCTGGGAAGAAGACTTGCCGGACTTCGGCAGCGACGCGATCGGCGCGAAGTACAAGGGCGTCGCCAACGCGCCGATGGACGACGCGGAACAGTCGGTCTGGCGGCGCATCCAGGCGCTGGTGAAGCGCTTTCAGGAAGCGGACCGGATCGTCGTGGGCGTGCCGATGTGGAATTTCGGCTATCCGTACAAGCTCAAGCAGCTGATCGATCTCGTCAGCCAGCGGAACATGCTGTTCACGTTCGACGGCAAGGCCTACGCCCCGCTGCTGGAGATTCCGCGGGCACTGGTCATCCATGTTCGCGGACAGAGCCGGGAGACGGGCGCGGGTGCCGACAATCCCGGGTTCCGGCATCAGGCCGACTACATCGAATTCTGGTTGAGGTTCATCGGCGTGAGCGAGGTCAGGAGCCTGACCGTCGAACACACGTGGGGGGCGCGGGCGAGCGACAGCATCGAACGGGCGCAGGCCCGGGCGGTCGCGATGGCCGCGGCGTTCTGATCCGGGCGTGTCGCGCGAAGGCGTGGCGGATGCCGCCGAAGCGGCACCCGCGCACGCTCAGTACGTGCGGCCGAGCTGCAGGTAGAAGTTGCGGCGGCCGCCGGGCCCGAGCGCCACGCCGAGGTAGACCGGCCCGAACGCGGTCGACAGACTCGTGAAGAACGTATAGCTCTGCTTGAGCGAGCCGCCGCCGATCTGCTGCCCGCTCGACCAGACGTTGCCGACTTCCGCGCTGGCGCCCACCGACAGCGCCTTGATCGGCGATGCGTTGAACGTCATCAGCTGGTTCATGTAGGTCACCTGCGCATACGCGAGCTCGTTGCCGTTCAGCTGGTCGGCCGCATACGCGGACAGATGCTGGAAGCCGCCGAGCGTGAAGTTGAACGCGTTGTTCAGGTTGGTGCCGCCGATGCTCTTGCCGCCTTCGATCGTCGCGCTGACGCTGTGGCTGCCGAACTGCTGCGCCACCATCGCCTTGCCGTAGATCTCGGTGTAGGGCGCGCTGTTGATGCTGTCGTCGAATTCGCTTGCCGAGCCCCCGTTGCGCGACACCAGCGAGCGCTCGATGCGGAACTCGGTGAAATAGCCCTTGCGCGGGAACAGCGGATCGTCGAGCTGGTCGATGACGAGCCGCGCACGCGCGATCAGCGCCTGCGACGTGAAGCTCGGCCACAGCAGCGTCTGGCCGCTGCCGTCGCCGAACGGGGACGGCAGGTTGTAGGTCGGCGAACCGTGCCCGGTCACGTACCCGATGCCGATCCGGAAATCGCCGAGCCGCGCGATCGGCAGGCCGAGGTCGATCCCGGCGCGCGCGGTCTGCATCAGGTACTGCGTGATCTTCACGTCGCCGGAGTCGTCGTACAGGTTCGCGTAGCGGCGCTGGTATTCCGCGTAGGGCGACAGATAGACGCCGTAGGCCATCGACAGCGGCTGGCGGAGTTCGACGCGCGCCGATTGCAGGTCGCTGCCGATCGTCGTGTCCGCGCGGAATTCGAGCCCCGATTCGGTGAGCCACGGGCGCCGGTAGCCGACGTGCAGGCGGAAGCCGCCCTCGTCGGTCGAGCTGCTCGACATGCCGAGCCCGAACAACAGGAAATTCGGCCCCCAGTATTTCTCGCGGGCGTCGATCTCGAGCACGTTCTCGTCACCGTGGCTCACGATCTGCTGCGTGACGCTCTCGAAGTTGCCGCCCGTCGTGAGGCCGAGCAGATCCTGGCTGACGGTGTTCGGATCGTACGTGTCGCCGGGCTTCACGTGCAGCGCGTTGCTGACGACCCGCTTCGGCACGCCGCCGGAGGTCTTGATCTCGATACGCGTGATCCGGATCGGCGGCGGCAGCGGTTGCGCGTGCGCGGAGCGGTACGCCGCATATTGTTCCGGCGTGAGCGCGAAGCGCTGCAGCTTCGGCAGCGCCGCGGTCGCGGCGGCCGCGCCGGCGGCGATCGCCTGCTTCGCGTTCTGGAAATCGGTGAACGCGAGCGAGCCGAGATCCGGCGTGAGCAGCACGTCCTGCGCGTCGAGCTGCTTGCGCTGGGCGGTCACGTTCTGGCGGATCAGGATGCCGACCATCTGCTGCATCACGTCGGCGGGCGACGCGAGCGCGTCGAGCGGGCGCAGTTGCGAACCGATGTCGACCGCGATCACGACGTTCGCGCCCATCTGCCGCGCGGTGTCGACGGGCAGGTTGCTGACGAGCCCGCCGTCCACCAGCGCGCGCCCGTTGATCTCGGCCGGCGCGAACAGGCCCGGCATGGCCATGCTCGCGCGGATCGCGAGCGGCAGCGAGCCGTGGTCGAGCACGACCATCTGGCCCGTCTGCAGGTCGGTCGCAACCGCGCGGTACGGGATCGGCAGGCGGTCGAACGGCTGGTTGGTGGGCACGGCGGCCGTCCAGTTAGCGAGCAGCGCCTGCAGCCGGTTGCCCTGCACGAGGCCGACCGGCGCCTTCACGCCTTTCTTGCCGAAGCCGAGCGTCAGCCCGTTGATGTACAGGCGTTCGTCCTCCCGGCTGGTTTGCGGCAGGTCCGCGCGATCCGTCACGTCGAACGCGATGTCCGCGAGGTTGACCTCCGACAGCCGCTTCTGCATCTCGCCGGCAGCCATGCCGCTCGCATACAGCCCGCCGACCACGGCACCCATGCTGGTGCCCGCGATGCAGTCGATCGGGATGCGGTTGTCCTCCAGCACCTTCAGGACCCCGAGATGTGCGTAGCCGCGCGCGCCGCCGCCGGACAGCACGAGGCCGATCGACGGGCGGCCGGCCGGGCCGCCGTCGGCGTCGCAGGTGTGCCCGGATGCGGCGGGCGTGGCAGCCGGCGCGCTGGCGGCGGTGGCCTGGGCGGCGGCGGATTCGGGGGCCGGCAGCGGTTGCGCGGCGACCGTGCAGCACCAGAAGGCGACGAGCGTCGTGCAAAGCGGGCGCACCCGCGCCCAGCGGAAGGAAACGGTCGCTGTCATGGTGGAAATACCTGGCGTGATCGGGCGTCTGAGGCCTGCCGGGAGCAGGCAAGACCGAGAGATTACCGTGTTTTACAGACGCAATGCGAGAGGCTGTGGCGTAGCCGGATGTGTCCGGAACGGCACATTTGACAATTGCGTCGCGAAAAAATCATCGGAATTGCCTAAAGTATCGGAACGATTTGCCGCTAAGTCCGTGATGGAGCGGCATGGCCGCGCCACGGAAATGCGGCGCGGCTGCCCCGCGTCCGTTCGATTACAAAGGTTTGATATGTCGACACCGCTGTTCGGAAAGTTGTTTGCGCAACCCGTTGCGATCGACCCTGGAACGGCAAGTACGCGGATTTATACGCACGAACGCGGCGTGGTGCTGAACCAGCCGTCGGTCGTCTGCTTCCGCAAGGCCGGTGCGACCGACGCACGGCCGACGCTCGAGGCCGTCGGCGAGCTCGCGAAGGCGCTGCTCGGCCGCGAACCGGGGCATCTCGAAGCCGTGCGGCCGATGCGGCACGGCGTGATCGCCGACGCGCACGCGGCCGAGCAGATGATCCGCAGCTTCATCGACATGTCGCGCACGCGGTCGCGTTTCGGCCGCCGCGTCGAGGTCACGCTGTGCGTGCCGTCCGATGCGACGGCCGTCGAGCGCCGCGCGCTCCGCGAGGCCGCGTTCGCGGCAGGTGTATCGGAGGTCGAACTGATCGAGGAATCGCTGGCGGCCGGGCTCGGCGCGGGCCTGCCGGTGACCGAGCCGGTCGGCTCGATGGTCGTCGACATCGGCGGCGGGACGACGGAAGTCGCGGTGATCGCGCTCGGCGGCATCGTCTACCGCGAGGCGATCCGCGTCGGCGGCAACCAGTTCGACGCGGCGATCGTCAATCATGTCCGCAACCTGTATGGCGTGCTGCTCGGCGAGCAGACGGCCGAGCACGTGAAGCAGTCGATCGGCTCGGCCACCAGCGCGGTGCCGCGCAGGTCGACGCGCGCGGTCGGGCGCAGCGTCGGCGACGGCCTGCCGCGCTCGATCGAGCTGTCCAACCATGACGTGGCGGACGCGCTGGTCGCGCCGCTCAAGCAGGTGATCGGCGCGGTGAAGTCGGTGCTGGAGAACGCGCCGGCCGAGCTCGTGACCGATATCGCGAATCGCGGCGTGGTGCTGACGGGCGGCGGCGCGCTGCTCGCGGATCTCGAGCGCCTGCTGTACGACGAGACAGGCCTCGTCGCCCGGATCGCCGACGAGCCGGCCACCTGCGCGGTGCGCGGCGCCGGCGAGGCGATGGGGCGGCTCGCGATGTGCCCGGTCGACTGATTCGGGCCGGGCCGTGCATCGCGGCACGGTCATTCACATTCTTTCCATCTCCGTAAATCTCCGCAGGTTTTCTCTTTCCAATTGCCTGCCCGCTTCGCCGGGCACGCTGCTCCGGTCGACTTGCCGGAAGGCCGGCCATCGTCCGGCATCGTTCCGCCGCGTGGACACCCGAACGCGCACCGTGCTAGCGTTACGCGCCCGCGCGGGGCCGGGCAAGCCGAAATGCCCGGCGAGCCTGAGCCCGACGACCTGAGAGACCGAAAACCTTGAAAAACCGCACCAAACGGGGCTTCTTCGCCCGAACGGGCCGCCTGCTGGCCATCGTTGCCTGCCTGTGGATCGTCGCAGCCGCTGCGCTCGTCGCGCACGGGCTGCGGATGCCGAGCGAGCCGGCCGACGTTGCCGTGATCTTCGGCAATGCGCTCGACGCGACCGGCGCGCCGAAGCCCGTACTCGCCGCCAGGCTCGATGTCGGCGTGCGCTGCTACCGCACGGGGCAGTGCCCGGCGTTCCTGGTCAGCGGCGCGATCGACGGCCCCGGGCTGAACGAGGCGACCGCGATGCGCGACTATCTGGTGGCGCGCGGCGTGCCGGCCGACCGGATCGCGGTGGACGACCAGGGCGACAACACGCTCGCGACGGCGCAGCACACGCTCGCTTACCTGCAGGCGCACCGTGTGTCGCGCGTGCTGATCGTCAGCCAGTTCTATCACCTCGCGCGGGCGCGCCTCGCGTTCGAGCGTGTCGGCATCGCGCGGGCGAACATCTCCGCCGCGTATCCGGCCCGTTTCCAGTTGCGCGACATCTATTCGAGCTGGCGCGAAGTGCCGGCCTACGCGGTGTATGCGGTGCGGTTGTGGGTGAACCCCGATGCGCGGCCCGTCTCGTTCCGGCCGATGCTTTATCTGATACGGCTGTTTTCGTCACGCGGTGCGGGTCTTCCGGTCGACGCGTGACGAACATCGACGTAACCCTGGAAGTGCCGGACGTTTCGTCTGATGAATGGCGGCGGGTGGATTATCGTGCGTCGATCCTTTCCGGGCATGTAGATATTGCATTGCAAAAAAATCTGGCCGCGATAATCGCGTGGATATCGGTGTTTTCACGGATGCGTTATTTTCGCTGCTGTAAATAAATATCCAGGAAATTGGCAAAAGGAATACGGATTTACCTGTAAGACGCGTTCCGATAAGTAAAAAATGCGCGCCCGCCGGACCTCGATCAAATGGGGAAAAGATCGACTGGAAAAGCCTGTTTTTTTGATATAGCCTTGTCTGACAAAAGCAGGGCGGTGATCAAATCAACCAGAAAATCGCTGCAGAAAAACAGGGGCCATCGACATGTCATTCGGCTAGTTTCACGCCTGCCTTCCCGGGCCAATTAAAGATTCGTCCATGAATTAACCGACGTCGCATCGCGACAGCCGGGGCGGACGCTTTTGTCCGCGATTTTATGCTGGCGGCCGTTCGATTTCACGGTAATACCAATTCCAATAACGAGGGAAAGCATGAATCTTGCGCGTTCGAAAAAAGCCGGCGAACCGTTTCCGAGATTGCTGTTGCCGACGGGCGTTTTCCTGGCGTTGTCCGGCGCCGGTATCGTGCCCGCCCAGGCGACCTGCAGCACGGCAGGCACGACGGTAACCTGCTCCGGGGTCGCCAATCCGCTTGCGCCGAGCTATGCGAACAGCGCGAACAACATCCACGCCACCGTCAATCCCGGTGCGAGCGTCGGCGTGCTGCTCGGCGTCGGCGGCACCGCGATGTCGCTGACCGGCAACAACACCATACTGACCAACAACGGCACGATCGACCCGTCCGCGCTCGGTTCCGGGCTCGGCGTGCTGTCGAGCGGTGCGGTGATCGGCAATGCATCGGCGAGCCTCGGCACCAGCGTCACCAACAACGGCACGATGAACGGCACGACCGGCGTGGCGATCAGCGGCGTGACGGGCATGGCGCTGTCGGTCCAGAACGGCACGGGCGGTACGTCGACGATCAACAACACCGGCACGATCGGCTCGAACCCGCTGGTCGGCGCAACCCTCGTCGGCGCGGACGCGCCCGTGGTGGCCGCGTACGGCGGCGCCACGGTCAACATGACGAACAGCGGGACGATCAACGGTCGCGTGTCGCTCGGCTCGAACGGCACGCCCGGCCAGGGCAATACGTTTACCAACTCGGGCACGATCAACGGCGGCGTGTCGATGGGCGCGAACAGCACCAACACGTTCAATGCCGTGACGGGCTCGTCGGTCAATACGGCGGGCGGCACCGGCGGCGGGTTCAACATCACGATCGGCCCGAACACGATCAACGTGGCGGCGACGGGCACGGTCGACGGCGGCGCGGGCGGCGACAACACGCTCAACCTGAAGCAGGGCACCAGCGCGAACGGCACGATCGCGGTCAACAACTACGTCAACTTCAATCACGTCGACGTCCAGGCCGGCAACTGGACGATCAACGGCGCGTCGACCGCGCAGGACACGACGCTGTCGGGCGGCGTCGCGATCATCGGCAACAACGCGTCGCTCGGCACCGGTAACGTCACGGCCAACGGCGGCGCGCTGCAGGCGGGTACCGCCGGGCTCAACGTCGGCAACACCGTGACGCTCGGCGCGGGCGGGCTGACGGTGCAGGGCGCGACCGGGCTCACGCTGTCGGGCGCGGTGACGGGCGGCGGCGCGCTGACGAAGAACGACGGCGGCACGCTGACGTTGACCGGTGCGAACAGCTATACGGGCGGCACGAACCTGAACGGCGGCGGCATCGTCGTCGGCAACAACGGGGCGCTCGGCAGCGGTGCGCTGAACGTCAACGGCCCGGCCTCGCTCGACTCGAGTACGAACACGACGCTCGCCAACAACGTCAATCTCGCCAACGGCACCACGCTGACGGTCGGCGGCAGCAACAATCTCGGGCTGGCCGGCACCATCAACGGCAACGGCGGCATCGTGAAGAACGGCGCGGCGACGCTGACGCTGACGGGCGCGAACACCTACACCGGCGACACGACGATCAACAGCGGCACGCTCGCGGTGGGCGCGGGCGGCAGTCTGGCCTCGACCGGCACCGTGAACCTGACCGGCGCCGGCGCGACGTTCGACGTGGGCGGCGCATCGGGCACGCAGGCGATCGGCGCGCTGGCGGGCTCGGCCGGTACCAGCGTGAACCTCGGCGGCAATTCGCTGACGCTGAACGGCACCGTCAATGCGACGTACGCCGGCTCGATCGGCGGCGCGGGCGGCATCACGCTCTCCGGCAGCGGCACGCAAACGCTCACGGGCACGAACGTGTACACGGGCGGCACGAACCTGAACGGCGGCAACCTCGCGGTCGGCAGCAATACGGCGCTCGGCATCGGCGCGGTGAACGTCAACGGCTCGTCGTCGCTCGATGCGATCGCCAACGTATCGCTCGCGAACAATGTCAACGTCGCCACCGGCACGACGCTCACGCTCGTCGGCAGCGCCGATGTCGGCCTGAGCGGCACGGTCTCGGGCGGCGGCGGTCTCGTGAAGAACGGCGCGGCGACCGTGACGCTGTCCGGCGCGAACAACTACGCCGGCGGCACGACGCTGAATGCGGGCGGCCTGGTGCTCGGCAACAACTCGGCACTCGGCACGGGCGCGTTGACCGTCGGCGGCGCGGCGACGCTCGATACGAGCGCGAACCTGTCGGTCAACAACGCCGTCAACCTCGCCAACAGTTCGACGCTGACACTGGGCGGCAGCCATGCGCTCACGCTGAGCGGCGGCATTTCCGGCGCGGGCGCCCTCGTGAAGGACGGCGCGGCGACCACGACGTTGACGGCCGCGAACACCTACACGGGCGGCACGACGATCAACGCGGGCACGCTGGCGATCAGCGGCGGCGGCAGCCTGGCGTCGACCGGCGCGGTGAACCTGGCCGGCGCGGGCGCGGCGCTCGACCTGAGCGGCGCGACCGGCGCCCAGTCGATCGGCGCGCTGTCGGGCGTGGCCGGGACGAACGTCAACATGGGCGGCAACGGGCTGACGCTGGGCGGGACGGCCAGCGGCACCTTCGGCGGCGCGATCGGCGGCACGGGCAGCCTGACGCTGGCCGGCACCGGCACGCAGACGCTGAACGGCGCGAGCACCTACTCGGGCGGCACGAACCTGAACGGCGGCAGCAGTGTCGTGCTCGGCAACAATGCGGCGCTCGGCACGGGCACGCTGAGCGTCGCTGGCGCGGCGACGCTCGACACGAACACGAGCCTGTCGGTCAACAACGCGGTCGATCTTGGCAACGGTTCGACGCTGACGCTCGGCGGCAGCAACGCGCTTACGCTGAACGGCGGCATCGCCGGCGCGGGCGGTCTCGTGAAGAACGGCGCGGCGACCACGACGCTGACGGGGACGAACACCTACACCGGCGGCACGACGATCAATGCCGGCACGCTCGCGGTGGGCGCGGGCGGCAGCCTGGCGGCGACCGGCGCGGTGAACCTGGCCAACGCGGGCGCGGCGCTCGACCTGAGCGCTGCGACGAGCGCGCAGACGATCGGCGCGCTGTCGGGGGTGGCCGGGACGAACGTCAACATGGGCGGCAACGGGCTGACGCTGGGCGGGACGGCCAGCGGCACCTTCAGCGGCGTGATCGGCGGCACGGGCAGCCTGACGCTGGCCGGCACCGGCACGCAGACGCTGACGGGCGCGAACGCCTATACGGGCGGCACGAACCTGAACAGCGGCGGCCTCGTGCTCGGCAACGGCGGGGCGCTCGGTTCCGGCGCGCTGAACGTTGGCGGCGCGGCGACGCTCGACACGACCACGAGCCTGTCGGTCAACAACGCGGTCAATCTTGGCAATGGTTCGACGCTGACGCTCGGCGGCAGCAACGCGCTCACGCTGAACGGCGGCATCGCCGGCGCGGGCGGTCTCGTGAAGGACGGTGCGGCGACGACGACGTTGACGGCCGCGAACACCTATACGGGCGGCACGACGATCAACACCGGCACGCTGGCGCTCGGTGCCGGCGGCAGCCTCGCGGCGACGGGCGCGGTGAACGTGGCCGGCGTGGGGGCGACGTTCGACGTGAGCGGCGCGACGGGTGCGCAAACGATCGGTGCACTGAGCGGCGTGGCCGGCTCGGCCGTGAACCTCGGCGCGAACGGCCTGACGCTGAGCGGGACCGCCAGCGGCAATTTCGGCGGCACGATCGGCGGCACCGGCGGCCTGACCGTGGCCGGCACGGGCACGCAAACGCTGTCCGGCACGAACACCTACACGGGCGGCACGACGATCGACGCCGGCAGCACGCTGGCGCTCGGCGCGAACGGCAGCCTCGCGTCGACCGGTACGGTGGACCTCGCCGGTGCGGGCGCGACGTTCAACCTGAGCGGCGCGTCAGGTGCGCAGACGATCGGCGCGCTGACCGGTGTGGCCAGCACGAACGTGAACCTCGGCGCGAACGGGCTGACGCTGAGCGGCAACGGCAACCACGCGTTCGGCGGGACGATCGGCGGCACGGGCAGCGTGACGTTCGCGGGTGCCGGCACGCAAACGCTGACGGGTGCGAATACGTACACGGGCGGCACGACGATCAATGGCGGCAGCACACTGGCGCTGGGTGCGAACGGCAGCCTGGCGTCGAGCGGTGCCGTGAATCTTGCCGGTACAGGCGCGACGTTCGACCTGAGCGGCGCGTCGGGTGCGCAAACGATCGGCGCGTTGAACGGCGCGGCGAATACGAACGTCGATCTTGGCGCGAACGGGCTGACGCTGAGCGGGACGGCCAGCGGCACCTTCGGCGGCGTGATCGGCGGCACGGGCAGCGTGACGTACGCGGGCACCGGCACGCAAACGCTGACCGGCGCGAACACCTACACCGGTGGCACGACGATCGACGCCGGCAGCACACTCGCGCTGGGTGCGAACGGCAGCCTGGCCTCGGGCGGTGCCGTGAACCTGGCCGGCGCAGGCGCGACGTTCAACCTGAGCGGCGCGTCGGGTGCGCAAACGATCGGCGCGTTGAACGGCGCGGCGAATACGAACGTGGATCTTGGCGCGAACGGGCTGACGCTGAGCGGGACGGCCAGTGGCACCTTCGGCGGCGTGATCGGCGGCACGGGCGGCGTGACGTACGCGGGCACGGGCACGCAAACGCTGACCGGCGCGAACACCTACACCGGCGGCACGACGATCAACGGCGGCAGCACGCTGGCGCTCGGCGCGAACGGCAGCCTGGCGTCGGGCGGTGCCGTGAACCTGGCCGGCGCAGGCGCGACGTTCAACCTGAGCGGCGCATCGGGCTCTCAAACGATCGGCGCGTTGAACGGCGCGGCGAATACGAACGTGGATCTTGGCGCGAACGGGCTGACGCTGAGCGGGACGGCCAGCGGCACGTTCGGCGGCGTGATCGGCGGCACGGGCAGCGTGACGTATGCAGGCACGGGTACGCAAACGCTGACGGGCGCGAACACCTACACCGGTGGCACGACGATCAACGCCGGCAGCACACTCGCGCTCGGCGCGAACGGCAGCCTGGCGTCGGGCGGTGCCGTGAACCTTGCCGGCGCAGGCGCGACGTTCAACCTGAGCGGCGCATCGGGCTCGCAAACGATCGGTGCATTGAACGGCGCGGCGAATACGAACGTGGATCTTGGCGCGAACGGGCTGACGCTGAGCGGGACGGCCAGCGGCACGTTCGGCGGCGTGATCGGCGGCACGGGCAGCGTGACGTACGCGGGCACCGGCACGCAAACGCTGACCGGCGCGAATACGTACACGGGCGGCACGACGATCAACGGCGGCAGCACACTCGCGCTGGGTGCGAACGGCAGCCTGGCCTCGGGCAGCGCGGTGAACCTCGCCGGCACGGGCGCGACGCTCAACCTCGGCGGCGCATCGGGCGCGCAGACGCTCGGCGTGCTGAGCGGCGGTACCGGCACGAACGTGAACCTCGGCGCGAATACGCTGACGCTGAACGGCAGCGGCAACAACACGTTCGGCGGCGCGATCGGCGGCACGGGCAGCGTGACGTTCGCGGGCGCCGGCACGCAGACGCTGACCGGCGTGAACACGTACACGGGCGGCACGACGATCAACGGCGGCAGCACGCTGGCGCTCGGCGCGAGCGGCAGCCTGGCTTCGGGCAGCGCGGTGAATCTCGCCGGCACGGGTGCGACGTTCGACGTGAGCGGCGCATCGGGCGCACAGACGTTTGGTGCGCTGAGCGGCGCGACCGGCACGAACGTGAACCTCGGCGGCAACGCACTGACGTTGAACGGAAGCGGCGGGACATTCGGCGGGGCGATCGGCGGCACGGGCAGCGTGACGTTCGCGGGTGCCGGCACGCAAACGCTGACGGGTGCGAATACCTACACGGGTGGCACGACGATCAACGGTGGCAGCACGCTGGCGCTGGGTGCGGGCGGCAGCCTCGCGTCGGGCAGCGCGGTGAATCTCGCCGGCACGGGCGCGACGCTCAACCTCGGCGGCGCGTCGGGCGCGCAGACGCTCGGCGTGCTGACCGGCGGTACCGGCACGAACGTGAACCTCGGCGCGAATGCGCTGACGCTGAACGGCAGCGGCAACAACACGTTCGGCGGGGCGATCGGCGGCACGGGCAACGTGACGTTCGCGGGCGCCGGCACGCAGACGCTGACGGGCGTGAACACCTACACGGGCGGCACGACGATCAACGGCGGCAGCACGCTGGCGTTGGGGGCGGGCGGCAGCCTGGCGTCGGCGGGCGCGGTGAATCTCGCGGGCACGGGTGCGACGTTCGACGTAAGCGCCGCGACGGGCGCACAGACGATCGGTGCGCTGACCGGCGCGGGCGGCACGAACGTGAACCTCGGCACGAATGCGCTGACGCTGAACGGCAGCGGCAACAACACGTTCGGCGGGACGATCGGCGGCACGGGCGGCGTGACGGTTGCCGGTAGCGGCACGCAGACGCTGACGGGCGCGAACACCTACACCGGCGGCACGACGATCAACGGCGGCAGCACGCTGGCGCTGGGTGCGGGCGGCAGCCTGGCGTCGGCGGGCGCGGTGAATCTCGCGGGCACGGGGGCGACGTTCGACGTAAGCGCCGCGACGGGCGCGCAGACGATCGGCACGTTGAACGGTGCGACCGGCGCGACGATCAATCTTGGCGCCAATGCGCTGACGTTGAACGGCAGCGGCAACGGCACGTTCGGCGGGACGATCGGCGGAGCGGGCGGCGTGACGATCGCCGGCACCGGTGTGCAGACGCTGACGGGCGCGAACACGTACACGGGCGGCACCACGATCGCGGCCGGCGGCACGCTGCAACTCGGCAACGGCGGCACGTCGGGCAGCATCGCCGGCAATGTCGTCGACAACGGTGCGCTGATCGTCAATCAATCCGGCAACGTGACGATTGCGAGCGTGCTGTCCGGTGCGGGCTCGCTGACGCAGGCCGGCAGCGGGCAACTGACGTTGACGGGCACCAGCACCTTGAGCGGGCCGACCACGGTCAGCGCGGGCACGCTCGCCGTCAACGGGTCGCTCGGCCAGTCGACCGTCACCGTGCAGAACGGCGCGACGGTCACGGGCACCGGCACGATCGGCGGCCTCGTGGTGCAGGGCGGCGCGACGGCGGCCGCGTCGCAGCCGGGCGCGGCGCTGAACGTGGGCGGCAACGTCACGTTCCAGCCGGGCTCGACGTTCCAGGTCGCGGCTTCGCCGCAGCAAAGCGGCAGCCTTGCGGCGGGCGGCACGGCGACGCTGAACGGCGGCACCGTGCAGGTGCTCGCGAACCAGAGTGGCTACCAGCCGAGCACGACCTACACGATCGTGACCGCGGCATCGGGCGTGCAGGGCGCGTTCAGCCAGGTGAATGCGAACTATGCGTTCCTGATGCCGACGCTCAGCTACGACCCGAATCACGTGTACCTGCGACTGATCCAGAACGGCACGTCGCTGCCCGACGTCGCGACGACGCCCAACCAGCGCGCGGTCGCGGCCGCGCTCGGCGGGCTCGGCGCCGGCAACCCGCTGTACGACGCAGTCCTGACGACCGACGTGCCGACCGCGCGCCGCGCATACGGGCTGCTCGACGGCGAACTGCAGGCGAGCCTGAAGAGCATGCTGCTGCTCGACAGCCGCTACGTGCGCGACGCGGTGACCGATCGCGTCCGCCAGGGCCTCGCGCCCGGATCGGGCCCGCTCGCCGCGCTGTCGTCGGGCGGCGCCGCGCTGTGCGGCGACAACACGGCCGGCGCGGTCGACCCGACGCTGCCGCCGGAACGCCGGATCGGCTCGCGCGAGGGCTGCTACGGCGGCACGTCTTATCAACCGGTGGTCTGGGGGCAGGCGTTCGGCGGCCGCAGCCGGCTCACCGGCGACGGCAACGCGTCGACGATCAACCGCAGCATGACGGGCTTCATCGCCGGTGCCGACATGGCGCTCAACGACAAGTGGCGTGCGGGTCTGGCCGCGGGCGTCACGCACAGCTCGCTCGACAACGCCCAGAGTTCGTCGGCGTCGGTGAACAGCTACTACCTGTCGCTGTACGGCGGCGCGCAGTACGGTGCGCTCGGCGTGCGCGGCGGCGCGTCGTACACGTGGTACCGGATCAACAGCGACCGCAATCCGGGCTTCGCGGGCTTCTCCGATCACGATTCGGCCGGTTACGACGCGAATTCGGCGCAGGTGTTCGGCGAAGTCGGCTACGCGCTGCCGGTCGGGCCCGTGGCGATCGAACCGTTCGCGGGCCTCGCGTATGTGAACCTGCATACCGACGGGTATACGGAAACGGGTGGCGCGGCCGCACTGCGCGCCGGCGGCGAGACGACCCACGTCGGCTTCTCGACGCTCGGCTTGCGCGCGGCGTCGCAGCTCGGCTCGATCGGGAGCGGCACGTTCACCGCGCGCGGGACGGTCGGCTGGCGGCATGCGTTCGGCAACGTGCGGCCGTCGTCGGCGTTCACGTTCGCGAACGGCGGCACGTCGTTCCAGGTGTCGGGCGTGCCGATTGCCCGCGACAGCGCCGTACTCGAGGCCGGCATCGACGCGAACATCACGAAGCGCCTGACGCTCGGCCTCACGTACAGCGGCCAGTACGGCAGCGGCGTGCGCGACAACGCCATCCTCGGCAACATACTGTGGAAATTCTGATCCGCATTTGAAGTGCCTGTAAGCGACGCCAGGCGGCGACGGCAACGTCGTCGCCTGGCGTCGCGCTCTTTGCGTCGCTGCGCACGTTCCCCGTTCTGTCCTATCCTGTGCGAACCACGCGGCGCGCCACGCGCGTCGCGCTCGACACAGGAGCATCGATGCCGAATCACGCCGAAGCCACGACGACCCAGGCGCCGCAGGTTGCGCCAACTGCCCCGACCCCCGCGTCGGGCCCCGCATTCATCGCGCCCGAAGCCGATCCGCAGGCACTGGCGCGCAACAACCAGTACGTGCTGAAATCCGGCAACGCGTTCGTGGTCAGCGACGCGCTCGGCGACATCGGCGGTCATGACGACGGCCTGTTCGTCGACGACATGCGCGTGCTGTCGAAGTGGCGCTTGACGTTCGGCGGCCGCGCGCCGTCGCTGCTGTCGGGCGCGACGAGCGCCGACAACGCGTCGTTCACCGCCCACCTGACGAACCGCCCGCTGCCGCCGCTCGGCGGCCACGAAACGCCCGAGGGCGTGATCCACATCGAGCGGATACGCGTGCTCGCGGGCGACGTGCTTTACGAAGCGCTGACGCTGACGAACTACGGCTCGAGCGAGGCCGAGGTGCCGCTGTCGCTGTCGTTCGCGGCCGATTTCAAGGACATGTTCGAGGTGCGCGGCACGCAGCGCCCGAAGCGCGGCACCGTGGTGGCGCCGCGCGTCGACGCGGGCGCGGTGCGGCTGCGCTACGACGGCCTCGACAGCGTCGAGCGCAACGTGACCGTGCATTTCTCGCCGGCGCCCGACGCGCTGTCGGTCGATCGTGCCGACTACACGCTGACGATCGCCGCGCAGGCATGCGTGTCGATCTACCTGACCGTCGATGCGACGCTCGGCCCGGCGCACGAGGAAGGGCCGGGATGCGGCCGCGTTGCGCTGCGCACCGCGCTCGTCGGCGTGCACCGCGAAATGCGCGCGCGGCGCGAATCGATGGCGCGCGTGAACACCGGCAA
Organism: Burkholderia sp. LS-044; assembly: GCF_004803625.1. Taxonomy (NCBI): domain Bacteria; kingdom Pseudomonadati; phylum Pseudomonadota; class Betaproteobacteria; order Burkholderiales; family Burkholderiaceae; genus Burkholderia; species Burkholderia sp. LS-044. The sequence continues at coordinate 456,486 of NZ_SSWO01000006.1, forward strand.
TCCGCTGTTCGATGCGTGGCTCGACCGTTCGCTCGCGGATCTCGGGCTGCTCACGACGCAGCTCGACACGGGGCCGTACCCGTATGCGGGCATTCCGTGGTTCTCGACGCCGTTCGGCCGCGACGCGGTCATCACGTCGTTGCAGATGCTCTGGCTGCAGCCGTCGCTCGCGCGCGGCGTGCTGCGGTTCCTGGCCGAGCACCAGGCGCGCGAGACTTCCGCGTTCCGCGATGCGGAGCCCGGCAAGATCATGCACGAGTTCCGCCGCAGCGAGATGGCCGCGACGGGTGAGGTGCCGTTCGCGCTGTACTACGGCGGTGTCGATACGACGCCGCTGTTCATCGTGCTCGCGGGCGCGTATGTCGAACGCACCGGCGACGATGCGCTGATCGACGAACTGTGGCCCGCGCTCGAGCGCGCCGCGCAATGGGTGATCGACAAGTGCGACCGCAATCCTTACGGACTGCTCGATTACCAGCGCACGTCGGAGCGTGGCCTCGCGAACCAGGGCTGGAAGGACAGCCACGATTCGGTGTTCCATGCGGACGGCCGCTTTCCGGACGGGCCGATCGCGCTCGTCGAAGTGCAGGCGTATGCGTGCGCGGCGCTCGATGCGATGTCGATGTGCTCGTACCGGCGCGGCCACGCGGCCGACGCCACGCGTTATGCGTTGCGCGCGAAGGCGCTGCGCGAGCAGGTCGACGCGCTGTTCTGGATGCCGGAAGGCGATTTCTACGGCATCGCGCTCGACGGTCATGGCGACCTGTGCCGCGTGTTCGCATCGAACGCGGGCCACCTGCTCGCGTTCGGGCTGCCCGACGCCGAGCGCGGCGCGGCGGTTGCCGGCGTGCTCGGCTCGGCGCTGTTCCAGACCGGCTGGGGCATCCGCACGCTGGCCGCCGGCCAGCCGCGCTTCAACCCGATGGCGTATCACAACGGCTCGGTGTGGCCGCACGACAATGCGCTGATCGCCCGCGGCCTCGCGCGCTACGGCGACAAGACGGCCGCGGTGAACCTGCTGCGCGCGCTGTTCGAGGCGGCGGTGAGTTTCGAGATGCGCCTGCCCGAGCTGTTCTGCGGGTTTCCGCGCCGGCGCGGCGAACCGCCGACCGCGTATCCGGTGGCCTGCCTGCCGCAAGCGTGGGCGGCGGGCGCGCCGTTCATGATGCTGCAGGCCTGCCTCGGCGTGAGCATCGACGCGTCGCGTCACGAGGTGCGCGTCGAGCGCCCGATGCTGCCGGAAGGCGTCGACTGGCTGCGGATCGACGCTTTGCGCGTCGGTGACGAAACCGTGTCGCTCACGTTCCGCCGCGTCGACGGCCAGGTCGTCGCGTCGGCGGAGCAGCCGGGCCGCGTGAAGGTGGTCGCGGTGCTGTAGCGCGGTGCCGCGCGAACGTTGCGCGATGTCGCGCCACGTTCGCGCGACGCGGCATAGAATCGTGACATGACCCTTGAACGATGGCGGAGGTAGACGATGACGACCGACAACCGGCCCGACGACGGCGAGCACAAGCTCGAGAATCTGGAAGCGGCGGTCGACCACCTGCACAAGTCGATCGAATCGCAGAGCATCGCGGTCGGCGCGGCGAAAGGCATTCTGTTCAGCCTGATCGAAACGCTCGGCGCGCTGATCGGCGATCCCGACCTGCCCGAGCATGCGCGCTCGGGTTACGAGGCGCTGCGCGACAAGGCGAGCGAACTGCGCGGCGGGCTTGACCGGCATTGATGCGCGGCTGGCGCCGGCGTTGGCCGAAAGGGCTGCGCCGGCGCTGCCCGATTCTGCAGACGAAGCACAAAACCCCCGTGCGCTCAATGAGTTAGGTGGCCGATGCGCAGGATATCCACAAGCTTGCCAACACAATCTGTGGAGAACCGTCCGGCCCCGGGCCGGAGGTGCGGCGCATGCCGTGCGAAAGCGCGTGCGGTGCCACACGGTTGACCGCGCAAGGTCCTTGTATCGAATCCCCTTTTGTATCAGCGTGTTACGCGCCGCATCGGCGGGATATCCACAGGCTTGCCAACATATTCTGTGGATAACTCGCAATCGATTGCGTCGCGACAGTTGAGGATCGGGCCTCCGAGGGGCCCGCTCGCGAAGCCCGTGCACACGGGCTGCCCGATGTCTGCGTCCGCACGCTAATTCGTGCGCGATCAACGGCTTAGGCCCCGGGTACCCAGGATATCCACATCCTTGCCAACACTTTCTGTGGACAAGCGGGGCCGTGTCATTCGGCCTGCGCCGCGGCGGCTGCTTCGGCCACGATCCAGTCGCGAAAGAGCGTCATTGCCGGCGTGAGCGGCTTCGACTTCAGCGAGGTGAGCCAGTAGCCGCCGGCGCGCACGTCGACGTCGAACGGCCGTGCGAGCAGGCCGAGCTGCAGTTCGCGTACGAACATGCATGCCGGCGCGAGCGCGACGCCCGCGCCCTGCATCGCGGCCTCGACCATCAGCCGCGACGAATCGAACACGGGCCCGTTGACCGCCCATGGCGCGAGCTGCGCGGCGTCGAACCAGCCGAGCCATTCGTCGGTGCGGTACGAGCGCAGCAGCGTTTCGTTCGCGAGATCGGCCGGTTGCGCGAGGCGTCGCGCGATGTCCGGCGCGCACAGCGCGGTGAGCGGCGCGTCGAGCAGGTGCTCGTTGCGCGTCGCCGGCCAGCTACCTTCCCCGAAGCGGATCGCGAAGTCGAGGCCCTCGGCGGCGAGATCGACGACGTTGTTGTTGGTCCGCAGCCGCAGCTCGACGAACGGGTGCGTATCGCCGAACTGCTTCAATCGTGGCATTAGCCAGCCTATGGCAAAGGTGCCGACGACGCCGAGCGACAGCACCTCGTGGAAGCGCCCGCCGTCGAACTGCTTGAGCACCGTCTCGATGCGGCTGAACGCGTCGCTCAGCACGGGCAGCAGCGCGCGCCCCTCGTCGGTGAGCCCGAGGCCGCGCGGCAGCCGCGTGAACAGCGTGCAGCCGAGCCGCTCCTCGAGCGAACGCACCTGCTGGCTGACCGCAGCCTGGGTCACGCTCAGCTCGAGGCCGGCGCGCGTGAAGTTCAGGTGGCGCGCCGACGATTCGAACGCGCGAAGGGCATTGAGCGGAAGATGAGGGCGGAGCTTGGTCATAAGATTTTCTTTTGTCAGCGCTCAATTATCGTTGCTTGTCAGGCAACCGTAAAGTCACGATAGTGCTGTCTCGGCGGCCGGCCGTTTTCACTATCGATTCGCCTCCATTCCATCACGAGACCACCGACATGACCTACTCATCGAAACGTCGAACCCTGTTGCTGGCCGCCGCGACGGCGCCGCTCGTTCTCACCGCCACCGCGTGCGCGTCGCGGCAGGCCGCCGCGCCGGACGAGGCAAGCGCCGCAGCCGCGGCCGCGGCTGCGGCCGTGGCGCCTGCCGCCGCCGGGCAGATGCTGGCCGAGCTCGAAAGCAGCGTGGGCGGCCGCCTCGGCGTGTGCGCAATCGACACGGCGAGCGGCCGGGTCATCGAGCATCGCGCGGACGAACGCTTCCCGTTCTGCAGCACGTTCAAGGCGATGCTGAGTGCGGCGGTGCTTGCGCAGAGCGTCGAGCGGCCGGCGTTGCTGCAACAGCGCGTGACGTATACCCGCGCCGATCTCGTCAACTATTCGCCGGTGTCGGAGAAGCATGTCGGCGAGGGCATGACGGTCGCCGCGCTGTGCGAGGCCGCGATCCAGTACAGCGACAACTCGGCCGCGAACCTGCTGATGAAGCTGCTCGGCGGCCCGTCGGCGGTGACGGCCTACGCGCGCTCGATCGGCGACGACACGTTCAGGCTCGATCGATGGGAGACCGAACTGAATACCGCGCTGCCGGGCGACCTGCGCGACACGACGACGCCGGCCGCGATGGCCGCGAGCATGCGCGTGCTGATGGTCGGCGATGCGCTGCCGGCCGCGCAGCGTGCGCAGCTCGTTGCGTGGATGCGTGGCAACAAGGTGGGCGACAAGCGGCTCCGTGCGGGCGTGCCGGCCGGGTGGACGGTCGGTGACAAGACGGGCACCGGTGACTACGGGACGACCAACGACGCGGGTGTCGTGTGGTCGCCGTCGCGTGTGCCGATCGCGGTGGCCGTGTACTACACGCAGGCGCGTGCCGATGCGCGCTCGAAGGACGACGTGATCGCGTCGGTTGCGCGCATCGTGGTTCAGGCATTCGGTTGACGCGGGCGGTGCGGTGCGCGTGACGCGATGCGCAGGCGGGCCGTGCCGCAGTCGTGACCCGCGCGATCAAACGTTGTGCGATCAACGACTTAGGTCACGCATGCTCAGGATATCCACATGCTTGCCAACAAAAATTGTGGACAAGCCCACGCGCGGCCGCGCACGGCGTGGCGCGGGCCACCGTGCCGCATTTGAGGCGGCGCGGACAAAGCCTTTCGGATCAAGCGCTTGCCCGCGGTATGCGCAGGCTATCCACACGCTTGCCAACACAATCTGTGGACAAGCCGGTTCGCCTGCGCGGAAGGAGGCCCGTCACGTGGCGCGACGACGTGCGAGCGGCACTTTGCCGGCCGCGTGCCGCATTTGAGGCGGCGCGGACAAAGTCTTTCGGATCAAGCGCTTGGCCGCGGTATGCGCAGGCTATCCACATGCTTGCCAACACAATCTGTGGACAAGCCCGGCAGCCGAGCGGGCGACGGTCAGGGCTGCCGATCGTCGACCGTGGGCCAGCGCACGAACGCGAACACCCACAACATGACGAAGTTCAGGATCGGGACGAACATCGTCAGGATCCACCAGCCCGAATGCCCGGTGCGCCGGACGATGCGGACGTACGGATAAACGACGACGGCGACGAGCACGAGTGAGACGACCAGCTGCCACGCGGTGAAGTGTTCCATGGCCTTCCTCGGAGTGAAGTGTCGGGCGGAACGGCCGGCCCGTCGAACCGTCGCGCGAAGCTGGCGATGCACGGCCGCGTGCGGCTCGCGTGATCTTGACGCGTGGCGGGCGCGAGCGTCAAGGCGAGGGCGGTGCACGGTGGCGGCGCGTCGGTCGCGCGGGGCGTGCGCATTCACGCATGTCCGGGCCACACGCTGCCGCAACCGTGACGCGGCGCATGAACCGTAAGCCGATCAACGGGTTAGCGCACGCGTGCGCAGGATATCCACAAGCTTGCCAACAAAATCTGTGGGTAAGTGGCGCAGCGCATGGCCGGCACGTGTGCGCCGGCTGCGACGTGCATCGTCGTGGCGTCGTGATGCGAAGTGCGGCGAAGCGGTGGACGCGGTGGCCGCCACCGGAGCCGCGTCTGCATCACGCGTGCCAAAGTCCATCGGATCAAGGGTTTAGCGTTGCGGTGCGCAGGATATCCACAAGCTTGCCAACATTTTCTGTGGAGAAGTCGGGGTGCGCGCGGGACACCCGGGACACCCGCGAATGCCACGTGTTGCCGCGATGCGTGCGGGCGCTCACGCAGTGCAGATGCCGGCCGCGCCGACTTTCTGGAACAGGCGCGGGCTCGCGACGGCGGACGGCGGACAGGCCGACTGCCTTGGCCACGAACCCGGGATGCGTGAAGGCCGCGCGAAACGCTGCGATCGATTCGCGGATCGCGCAGTACGGCCGGCTCCATTACATGGGCGAACACGTCGGCGCCTCATCCATCCGGCGGTACCGTCGTCGTGCACGAAGAGGGCCGAACCCGACCCAAGCCGGACGGCTGTCAGAAAGGCCTTCTATATTGTTACGGGTCGAAGCGCGCAAGCATCCTCGAAATCTCGACCGGCCTGCGAGTCGAACGGATCGTCGTCGAGAAATGAGACGAAGGAGGGGCGGCGCATGACGCGCGGTCGAGGCTACGGTGGCGGCGTGGACGTGCCTGTTCACGACCGCATGGCGCATTTGCCGCGCAGCTCCGACAAACCCTTTCCGATCAATGGCTTGGTGTCGTTAATGGACGGTTGCCCACACGCTTGCCAACACAATCTGTGGAAAAGCCGCACGCGGCGTGGCGTCAGGCCGGCAGCGGAAAGCGCACCGTGACGGTCAGCCCGCGCCCGCCGCGTGTCGTGCCGAGTGCGACCGTCGCGCGATGCTGTTCGGCGATCCGCTTGACGATCGACAGCCCGAGCCCGCTGCCCGACGACGTGACGGCCTGCGCGCCCTCGCCGCGATAGAAACGCTCCCACACGTCGGTGCGTTCGGCTTCCGGGATCCCGGGGCCGTCGTCGGCGACTTCGAGCACGGGCGTCGAGCCGTCGAGCCGCGCGGACACGTCGACACGCGCGCCGTCGCCCGCATAGCGGATCGCGTTGTCGACGAGGTTGTTCAGCAGCACGCGCAGCGTGTCGGCATTACCCGACGTCATCACGGGCGTCGACACGATCGCGCCGAGATCGATCCGGTGCGCGTCGGCGACGCGCGTGCGGTCCGATACCACCGACCGGCACAGCGCGGCGAGATCGACGGGCGCCGACGCGGAGGCGGCCGCCTGCGCATCGGGTTCGAGGCGCGCGAGCGTCAGCAGCTGTTCGGCGAGGTGGCCGAGCCGCGTCGTGCCGGCATGGATCTGCGCGAGGATGTGCTCGCGTTCCTCGGCGGTCGACGCGCGCCGCAGCAACTGCGACTGGATCGACAACCCCATGATCGGCGTGCGCAATTCGTGCGCGGCATCGGCGATGAAGTGCCGTTGCAGCGTGAACGAGCGGTCCAGGCGCGCGAGCAGGTCGTTGATCGCTTCGGCGAGCGGGCGGACTTCGTTCGGCATCGCGCCGACGTCGACCGGCTCGAGATTGTTCGCATTCCTGCGTTTGAGGCCGGATGCGATCGTGCGCAGCGGCCGCAACCCCGCGCCGATGCCGAACCACAGGCCGATCGCGAGCAGCGGCAGCATCGAGAACACGGGCCACAGCAGGTGCACGGCGATGCCCGCGATCGCTTCCCAGCGCGCATGGCGTGCCTGCGCGAGCCGGATCGTCGTGCCGCCGCGTTCGGTCACGTAGGTGCGCCACGGCTGGCCGCCGACGTCGACGCTCGCAATGCCTTTCTGCTCGGGCGGCGGCAGGGTCGAATCGCGGTCGGTCGAATACACGAGCTTGCCGTTGCGCCAGACCTGCAGCAGCACGGCGTCGGGATCGCTCGCCTCGAAACCGTGCTTGCCGTTGGCGCGGTTGCTGAACGACAGCTCGCCGTTCGGGCCGACGACGATCTGCTTCGACATGCTGCGCATCTGGTCGTCGAGCAGGTCGTCGAGCTCGCGCAGCGCGCCCCAGTAGGTGCCGGCACTCGCGACGAGGCCGATCACGCACGCGGCCGGGAGCAGCCACGTCAGCAGGCGCCGCCGCAGCGACGCGTTGCGCCAGCGCGCGATCGCGTGTTGCATGCGCGTCATGCGCCGTCACCGATCCGGTAGCCGACGCCGCGCACCGTGCGGATCATGTCGTGGCCGAGCTTCTTGCGCAGGTTGTGGATGTGCACCTGCACGGCGTTGCTCTCGATTTCCTCGCCCCAGCTGTACAGCCGCTCCTCGAACTGCTCGCGCGAAATCACCGCGCCCGGGTCGCGCATCAGCTCGTGCAGCAGCACGAACTCCTTCGGCGACAGCGTGACTTCGTCGTCGCCGAGCCAGACGAGGTGCTTGACGGGGTCGAGCCGCAGCGGGCCGATCGCGAGGGTCGTCTGCGCGCGGCCCGCGTGGCGGCGGTTGACCGCGCGGATGCGGGCGAGCAGTTCGTCGAGTTCGAACGGCTTGACGAGATAGTCGTCCGCGCCGCTGTCGAGGCCCGCGATGCGGTCGGGCACGCCGTCGCGCGCGGTGATGATGATCGCGGGCAGGTTTTCGTCGCGGCGGCGCAGCGCGGCGAGCACCGACAGGCCGTCGCGGTTCGGCAGCCCGAGATCGAGCAGCAGCAGGCCGTAGCCGGTCGCGCGCAACGCGAGCGACGCGGCGTCGCCGTCCTTCACCCAGTCGACCGCGAAGCCTTCCTGTTTGAGGCCCTGTTCGAGCCCGCTGCCGATCAGCGGATCGTCCTCGACGAGCAGTACGCGCATGGATTCGTGTCTCTTCAACGGGGCGCCATGGCGCCCGGGGTTCCCATGATAAGCGCGCGGGCCTTAGCGGGAGCTTAAACACGGGCGCGCGGCCGGCTTGCGCGCGTGCCCGGTGCGGCACCGTGCCGCTGCGGCGCGACCTTCAGGTTTGCTTAATCTTACGGTCCGTAATCTGGCGCCGTCGCGTTCAACGGAGCGCGGCGTCACATCGAAGAAGAGGACCGAGATCATGAAACACCTGACGAGAATCCTGGCGGTTGCGCTCGCCGTGCTGCCCGCCGCCGTTTATGCGGAATATACCGGGCCGTCCACGCTGACCACGACGACCGTGAAGGAACTGCTCGCGAACGGCAAGGACGATCAGCACGTGCAGTTGCAGGGGCGCATCGTCAAGCATGTCGGCGGCGAGGATTACGAATTCGCCGATGCGACGGGCACGATCCGCGTCGAGATCGACCACAAGCTGTGGGCGGCCGGCCAGCCCGTCAGCGACCGGAACGAAGTGAAGGTGACCGGCGAATTCGAGCGCAAATGGTCGGGCAGCGTGAAGGTCGACGCCGATCACGTCGAAGTGCTGCGCTGACCGGTGCACCGGTGTATACGGGGCCGGTGATACCATGGACGACCGGTTCCCGCTCACACCAAGATGGCCGCCAATTTCGACGAACTCGCGTCCCGGATCCGGGCGCAATTTTCCGAGCTGAGCCCGCAATTCCAGGCGGGCGCGGCCTTCCTGCTCGATCATCCCGACGAAGTCGCCACGTCGTCGATGCGCAAGGTCGCACAGCGCGCGCAGGTGCAGCCCGCGTCGCTCGTGCGGCTCGCGCAGCAATTCGGCTTCCCCGGCTGGAACGAGCTGCGCGACCTGTGCGTCGCGCGCGTGCGCACGCGCCCCGAGCCGCTCACGCAGCGGGCGCGCTCGCTCGTGCGGCCCGATGCGAAGGCGTCGCTCGCGCACGACCTGCTCGCCGCGCAACAACACAACCTGTCGGCCACCGCCGCGCAGAACGAGCACGCGCTCGCCGATGCCGCGAAACTCATCCGCAAGGCGTCGCACGTGCATGTCGCGGGGTTTCGCTCGTGCTACCCGGTTGCATTCGGCTTCGTGTACGGCTACCGGCTGTTCCGCCCGACCGTGTCGCTGCTCAACGGCGTCGCCGGGTCGCTCGAAATGGAGCTGCGGACGATCGCGAAGCAGAGCGTGACCGTCGTCGTCAGCTTCGCGCCGTATTCGGCGGAGGCGACGCGCGTCGCGCAGGCCGCGAAGGCGCAGGGCAGCCGGATCGTCGCGATCACCGACAGCGCGGTGTCGCCGATCGCGCTGCACGCGGACGCACAACTGATCTTCACGCACGACAGCCCGTCGTTCTTCCCGTCGCTGGTGGCCGCGCACGCGATGGCCGAAGCGCTGGTCGCGCAGTTGCTGGCGCTCGAAGGCAGCGATGCGATCGCCGCGCTCGAGCGCACGGAAGCGGAGCTGCATGCGAAGGGCGCTTACGTCGTCTGACGCGGTGCGTGCGGGTTCAACCTTCTTCATTTCCGATTCAACCGGACTCGACCGATGACGTTCACATACGAGGTGACCGACGCGGGCGACGTGAACGTTCGCAAGCAGATCGTCGCGCCGCTCATCCGATTCAACGAAAGCCAGGCGGGCCCGAACGACTTCCGTGCGCTGGCCGTGGTCGTGACCGACGCCGAAGGCACGGTGGTCGGCGGCTTGTGGGGCAGCACGGCGTACGGCTGGCTGCATGTCGACCTGCTCGTGGTGCCCGAGGCCGCGCGCGGCCGGGGTGCGGGCACGCGCATCATGGATCTGGCCGAGGCGGAAGCCGTCGCGCGCGGATGCCACGGCGCGTGGCTCGACACGTTCGACTTCCAGGCGCGGCCGTTCTACGAGAAACGCGGCTATGTCCGCTTCGGCGAACTGCCGGATTATCCGGCTGGGCACACGCGCATTTTCCTGACGAAGCGGCTTGCGGGCTGAGCGTCGCCGCATGGAGCGGCCCGGTTGACGCGGTCGCCGGCCGTCGCCTAGGATAGCGGCCAGCGATGCAGGTCGCTTCCGGGTCCGCGGAAAGGGTTGAACCCACCTGTCGCAGCAAATCCAGTCTTCCTCCTGTCCTTTGTGCTGGCGGTATTGCGGACCTTCGGCCATGACTGCACGAGGATTCGCATGAAAAAGCTGCCTCCCGGGGCCAATCCCGATCATCTGAAAAAGCAGGCCAAGGCATTGTTGCGCCTGTACCGGCAGGGTGACGCCGACGCCGTCGCGCGCTTTGTCCGCTTTCTCCCTGCCGCCGCCAACCGCACGCACGACGAAGCGCTCGCGCTCGGGCTCCGGCTGCACGATGCGCAGTCGTGCATTGCGCGCGAGTACGGTTTCGCGTCATGGGCCGATCTCGGCGCGTTCGTCGAAACGCACGCGCTCGCCGGGCAACAGCGGTCGGCGTTGATCCGGCGCTGGCTCGACCTGGCGTACGGCGCCGACGTGACGGGCGGTTTCGATGCGGCCCGGCCACGTGTCGCCGCGCAACTGCTGCTCGACCGGCCCGATCTCGTTGCAAGCGATCCGACCGTCGCGTGCGCGTCCGGCGACCTCGATGCCGTGAAGGCGGCGCTGGCCGCCGATCCCGGATGGATCGCGCGCGCCGGCGGCGTGCTGAAGCTGCCGCCGCTGGTTGCCGTCACGCATTCGCGGCTCGGGCAGATTCCCGGGTTCGCCGTCCGGCTGCGCGCCTGCGCGCGTCATCTGCTCGATGCCGGCGCAGATCCGAACCAGCGGATCGGCAACCGGTTTCCGCCGGCGTCGCTCGCGGCGCCCGACGAAGCGGGGCCGCTGTCGGCGCTGTACGGTGCCGCGGGCGTCAATCGCGATCCGGTTCTGACCGCGATGCTGCTGGAAGCCGGCGCCGACCCGAACGACGGTGAATCGCTCTATCACTCGGTGGAAAATCCGGCCTGTACGCGCCTGCTGCTCGAACACGGCGCGCGGGTGGGCGGGACGAATGCGTTGCGTCGCGCATTCGACATGCGCGATGCGGACGCGCTCGAACTGCTGCTCGAACATGGCGGCGACCCGAACGAGCCGCCCGGCGAGGGGCTGGCGCAGACCTGGGGCGCACCGTTGTTGCGGGCGATCGGCGTGCGCTGCTCGGCGCGCCACGTCGCCGCGCTGCTGGCGGCCGGCGCCGATCCCCGCGCGCGTACCCCGGCGGGCGTCAGCGCGTACCGGCTGGCGATGCAGACCGGGCTGTCCGAGGTCGCCGCGTTGTTGCGTGCGGCGGGCGCGGAAGAGGCGCTCGACGCCGAGGACGCATTCGTGGCGGCCTGCGCGCGCGCCGACGCCGACGATGCGCGACGCATCCAGGCACGGCATCCCGAACTGCCGGGCGCGCTGCCCGGCGAGCGGCTGCGGCTGCTGCCGGATGCCGCCGCGTGGGGATCGGGCGACGCGGTGAAGGTCATGGTCGAACTGGGCTGGCCGATCGCGGCGCGGGGCGGCGACTGGGACGCGAGCGCGCTGAATCACGCGGTGTTTCGCGGCGATGCGGGCTTGCTGGCGTTCCTCCTCGAGCACGGTGCGAGCTGGCGTGACATGCACGGGTTCGGCAGCGACGCGCTCGGCACATTGTCCTGGGCATCCGTCAACGAACCGGAGCATGTCGGCGCAGCCGACTGGGAGGCTTGCGCGCGGGTGCTGCTCGCGCACGGTGTGCCGCAAGCCGCGCGGGACCCGTCGAATCCGGACGGCGTACTGATCGACGGTCGCGCGATGCGTTTCTCCGAAGCCGTCACCGACGTGTTGCTCGGCATCGACGGCGGGCCACCGGCGGCAAGGTAAGCGGCTATCGGTTGGCAACGGACGGGCGGCGGTGTCGGCCCGCTCGTTGCGGGTTGCGGGTTGCGGGTTGCCGATTGCCGACTCCCGACTCCCGACTCCCGACTCCCGACTCCCGACTCCCGGCTTCCGGCTTCCGGCTTCCGGCTTCCGGCGTGCAGTCGGCGCATCGGTTTTTTCCTGTCGCGCGACGACATTTCGGTGAACGCTGAAACGTCGCGTGCACGATCGGCGTAAGCTCGGCCGTCAACTTTCTCCTGGAGCCCGCGATGACCCGTTCCGATCTTCAAGCCCGCCAAGCCGAAGCCTTCCGCGCCCTGCATGCACGTGCCGGCGCCTTCATCATCCCGAACCCGTGGGACGCCGGCACCGCGCGCCTGCTCGCGATGGCCGGCTTCGAGGCGCTCGCGACCACGAGCGCCGGCTACGCCTTTTCGAAAGGCCGGCCCGACTATGCGATCGACCGCGACGAGATGCTCGATCACATCGCCGAGATCGCCGCCGCGGGCGGCCTGCCCGTGAGCGCCGACCTCGAGAACGGCTTCGGCGATGCGCCCGCCACGGTGGCCGAGACGATCCGGCTCGCGGCCGAGGCCGGCGCGGTCGGCGGGTCGATCGAGGATGCGACGGGCCGCGCCGACGCGCCGATCTATGCGCACGAAGCGGCGGTCGAGCGCATCGCGGCGGCCGTCGACGCGGCGCGTGCGCTGCCGTTTCCGTTCACGCTGACCGCGCGCTGCGAAAACTACCTGCACGGCCGCCACGACCTCGCCGACACGATCGCGCGGCTCGTCGCCTATCGCGACGCGGGCGCCGACGTGCTGTATGCGCCGGGCATCACCGATGCGGACGACATCGCGGCGGTGACGCGGGCGGTCGGCGCACCCGTGAACGTCGTGATGGGGCTGCAGGGCGGATTGCTGAGCGTCGACGCACTGGCGGCGCTCGGCGTGAAGCGCGTGAGTGTCGGCGGCGCACTGGCGCGGGCCGCGCTCGGCGCGTTCCTGCGCGCCGCGAAGGAGATGGCGCAGGACGGCACGTTTACGTTCACGCAAGCGGCCGTTCCCGGGCGCGATATCAACCGCTGGTTTGCGTCGCCGGATAATTCACCGGTTTTGTTCGGTGAATGAGTGTAAATAAATCGTGGGATCGTTCCCAATCGAAAAGTTGATTGATAATAATCAATCGATTTCACGTCAGAATTAAACGTCGGTGACGACGAAAAATACATCGTCTATTCTCCGCATTTCGCCCGTTCGACCGGGTCCGGCGCGCAAGCCGCGCCGGATCGGGCGGTCGGGCATCCGCCGGGCGCGTCGATGGCGCGCATTGTTGCATTTTCCCGATCATGACATTTTTGAAAAGGGGAGTTGCCGGCCGGTTTTTTGATTGATAATCTGCGGCACGTTCGAATGAACAGTTGGTGGGCTGCCGGGAATATCGATATATAAAAATGCTGAGAGAGCGATGACGATCCGAGAAAATCAACGCGTCAGGTTTCGCGTCGGCGATGTCGTGACGCTGAAGACGGGCGGGCCGCGCATGACCGTGACCTATGCCGGGCCGGTCGTATTCGACGACGGCGACTGGCTGATCTGCCAGTGGTTCGACGAACACGGCGAATTCCGGCAGGAAATGTTCCCTCACGACACCGTGGTGCCGGAGCCGCGCGCGATTTCGGCCGGGCGTGTCCGCATGCACATGCAGTCGCATCGCTACCGCTCGGCTGCCTGACATTCACCTGACATCGCGAGGCGGCCGCACGCGGCGCCCGCGCCGCGACATTTCACGCCGGCCCGAAACATGCGGCGGTGCACTGCGTCGATACTGTCTGCATGAACCCGACCGATCCCATCGCAGCGGTTACGCACCGCGATCCCTATCCCTATTACGCGGCGCTCGTCGACGGGCCGCCGCTCGCGTTCGACGCCACGCTCGGCCTGTGGGTCGCGAGCCGCGCGGCCGCCGTGACGGCCGTGCTCGGCCATCCGGCCTGCCGCGTACGCCCGCTGGACGCGCCCGTGCCGCCCGCGTTGCGCGGCACGACAGCCGGGGCGCTGTTCGGCGAGTTGGTGCGCATGAACGACGGCGCGTTGCGGCACGACGTGCCGAAGCAGGCGCTGCGCGCGGCGTTCGCGCCGATCGACGCGGCTGCACTGCGCGACCGTGCCATGCAGCTCGCCGCGCGGCGCCTGCCGCCGCCGGGCGATGCCGGCGCGCTGAACACGTGGTGCATGACGGTGCCCGTCTGCGCGGTCGCGGATCTGCTGGGCTTCGACGAGACGCAGCTCGACGCGATCGCGGCGCAGGTGGTCGACTTCGTTGCGGCGCTGTCGCCGCTGTCCGATGCCGAGGCGCTGGCCCGCGCGAGCGACGCCGCGCGACAGTTGCTCGACCGGATGACGGTGCGCGTCGCGCAGACGCATGCGCACGACGGCACGCTCGTCGCCGCCGTGCAGCAGGCTGCCCGTGCGGCGGGCTGGCAGGCAAGCGGCGCGCTGGTCGCGAACCTCGTCGGGCTGCTGTCGCAGACGTGCGAGGCGACAGCAGCCTGGCTCGGCAATGCGCTGGTGGCGTGGAACGGGGGCGCGGAATCGGGCTTGGAAGCGGGCTTAGAAGCGGGCGCGGGCGCCGCGCGCGTCGTGCCGGACGATGCCGCGCTCGACGCGTTCGTTGCCGAAGTCGGGCGCTTCGATTCACCGGTGCAGAACACGCGCCGCTTCGTCGCATCGCGCACGACGATCGAAGGCGTGACCGTCGAAGCCGGCGACGCGATCCTCGTCGTGCTCGCCGCGGCGAACCGCGACCCGGCCGTGCATCGCGATCCGCACCGGCTGATGCCCGGCCGCGCGGCCGGGCCGAATTTCGGTTTCGGCACGGGGCCGCACGGCTGCCCGGGCGAGCGGATCGCACGGGCGGTGACAGCGGGGGCGTTCGGGGCGTGGCTGCGTGCGGGCGGCGGGCCGCGGCACGACGGGCTGGCGTGGCATTACCGCGCGTCGACCAACGTCAGGATGCCGAAGTTCGACGCGGCAGGGTGATCGGGAAAGAGGGACTTAACGGCAGCCTTGCTTTTCCGCCCATTGCTCCTGGGCGGCGACACGGCGCTGCACGCGCTCGACGAGACCGGTTGAAAAGGTCCGCATGCTGATGCCGCGACGCTTGGCGAGGATCGTCTGCGCGACATCGGTGCGCGGGTTCGGCTGGCAGGCCCAGTACAGCGTCATCAGCCAGCCGATGCCGGTCCACCCGAACAGCGCGTTGAACATCGCGACCGTCAGCTTGTCGTGCCGGCCACGCCGGTCGGCAATGACCGCCGGCAGAAAATAGATCGCGATCGCGGCCACCGAACCGGCCACTTGAATCAGGACTGCGTTCTGCATGTTGCTGCTCCATCCGAACTGCAATGGAGCCGATTGTCGCGCTTTTTTCGTTCGCGTGCAGGCCGCGCTCAGACAATTGATTGTTGCGGTTTTAATGATGATCAGCCGGCTTCGGTGTCCGCCGGCTGCATTTCGTTGCTCAGCGCGAAACCTTCGTCGCGCCAGCCCGTCACGCCGCCGATCATCAGCTTGACCGGCCGGCCGAGGTGCGCGAGCCGGATCGCCGCGCGCGCGGCGCCGTTGCAGTGCGGGCCCGCGCAGTAGACGACGAATAGCGTGCCGGCCGGATAGCCGGCGAGCTTGCTCTCGATGATCTTGCGGTGCGGCAGGTTGCGCGCGCCGGGCACGTGGCCGGCGGCGAACTGGTCGGGGCCGCGCACGTCAAGCAGCACGAAATCGGGCGCACCCGATGCGAGCGCGTCGTGCACGTCCCAGCAATCGGTCTCGAAGCGCAGCGACGCCTCGAAATGCGCGAGGGCGGCGGGGCTGTCGGCAGCGGGGACGTCGGTGACGTAGGACATGGTCGAGTTCTCCTGAAGGTTGAGCGGAACGCAGTGGAATGAAGGGCAGTATCGCGGTTCGGCGACCGTCGCGGCAGTGGCGCGATCGACAAGTTCCGGTAACATCGCGCCATGCACAATCATCTCGTCGTCGCGCTCGCCTACGATCGCCTCTGCACCTTCGAATTCGGCTGCGTGGTCGAACTGTTCGCGCTCGAACGCCCCGAGCTCGGGGTCGACTGGTATCGCTTCGCGGTCTGCGCGAGCGAGCCGGGGCCCGTGCGCGCGGCGGGCGGCATCACGGTCGCCGCGCCGTATCGTCTCGCGACGCTCGATCGCGCCGATACCATCGTGATTCCCGGCTGGCGCGATCCGGACGAACCGCCGCCGGAGCCGTTGCTGAAGAAACTGCGGGCCGCGCATCGCCGTGGCGCGCGGCTTTGCTCGATCTGCTCGGGCGTGTTCGTGCTGGCCGCGGCCGGCGTGCTCGACGGCCTCACGGTGACGACCCACTGGCGCTATGCGGAGAAACTGCAGGCGCGTTATCCCGCGCTGCGCGTGAATCCCGATGCGCTTTACGTCGACGAAGGGCAGGTCGTCACGTCGGCCGGATCGGCGGCGGGGCTCGACATGCTGCTGCATCTCGTGCGCCGCGATCACGGCGGCGCGATCGCGAACCGGGTCGCGCAGCGCCTCGTGCTGCCGCCGCATCGCGACGGCGGCCAGGCGCAGTTCGTGCCGCGCCCGGTCGCGCCGGGCGGTACCGACCGGCTCGCGAAGCTGATCGACTGGATGCGCGCGCACGCGGCCGAGCCGCACACGCTCGCGTCGCTCGCCGCGCAGGCCGCGATGAGCACGCGCACGCTGCAGCGGCAGTTCGCGGACGCGACGGGGATGTCGCCGCTCGCATGGCTGATCCGCGAACGCGTGAACGTGGCGAAGGACATGCTCGAAGCGCATCCCGCACTGTCGCTCGCGCAGGTGGCGGCGCGTGCGGGGTTCGGTTCAGAGGAGTCGCTGCGGCGGCATTTCCGGCGTGTCGCGGCGACGAGCCCGGCCGCGTACCGGCGCGGGATGGATCGCGGCGTAAGATCGCAGGACGCTTGAGCGCCGCGCTGTTGCGCGGTGGCTTTCGTACCCGGCGGCGCACCGCCTGACCGGGGCATTCCGGACGAAAGCGCAACAAACCAACAACATGACACTCAGAGAGAACCTCGGATTCGGCTTCATGCGCGACGACGCGCACGTCTATTGCCACGATGGCCCGCTGCGGGACCGCGCCGGCAACCTCATCGAAGGCATCGCGATCGACAGCTTCCGGCCGTTGTCCCGGTATCTGGCGACGGACGGCGTGCGTGCCTATGCGTGCACTTTCACGTGGTTGCGCTTCACCGTGCTCGACGTCGACGCCGCGACGTTTCGCCTGCTGGACGAGTCGCATGCCGTCGACGCGAACCATGTCTATTTTCAGAACCGGAAACTTGCCGGCGCGTCGCCTGCGCGCTTTCGGCTGCTGAGCGAATCATGGGGGCATGACGACCGTTACCTGTATCACTACGGCAAGCGCATGCGCGGCGCGGATCCCGCGACGCTGCGTCGGGTCGGCGCGTATCTGGTCGATGCACAGCGCGTCTGGTACGGCGGGCGGGCACTGGAAGGCGCCGATGCGGCGAGCTTTGTCAGCGCGGACGAAGTGGCGCAGGATCAGGCGACCGACCGCGCGCGTCCCTACCGTTACGGCCATGCGGATGATCCCGGCCCGCGCGAGCAATGGGAACGCAACTGGTCGCCGTTCTTCGCCGCGCGTCCCGAATTGCAGGGGTACTGGTGGCATGCGCTGATCGGGCAGCCCGTGGCGGACGTATCGACGCGGGAACTCGGCGGCGGATACCGGGTGGTCGGCGATCAGGTGTACCTGCACGACCTGCCGCTGCTCGAACCGGACGCGGGGACGGTCCGATGGCTCGGCGATTCATTCATCGCGGACCGCTCGCGGCTCTATTCGTATTCGGAGTACCACAAGGGCTTTCTTCGCGGAGGGCCGCTTCCGGGCGATCCTGTGCAGTGGCGGCATCTTGGCGGGCCGTGGTATCAGGCCGGCGATCATTGCTATCGGCAGCAATGGCGCGGCCATGCGGAGGCCGCGAAGGTCGACGGCAAGACGTTCGAGATCCTGAACGATACCTATGCGAAGGATCGCAATGGCGTGCTGTGCATGCTGGTACGCAAGCGCGGCATCGATCCCGCACGAATCGAAGTCGTCGGCGACGACCATCTGCGGGAGGGAGACCGGCTGTTCTATTTCGGCAAGGAAGTGAAGGCCAGGTTCGACGCCCCGACGGCCGAACCGGTCGGTCACGGCTTTCTGCGCGACGGGCAGGGGCGATTGCTGCACTACAACCAGCCGTATCGGCGCGGCGTCGACGGAGCGACGCTCACGTTCCTGTCCGAGTATTTCGCACGGGACCGCACGCGGGCCTACGTCTATTGCAACGGCGCCGAACTCGTGCCGCTGCCCGGCGTCGATCCGGCCGCCTTTCATCTGGAGCAACCCGATATCGGCACGGACGGCAGTCGTCGCTACGTGTATCAGGCATGGCTGGCTGCGTGGCGCGCGCGTGACTGGTCACCGATGCCCGACTACGTGCCGCCGGACTACGTGGCGCCCGAAGCGGGAGCACGGGCCGATGCCGGACCGGCGCCCGAATCGGTGTCGGCGAACGGGTTCCGGCACGCGTCGCCCGCCGGGCCGGACGCCGCCCGCCGGGCGTGCGTGATCGAATGGGCGCGCGACGAGACGGGCGAACCGCGACTCGTCGTGGCCGGCGACGGATTCTGCGACATCTGGGATCTGGCGCAGCGGCAAGTGGTCGCGTCGTTTGCGCTGCCTCGTCCGTTCGTGCCCGACGAGACGGACGCGACGGCCATGGACCGACTGCGCAATGTGCCGGTGAGCGCGTCGGCCGATGCGTCGTTGTCGACGCTGATTGTCGCGTACTGGGACAACACGGCACTTTACCGGGTCGATGCCGCGAGCGGTACAGCGGACGCGTGCTGGCGGGCGGACAGCCGTTATGACGATCCGGAACGGGTTCATCTGTCGCCCGACGCGCGCGAAGCGTGGGTGCGCATCCGCAACCGGCTCTATCGCGTGCCGCTCGCCGGCGACGGCACGCTCGACGTGCTCGATTACGATCTGGCCGACCAGCGTTTCCAGGACGCTCCGTTCGCGGTGAGCGCCAGCCGGCATCGCCGCGCATTCGCGCGGGACGCGGCGCTGACGGTGCGCACGGATGGCGCGACCGATTGCGACATACCCGGCGCGGACAACGGCTTTCCATGCGCGTTTTCGGACGACGGCACGCGCGTGCTGGCGCGCGACGCGAAATTCGTGTTGCGTGAGTTCGACGTCGACAGCGGCAAGCGCCTCGCGTTGCATCGTGGCGGCTGGTGCGAGCGCAAGTGGTTCAAGAGCCAGGCCGGCTGGATCGGCGGGCGCCCCGTGTTCGTCGGCCTGCCGATGGGCGGGCAGGGCGAGGTCGACATCTGGGATGTGCTCGACAACCGGCTGCTGTTCCGCATCGAGGCCGCCGCACGCGTGCCCGAGGCGGACGCGGGCTGACGCCGTCGCGACGCTGCGGCCGGTCGCGGGAAGAACGCCGGGAGATTCCGAAGCCGATGCGAGCGGCCGACGCGATCGCGCCGTGATACGGCGCATGCATCCTCCAACCCGGCGACGACGGTGCAGCGCAGGCGGCCGGTGACCGGAGCAACCGGCCGCGTGTACTGAACGGCCGCGTGCCACCGCGGCCGGTGCAGGCTCACCGCGGAATGGTGTCGCGCGCCTTCTGCTTGATGCACGCGATCCGGTACACGCCATCCTCGACTTCGACACCGTGCGTGTCGTGCGTGAAGCCCGGGAAGCGCAGGTCGTACTGCTCGAGCGCTTTCAGGTAGCCGAGCAGCGGGCCGTCGGCCGGCCCCGCGTTCTCGCCGGGCATCAGCAGCGGAATGCCGGGCGGATAGGGCACGACGCCCGTCGCGACGGTGCGGCCTTCCATCTCCGACAGCTCCAGCATCTCGATGTCGTTGTGCACGAGATGTTCGAACGCCTCGGCCGGGCTGTAATCGGGCTTCGGCAGCGTCGAGAAGCCGCGCGACATCATCTCGGTCGTCTTCAGGTCGCTCATCGCGCTGAACATCAGGTCGCACAGGTCGCGCAGACCGAGCTTGCCGTAGCGTTCCGGATAGCGCGCGACGAGTTCGGGCAACGCCTGTTCAAGCGACACGTTCGCATCGTAGTCGCGCTTGAAGTCGAGCAGCGTGTTGACGAGCGTGCCCCACTTGCCCTTCGTCACGCCGAGCGAGAACAGGAACAGGATCGTGAAGTCGGTCGTCTTCTCGACGACGATCCCGTGCCGGTCGAGATACGCGGTGACGACCGATGCCGGAATGCCGACCGGCATCAGCCCGCCGTGCGATGCGACGCCCGGCGTGACGATCGACACCTTGATCGGGTCGAGCATGCAGTAGTCGTCCTCGATTTCGCCGAAGCCGTGCCACGTGTCGCCCGGATGCAGTACCCAGCACGACGGGTCGGTGGCGAGCAGCGTCTCGTCCGCTTCGTGGAAGCGCACGCGGCGGCCCGTCTTGCGATCGACGACGTTGTCGGGCTGCCAGCCGTTGAAGAACCAGTCGTTGTTCTCCGCGCATTCCGCATGCAGGCGCGCAAGCATCTGGCGGAACGCGACGGCCTCGCGGATCGCGTCGGTCGTCAGCGCCTCGCCGCCGGGGCCGTCCATCATCGCGGCGCTCACGTCGTTCGACGCGATGATCGCGTAGTTCGGCGACGTCGACGCATGCATCATGTACGCCTCGTTGAAGCGCGCATGCTCGATCGGGTTGCGGCCGTCGCGGACGTGGATGAACGACGCCTGCGACAGCGCCGCGAGCAGCTTGTGCGTCGATTGCGTCGCGAACACCGTCGGCTTGCTCGCGTCGTGCTGCGACGGATCGCCGTGCATCGCGTGACGGTCGCGGTAGATCGGGTTGAAGCGCGCGTAGCCGTACCACGCCTCGTCGAAGTGCAATCGGTCGACGCTCTGCCCGAGCAGTTCCTCGACGCGCGCGACGTTGTAGCAGAGGCCGTCGTACGTCGAGTTCGTGATCAGCGCATGCACGGGCGTCGGGTCGATGCCGTCGCGGCCGCGCACGAGCGGGTTCGCGTCGATCGCGAGCCGCACGGCGGCGGCCGTCAGCCGTTCCGGCATGATCGGCCCGATGATCCCGTAGTGGTTGCGCGACGGAATCAGGTAGGTCGGAATCGCGCCGGACATCGTCATCGCGTGCTCGGCCGACTTGTGGCAGTTGCGGTCGCACAGCGCGACCTGGTTGCGCGTGACGCTCGCCATCAGGATCACGCGGTTCGACATCGACGAGCCGTTCGTCACGTGATACGTGCGGTGCGCGCCGAACACGCGCGCCGCGTAGCGTTCGCTTTCGCCGATCGGGCCGGAGTGGTCGAGCAGCGAGCCGAGTTCGCCGACCGAGATCGACAGGTCCGAGCGGAACAGCGCCTCGCCGAAGAATTCGAAGTACGCGCGGCCGACCGGCGATTTCAGGAACGCGGTGCCGCCGGTGTGGCCGGGTGTGTGCCACGAGTATTCGTACACACGCGAGAATTTCGCGAGCGCGCGGAACATCGGCGGCAGCACGGTCTCGCGGTAGCGTTCGATCGCGGCGACGATCCGCCCGCCGATGAACGCGGTGGTGTCCTCCAGCATCCAGATGAAGTCGTCGGCCTTGCGCATCGCGTCGACGGGAATCGCGGATGCGCTGGCACGGCTCGCGAGCAGGAACACGGGCACGGTTGCGTTACGCGCGCGCATCGCGTCGAGCACGGCCTGCGCGGGCGCGTGGCCGGCGTCGTTGCCGAGTTCCCAGTTGAGCAGCAGGCACTGGATCGCCGGATCGGCGGCGACGACCGCGCAGGCATCGTCGGCAGACGTCGCGATCACGACGTCGACGAGCCGGGTGCGCAGTTCCTCGGCAAGCGCCGTCGCGGCGCGCCCGGTGGCCGTGCGTTCGTCGATGTCGTGCTGCACGAGCAGCGCCTTCATGCCGAGGCGGCGGAAGGCCGGTTGGGTCAAGGATGCGGTCATGTGTCATTCCCCCGTTTGCTGGGTTGCCTGGGCGCTCGCGGCAACGGCCGGCGAGCGCGCGTGAAGGGTGTCGGCCTGGTGACGGCCCACGGAAATCCAGAAGGTCGCGGCGAGCGCGGCGATGGTCACGCCGAGCGCGAGATAGCGCACCCAGCGCGGCGAGCGGCCGCCCGGATGCACGTGGGTTTCCTCGATCTCGCGCTGGCGGTTGATCGACAGCTCGTAGAAGACGATCGTCGCGACGACGAAGATCAGCGACCAGCGCGTCTGCTGGCCGTCGGAGCCGACCATCGCCCACAGCGCGTAGACGGCGCCGATCAGGCCGACGATCGTGTAGAACGTGAACTGGTGCGACGGCATCTTGCCGTAGCCGAGCACCTTGATCGCGATGCACGAATAGATGTACGGCAGCAGCGTCATGATCACGGCGATCGACGCGATCTTGCCGAACTGCTCGCTGGCGCTCGGCGACATCGTCGCGAGCACCTGCACCGACATGATCAGCGCGACGATCGCGAGGCCGGCCGACGGCACGTTCTTCGAGTTGACGCGCGCGAACACGCTGGCGAACAGGCCGTCGTCGGCCGCGGCCTTCGCGGTCTGGCCGACCAGCAGCGTCCAGCCGGCGAGCGAGCCGAGGCAGCCGAGCGCCGCGCACAGCGCGACCGCGTTCGCGGCCGTATTGCCGAGCGCGAGGCGCGCGGCATCCGCGAACGGCGCGCTCGATGCGAGCAGCGCCTTGTTCGGGATCATCCCCATGATCACGGTCGAGCTGAGCACGTAGCAGACGGCCGCGAGCACCACGCCGCCGACGGTCGCGATCGGCACGTTGCGCGACGGGTTCTCGACGACGCCGGCCGACACCGACGCGCTTTCCACGCCGATGAACGCCCACAGCGTGAAGTTCAGCGTCGCGCCGATCGCGCTGAAGCTGTTGGTGCCCGACACGTTCCAGCCGGCGAAATACACGTCCTTGCTGAACCAGAACCAGCCGAACACGGCCATCCCGAGGATCGGCACGAGCGCGAAGACCGTCGTGACCGACTGCACGCGGCCGACGACGTTCGGCCCGAGGATGTTCGCGTACGTGAACAGCCAGATCACGAAGATCTGCGCGAGCGCGAACACGAGCGGGTCCTTCAGTACCGGGAAGAAATGCGTGAGGTAGCCGAGGCCGGCGACCGCGAGGCCGACGTTGCCGAGCACGTTCGCGAGCCAGTAGATCAGGTTGGTCTGGTAGCCCATGTACGGGCCGAACGACTTGCGCGCATACGCGTACGGGCCGCCGGCGGCCGGGTCGATCGCGGCGAGCTTCGCGAACACGAGCGCGAGCGACACGGCGCCGACGACGGTGATCAGCCAGCCGAAGATCGCGATGCCGCCGGTCGCGGCGAGGTTCGCGGGCAGCATGAAGACGCCGGAGCCCATCATGTTGCCCGCGACCATCAGCGTGGCGGGAATGACGCCGATTTTCGGCGCGGAAGCCGCGTCCGGCGTGGCGGCGGCGCGGGAGGAGGACGAGCTGGCATCGGACATGCGACGCTCCTTGAGAAGGCGTGTTTCGGTTGAGGTAACGCGGTGTGGCGCCGGTCGACGATTCCGGTGTGGTTCGTCGTTTTAATTGACGCGTTCATGTTATCGCTCGCGGCGATTATTAATAAGGGTAAACGCTTGTATTTAATAACTTGAATATTGATCAATGTCATTGAAGCCGGTGAAACGGTGTTTGGCTTCGGGTTCGGCGGCCCGTGTGGAAAGGCCGGAGCGCGTTTTTGCCGATTCCGGTTCGGACGGGTTGGATCACGCCGTGGAAGCTTCGACGAATAATCGCTTTTACTAACCGGTTAAATCAATTCGTGACGCAAATGGCGCGGAAATCGGAGTTTGAGTTTGTCGGTTATTATCGGGCGCATTAAATGCGCGCCGCCGGCGCGCGCGACCACCGCTTCTTCCCCGAGGATGATTCCGATGACGACGCTGCCTTCCCGTTTGCCGCTGATCCAGGCCCCGATGGTCGGTTCACTGAGCCCGCTCGCGATCGCCGTGTGCGAAGCCGGCGGGCTCGGCTCGCTCGCCTGCGCGGCACTGGGCCCGCAGCAATTGCGCGACGAGATCGCGGCGATCCGGGCGCGCACGCCCGCCCCGTTCAACGTGAACTTCTTCTGCCATACGCCGCCGGCGCCCGATGCCGCGGTCGACGCGCGCTGGCGCGCGGCGCTCGCGGGCTACTACGCGGAAGCCGGGCTCGATCCGGCCGACGTGAAGGGCGGCCCCGGACGCGCGCCGTTCGACGATGCGATGTGCGCGGTCGTCGAGGAGCTGCGGCCGGCCGTCGTGAGCTTTCACTTCGGGCTCCCGGACGATCCGCTGCTCGATCGCGTGCGGCGCACGGGCGCGCAGGTCGTCTCGTCCGCGACGACCGTCGAGGAAGCGCGCTGGCTGGATGCGCGCGGCGTCGACGCGATCGTCGCGCAGGGCGCGGAGGCCGGCGGCCATCGCGGCATGTTCCTGACCGACGACATCCATGCGCAGCCGGGCCTGTTCGCGTTGCTGCCGCAGATCGTCGACGCGGTGCGCGCGCCGGTGATCGCCGCCGGCGCGATCGCCGACGGGCGCGGCATCGCGGCCGCGTTCGCGCTCGGTGCGCGCGCGGTGCAGATCGGCACCGGTTACCTGCTGACGCCGCAGGCCGGCCGCTCGGCGCAGCATCGCGCGGCGGTGCGTGCCGCGCGCGACGACGGCACGCGCCTGACCAACCTGTACACGGGCCGCCCCGCGCGCGGCCTGCTGACGCGCTTCATGCGTGAACAGGGGCCGATGAGCGCGCTCGCGCCGGCGTTTCCGCTCGCGACGGCCGTGGTCGATCCGCTGCGCGGCGCGTTCGAGCGGCAGGGCCGCGACGACTTCTCGGTGCTGTGGTCGGGCGAGGCCGCGGCGCTCGCGCGTGAAGAGGATGCGGGCGAACTGACGCAGCGCCTGTGGCGCGATGCGCTGGCATGTGCGGCGGGGCTGCGCGACGCGTTTCCGCAGGCGCGCTGAGCGACCGGGAAGGGGGCGCCGGCGCGGGAGCATCGGCGTATCATCTGGGTTTTCGTCAGCCCGATCCAGGCACCCCCACCATGACCTCCGTCGACACTACCCCCGTCCTCGACCATGACAAGCTCGTTACCTTCATCGAGCGCAAGTGGAACGATGAAATCCTCCATGCACTGACCGACTACATCGCGATCCCCGCGAAGAGCCCTGCATTCGACCCCGACTGGGCGAAGCGCGGTTATCTCGAGCGCGTCGTCACCGATGCCGCGCAGTGGGCCGAGCGACAGCCCGTGAAAGGCCTGAAGCTCGAGATCGTGCGCCTGCCGGGCCGCACGCCGGTGATCTTCTTCGAATCGCCCGCCACGCGCCCGGGCAGCACCGACACGATCCTGCTGTACGGCCACCTCGACAAGCAGCCCGAGTTTGACGGCTGGCGCGCGGACCTCGGCCCGTGGACGCCGAAGTACGAGAACGGCAAGCTGTACGGCCGCGGCGGCGCGGACGACGGTTATGCGATCTACGCGAGCCTCGCCGCGCTCGGCGCGCTCGACGAGCAGGGCATCGAGCGGCCGCGTTGCGTCGGCCTGATCGAGACCTGCGAGGAGTCGGGCAGCTACGACCTGCTGCCGTACGTCGACGCGCTGCGCGACCGGCTCGGCCAGGTGTCGCTCGTCGTGTGCCTCGATTCGGGCGCCGGCAACTACGACCAGATGTGGCTCACCACGTCGCTGCGCGGGCTGGTGTCCGGCGACCTGCAGGTCGAGGTGCTCGAGGAAGGCGTGCATTCGGGCGTGTTCGGCGGCATCGCGCCGTCGAGCTTCCGCGTGATGCGCCAGCTGTTCGAGCGCCTGGAAGATGCGAAGAACGGCAACCTGCTGCCGGGCGTGTTCCATTGCGAGATTCCGGACAGCCGCGTGCGCGAAGCCGACGCAGCCGCCGCCATCCTCGGCGACGCCGTGTGGAAGGGGCTGCCGTGGGCCTGCGGCGCGGACGGCAAGCCGGTGCTGCCGACCACGACCGATCCGCGCGAGGCGCTGCTGAATTCGACGTGGCGCCCGTCGCTGTCGGTGACCGGCGCGGCCGGCATGCCGGCGCTCGCGGATGCGGGCAACGTGCTGCGTCCGCGCACCGCGTTCAAGCTGTCGCTGCGCCTGCCGCCGCTCGTCGACGCCGCGCAGGCCGTGCAGCAACTGAAAGAACTGCTCGAACTCGATCCGCCGTATAACGCGAAGGTCACGTTCAAGCCGGACGCGGGCGCCGCGACGGGCTGGAGCGCTCCGGATCTCGCGCCGTGGCTCGCGTCGTCGCTCGATGCCGCGTCGCGCCGCCACTTCGGCGCCGATTGCGCGTACATGGGCCTCGGCGGCACGATCCCGCTGATGAACGTGTTGCAGGAAGGTTTCCCGTCCGCCCAGTTCATGGTGTGCGGCGTGCTCGGGCCGAAGTCGAACGCGCACGGCCCGAACGAATTCCTGCACGTGCCGTACGCGAAGAAGCTGACGGCGGCGGTCGCGGACGTGATCGCGACCGCGCGCTGAGCGCCACGACTGCCCGACCCGACCTGACGGAACCTTGCCGATGACCGCCTTGCCGACGCCCGATACCGAACCGCTGCGCATGCGCGCCGAACCGCTGCATGCATTCGTCGCGGCACTCTGGGAACGGGCCGGCAGCAGCGAGCGGGAGGCACGGCTCGTCGCCGATCACCTGGTCGGCGCGAATCTCGCGGGTCACGATTCGCACGGGATCGGGATGATCCCGAACTACGTCGCGTCGTGGCGGGAAGGGCAGTTGCAGCTGAACGGGCACGCGTCGATCGTCCGCGACGGCGGCGCGGTGCTGACGATCGACGGCGGGCGCGGCTTCGGCCAGGTGATCGCGTTCGAGGCGATGGTCGAAGGGATCGAGCGTGCGCGGCGCATGGGCATCTGCGCGATCGGGCTGCGCGACGTGCATCATCTCGGCCGCATCGGGCACTGGGCCGAGCAGTGCGCGCGCGCGGGGCTCGTGTCGTTCCATTTCGTCAACGTGCCGGGCGACCTGCTGGTCGCGCCGCTGCACGGCACCGATCCGCGCTTCGGCACGAACCCGTTCTGCGCCGCGTATCCGCGTGCGGGCAGGCCGCCGCTGCTGCTCGATTTCGCGACGAGCGCGATCGCGTACGGCAAGACGCGCGTCGCGCACAACCAGCGCAAGCGCGTGCCGGCCGGGTCGCTGATCGACCATCGCGGCCAGCCGACCGACGATCCGGCCGTGATGCACGAGCAGCCGTTCGGCGCGCTGCTGCCGTTCGGGCTGCACAAGGGGTACGCGCTGGCGGCGATGTGCGAGATTTTCGGCGGTGCGCTCGTCGGCGGGCATACGACCTACGGCGACACGCTGCAGAAGACGAGCGCGATCGTCAACGGGATGCTGTCGGTGCTGATCGACCCGAAGGCATTCGATGCGGCCGATGCGGAGCGTGAGGCCGATGCGTTCGTCGCATGGGCCAAGGCGTCGCCGCAGGCCGGTGACGCGCCGGTACAGGTGCCGGGCGAGCCGGAAGAGACGAGCCGCGCGGCGCGCGGGGCCGGCGGCATTCCGGTCGATCGCGCGACGTGGCGGCAGATTCGCGAAAGCGCGGCGGCGGTCGGCTTCGACGACGCGGCGCTCGACGCGTGGACGCAGCGTTGCATGGAGCGTGCATGAGCTGGCAGTCGGAGAAGGCACACGGCGAGGAGATCGCGTATCAGCTCGCGCCGCTCGGCAAGGTCGAGGTCGCGCGGTTCTTCAGCGGGGCGGCGATGCGGCTCGATGGCGTGATGTTCGGCTTCATGTCGCGCGGGTCGCTGTTCCTGCGTGTCGACGACGTGAACCGTCCGGCGTTCGTCGCGGCGGGGATGGGGCCGTTCTCGTATGCGAGGCCCACGCGTACCGTCGCGCTCGAGGGCTACTACGAAACCCCGGCCGACGTGCTCGAGGATGCGGGTGCGCTGTTCGACTGGTGCCGCAGCGCGTATCGCGCGGCGCTGCTGGCGGGGCCGCCGAAGCGAAAGACGAGGGCGGCGGCGAAGCCGGTGCCGGAGGTGGCGCCGGTGGTGAAGCGGGTGGCGAAAGCGACGGCGAAGCCGGCGGAGAAGTCTGCGACAAAGCCGGCAGTGAAGCGGGCAACGCAACCGGCGGCCAAGCCAGCGGCAAAGGCGGCAGCGAAACCGACGGCGAAACCGACGGCGAAACCAGCAGCGAAACCGGCAGCGAAACCGGCAGCGAAACCGGCAGCGAAACCGACAGCAAAACCAGCAACTAAACCACCGGCGAAGCGCAAGCAAACCTGATGCCGGTCGAGCGAAGCGACACCTTCACAAATTTCGCTTTCCTTTCTTTCGATCTCGAACGTGCCGGGGCGATTCGCGCGACGCGCGGCGCATGACGGGTGCCAGGCGGTGCACCCGCGCAGGCGCGTAAAGTCATGCGGCTTGCCGCACCGCACATCCCCCGTGCTTCACAACGGCGGCCCCGGCGTTTATGATCGGCGCGGGTTGCACCCGTGACTGGCGCGATCCGCGCCGGCCTCGCCGCCGGCTCCAACGAACGGCGCATCGTATGCCGCGCGGGACGCTTCCCCACCCATCATTCCAGACGGAGACAACCGATGCTCGTCCTGATTCTCGGTTTAGCGATCTTCCTCGGTGTGCATTCGATCCGGATCGTCGCGGACGGCTGGCGGTCGGCGACGATCGAGCGAATCGGCGAGAAAGGCTGGAAGGGCCCCTATGCGATCGCATCGATCGTCGGCTTCGTGCTGATCGTCTGGGGTTACGGCATCGCGCGCCAGGGCGCGACGCTGCTGTGGGTGTCGCCGGTCGGTGTGCGCCACCTCACCGGCATGCTGACCGCGATCGCATTCGTGCTGATCGCCGCCTCCTACGTGCCCGGCAACCGAATCAAGACGCTCGTCGGCCATCCGATGGTGGCCGGCGTGGCGGTCTGGGCGATCGCGCACCTGCTCGCGAACGGCACGCTGCACGCCGTCGTGCTGTTCGGCGCCTTCTTCGTCTGGTCGCTCGTCGATTTTGTCGTGTGGCGCGCGCGCGACCGCCGCGAAGGCGTTCGTTATCCGGCGGGCAGGCTGTCGGGCGACGTCGTGGCGATCGTGGCCGGGCTCGTCGTCTGGGCCGTCTTCGTGCTGTTCCTGCACGGCTGGCTGATCGGCGTGCGGCCGTTCGGCTAAGCCGCCAGGCACTTGAGCGGCTTAGCCGCCGAGGGGCCGAGAAGCCAAGCGGTTGAGCAACTGACTGGCCGAGCGGCGCCGGCCAGCGCGCCGCCCGCCGAGGGCAACGGTCAGCGCAGCTTCGCGCCGGCCGTTTCGCCGAGTTGCGCCGGCTTGCGGCGCAGGAAATACGCCGCGACGATCGCGAGCGCCGTCGATACCGTGAACCAGAACTGGAAGCGCGAATCCGGGTTGAATGCCTGCGAGCCGAGCACGGCGACGAGCGCCAGCAGCGCGACCCAGTTCGACACCGGATAGAACCACGCGCGGAACGCCGCCGGGTCGCGTCGCTCGTGCTTCGTCTGCCGGCGCATCGCGAAGTGCGCGACGATGATGAAGATCCACACGATCATCACGAACGCGCCGCTGCTTTTCGCGAGCATCAGGAACAGGTCGCCGCCGCTCACGAAGTGAACGCCGAGGATCGACACGCAGATCGCGAGGCACAGCACGAGCGCGTTCATCGGCACGCCTTTCGCGTTGGTACGGCCGAACATCGCGGGCGCGTGACCGCGCTGGCTGAGCGAGAACAGCATGCGCGAGTTCGAGAACAGGAACGAGTTCATCACCGACATGAACGACACGAACAGCACGATCTTCATCGCGACGGCCGCGCCCGTGAAGCCCGCCATGCCGAACAGCGACACGTACGGCGATTTCAGGTTGGCCTTGTCCGTCCACGGCATGCACAGGATCAGGATCGACACCGAGCCGACGTAGAACACCATCACGCGCACGATCACGCTCTTGATCGCGCGGATCACGTTCTTGCTCGGGTTCTCGGATTCGCCCGCCGCCACGGCCGCGATTTCGCTGCCGCCGAGCGAGAAGATCACGACCATCACGCCGGCAAGCACGGGCGAAATGCCGTTCGGCATGAAGCCGCCGTGATCCGTGAGGTTCACGAGCCCGGGCGCCGGAATGCGCGGCTGGAAGCCGAGCAGGATCGATGCGCCGAGCGCCATGAACACGACGATCGTTGCGACCTTCGCGAACGACAGCCAGTATTCCGCTTCGCCGAACGAGCGCACCGAGTACGCGTTGCTCGCGATCAGCGTCACGAGCATGAACAGCGCGCCGGCCCACACGGGCAGCCACGGCAGGAAATCGTTGAGGATCGCGCCGAGCAGGATCGCCTCGACGGTGATCGTCATCATCGACTTGAACCAGTACAGCCAGCCGACCGCGAAGCCGGCCCATTCGCCGAGATAGCTGCTCGCGTAGGTGGAGAACGAGCCGCTGTCGGGATTGCGGGACGCCATTTCGCCGAGCATGAACATGACGAGCGTGACGATCACGCCGCCGATCAGGTACGACAGGATCGCCGCGGGGCCGGCGGTCGCGATGATCGCGCCGGAGCCGACGAACAGGCCTGCGCCGATCACGCCGCCGAGCGCGATCATCGTGATGTGCCGTTGCTTGAGGCTTTGCCTCAAAGAATTGTCCTGCATCTCCTACCTCTAGTTATTGTTGGCCGGGAACGCATCGGGCAGCGGCGGCAACGTTCTGCCGCCGCAGGGGCGCCGATGTCGGGGGAGCGTGTGTGACGCGATGTGCCGGGCCGCCGGCGGTGAGTCGGAATGGCGGCCGCGAAGTACCGGTCGGTGCCCGCGAGAGGGCGATGACGACGGCAACCCGGATTGTGGGCGGACACCGCCGTCACCGCAAACGAGATATGAGAAAGACGTCTTGCGGTTTGCTCATCAATTGCCGTGGCGGCGACAAGCGTGTGCGCGTGTCAGATCGGCTTGACGAACAACCCGATGGTCAGCAATGCGCCGATGCAGACGATCCCGATCCGCAGCACGCGTTCGTTCACGCGATGCAGCGCCCACGTGCCGAGCAGCCCGCCGACAATCGCGCCGCCGCCGAGCGCGAGCGCCTTACCCCAGTGCAGGTGCGGCGACGTCAGGAACAGCACGACGGCCGATGCGTTCATCACGCCCGCGAGCGCGTTCTTCGTCGACATCGCGTGACGCGGCGACAGGCCGGCCATCGTCAGCACGGCCATCATCAGGAAGCCGAGCCCGCCGCCGAAGTAGCCGCCGTAGATCGCGATCATGAATTGCGAGAACGCGGCGGGGACGGTGCCGAGGTGGGCCGTGCCTTCGCCCGGCTTGCGGAAGAAGCTGCCCCACGCGAATACGATCGTCGCGAACAGCACGAGCCACGGCACGAGGCGCGAGAAGATCGATGAAGGCGTCTTCAGCAACAGCAGCCCGCCGAGCGCGCCGCCGACCACGCTGATCGCGAACATCGCCCGAAACGACAGCTTGCCGACGCCGCGCACCATGTTACGGCTCGCCCAGCCGGTCGTGACCTGAGCGGGAAACAGCGCGACCGTCGACGTGATGTTCGCCGAGAGCGGCGACATGCCCGACACGATCAGCGCGGGCAGTGTGACGAACGAGCCGCCGCCCGCGAGGGTGTTCTGCAGTCCGGCCCACAGGCCGGCGAGGATGACGAGAGCGAGCATGGGTGCGCGAACGGGGAGGTGGCTGGAGGCCCGCTTGCCGGAGGCGGGCAGGCGCGGCGGACGCTCGATGGTAATGCAGGATCGCGGACGCAGGAAGGCAGGCCGGGCGTTCTGCGCGATGCGGTGCAGGTCGTGGTGTGTCGACGCGCTGTTGCGCGGCCCGTCGATGGCGGCCGCGCCGATTGCAATCCCGGCGGCGACACCCGGACGACGCATGTCCGCTCACGCGGGAGATCGCCATGGGAAGCCGGATTTAACGCTTCATTACGATAGGTTTACCGGAAAGGTGCTAAATTCGCGCATCGATATCTCGAAAAGTGGCGAGGGTAGACAGATGCTGAAGAAATGGGCCGGAATGGCAGCGATGGTCGGCGCGATGGTGGCGGTCTCGGCGCCTGCCGTGGCAGGTGACACGAACAACGCACTGGGCGGCGCGCTCGGCGGTGTCGCGGGCGCGGCGGTCGGCAACGCGGTCGGCGGGAGCACGGGCGCGATCATCGGCGGGGCCGTGGGCGGCGGCGCAGGCGGCGCGGTGACGTCGAACAAGCGCGAACGCACGGGCGCCATCGTCGGCGGCGCACTGGGCGGCGGCGCGGGCACCGCGGCG